>CAYGBP010000090.1:0-6573 GCA_964348105.1 uncultured Nitrospirota bacterium
ATCCGGCTGGCTGGAACGCCGATCCGGGTCCAGAGTTCATGCGCCTCCTCATCGTCCTGAAAGATCGTAATCCAGAGCTTGTCCTTGGGAAGGCCCCAGACTTCGGTCAGAAGCTCCCAGCCGTAGGCGATCGCATCCTTCTTGAAATAATCTCCGAAGGAAAAGTTGCCCAGCATCTCGAAGAAGGTGTGGTGCCGGGCGGTCCAGCCCACGTTTTCCAGGTCGTTGTGCTTGCCACCGGCCCGCATGCATTTCTGGGAGGACACCGCCCGGACATAGCTCCGCTTGTCCTGTCCCAGGAAGACATCCTTGAACTGGACCATGCCCGCGTTGGTAAACAGAAGGGTGGGATCTTTGAGTGGAATAATGGGCGAGCTGGGCACAAGGGTGTGTCCCTTGCCGACGAAGAAATCGCAAAAGCCATCCCGAATCTCACCCGATTTCATCATATGACTGCCGAATTTGCCCCGGTCCCGGCCCCTGATCCGGACTCTTGCCTGGATCGAGCGCTGTCGCGCCGCATCGCGGCGGGCCGTCCCGGGCGCAACCGGCCCGTCTCACACCTCCGCCGCCTACTTGGCGAACCGTTCAATCTTGAACGGGTTATCGTCGGATCGCGAGGCCCCCTTGGCCCCGCCTCCCATGGCCACATCCGATGTGGACTGGATGCCCTTGACCCGAAGCGCGAAGTCGTCCGGGTTGGTGCACCACTGCAGCGCCTCCTGATAGGTAATCAACTTTTTCTGATACAGGCTGTAGAGGGACTGATCAAAGGTCTGCATCCCGTACTGGGTGGCCCCCGCCGCGATCACGTCGTGAATCTTGCGGGTCCGCTCCGGATCGATGATGCACTCCCGGATCGTCTGCGTGGCGATCATCACCTCCACCGCCGGCACGCGGCCCTTGTCGTCCGCCCGCGGAACCAGGCGCATCGAGATGATCCCCTTGAGCACCGAGGCGAGCTGCAGCCGGATCTGCTTCTGCTGGTAAGGCGGAAAGACCGAGATGATCCGGTTGATCGTCTCCACCGCGTCCACCGTGTGCAACGTGCTCATGACCAAGTGCCCCGTTTCCGCCGCCACCAGGGCCGTGGAGATCGTTTCAAAATCCCTCATCTCGCCCACCAGGATCACGTCCGGATCCTGCCGAAGCGCGCTTCGCAGGGCCACCCCGAAAGACTCCGTGTCCGACCCCACTTCCCGCTGATTGACGATGCTCTTGCGGTCCCGGTGCAGGAACTCGATGGGATCTTCGATCGTGATGATATTCGTCGTGCGATTCCGGTTGATGAAGTCCAGCATCGCGCCCAAGGTGGTCGACTTTCCGCTTCCCGTCGTCCCGGTCACCAGGACCAGGCCCCTGGCCTCCAACGCCAGCTTCTCCACCACGGTCGGCAGGTCCAGCTCCTCGACGCTCAGGATCTTGGTGGGAATCACCCGGAAGACCATCCCGATGCTCCCACGCTGCTGGAAGATGTTGACCCTGAACCGGCCCAGACCGGGGGCGCTGTAGGCGAGGTCCACCTCCGAGCGCTCCTTGAAGCGCTGCTTCTGGTAGTTATTCATGATGGAAAAGGCGATGGAGATGGCGTCCTCCTGCGTGAGCTTGGGAATCGCCTCGTACGGCGCCAGTTGGCCGTCCAGCCGGATGATCGGGCTGTTGCCCACCTTCAAATGGACGTCCGACGCCTTTTTCTCGACCGAAACCTTTAAAAGGTCCTCAATTTTCATGGGTCGACCCCTTCCTTATTTTAGAATTGTGCCCTGAAACGGCGGAGCACCCGGAAGGCATCGGCCCGAAAATTCGGACCCTGGCTCGTGTTACTTGCCGACCGGTACCGGTTTCGCGCCCGGGCGCTCCCCGGCCGAGGCACCGCGTTTTTCCTCGGCCGCCTTCTTCGTTAAGCCGGATGCCTCCTTGATCCTCGCTTCAATCTCATCGGCCGTCTCGGGGTGGGTCTTCAGGTACTCCTTGACCTGATCCCGCCCCTGACCGATCCGCTCCCCTTGATAAGAATACCAGGCGCCGCTTTTGTCCAGGATTCCCTTGTCCACCCCCAGATCGATGATCTCGGCCGGCCTGGAGATGCCCTGGTTGAACATCACCTCGAACTCGGCCTGCCGGAAGGGCGGCGCCATCTTGTTCTTGACCACCTTGACCCTGACCCGGTTGCCCACGACGTTCTGGCCGTCCTTGAGCGTCTCGATCCGGCGGATGTCCAGGCGCATCGATGCATAAAACTTGAGGGCGTTGCCGCCCGTGGTGGTCTCCGGGTTGCCGAACATCACCCCGATCTTCATCCGGATCTGGTTGATAAAGATGACGGTGGTGTGCGACTTGCTGATCGTGGCCGTGAGCTTTCGCAGGGCCTGGGACATCAGGCGCGCCTGCAGCCCCATATGGGCCTCGCCCATCTCGCCTTCCAGCTCGGCGCGCGGGACGAGCGCCGCCACGGAATCGACGACGATCAGATCCACGGCGCCGCTTCGCACCAGCGTCTCGGCGATCTCCAGGGCCTGCTCCCCCGTGTCCGGCTGGGCCACCAGCAGGTCATCCGCGTTCACGCCCAGCCGCTTGGCGTACTGAACATCCAGGGCATGCTCGGCATCGATAAAGGCCGCCGTCCCTCCCGCCTTCTGCGCGCAGGCCAGGGCCTGCAAAGAAAGCGTGGTCTTTCCGGAGGATTCCGGCCCGAAGATCTCGATGACCCGCCCTCTCGGGAATCCGCCGATCCCCAGGGCGATATCCAGGGTCAGGGAGCCGGTCGAGATCGCGGGGATATCTTCCACGGCATCCCCTTTGCCCAGCCGCATGATCGAACCCTTTCCGTACTGCTTTTCAATCTGGGAAATCGCCAGATCCAATGCCTTCGACCTTCCACTTTCTCGCTCCGCCATGGCGTTCTCCTTAGTAAGTATAACAAAGGTTTCAATTCGCGCCGGCATCCCCCCGGGGGGCTCAGGCCGACGCCAGGCCCCGGACCGACAGCGGCGTATAGACCGCCCCGCCGGGCTGCAGGTCGCTCTTCATCAGAACCACTTCCCGAACCGAAAAAGTCCCGAACCGCGTTTCGCGGTTCCTCTCCGACCACTCCGCGAACACCTTTCCGGGCGAAGACCTTCCCCCCCTGCCGCCGCCCTGCCTGATCCGCCCCAGGGTCAGGTGCGGCCTGAACGGCCGGGTCTCCCGGCCGAACCCGAGCGCCTCGAGCCGCTCTTCGATCGCGGTCTGAAGCCGGGACAGCTCATCGCCCCCGGACCGGATCCCGACCCAGAGTACGCGGGGAGCCTTCGGGTGAGGAAAAACACCCGCGCCTTCCAGGAAGACCTCGAACGGCCGAAACGCTCCCGCCACCGCTCCGATGGCCTCCCCCACCTCGGATACACGGGATTGCGGAAGGTCTCCGAAAAATTTCAGGGTCAGATGAAACCCGCCGGTCCGGGTCCAACTGATTCCAGCCGACGCATCGCCATGCCCTCCGCGCGGGCCGCCGCCTTTCCGAATCTCGTCCTGAATCTTCACCATCGCCTGCTTGATCGCCTCCGGGCACTCGATCGCCACGAAGCTCCTGACGGTTTCATTCATAAGCCGAGGTGTCTTCTGACCAGGTCCATCGCCGCCTGAGAGAACCGCATCTTCAAGAATTCCCGGTCGCCGGAATACCGGCCTGATTCGCAGATCGTACGGCCGGAATGGGCCAGGGCGAAATAGACCAGACCCACCGGCTTGGCCTCGCTGCCCCCTCCCGGGCCGGCGATGCCCGTCACGCCGAGGCCCAGATCCGCTTTCGCGCGTCCCCGGATCCCCTCCGCCAAGGCAGTCGCCACCTGGACACTGACCGCTCCGAACTGGGCAATCAGGTTTTGGGGAACGCCCACCACCTCCTCCTTGCACCGGTCGCTGTAACAGACCACGCCCCACTCGAAATAGGCCGAGCTGCCCGGGACGGCCGTCAACCGGTGTCCGATCAGCCCGCCCGTGCAGGATTCGGCCACGGCGATCTTCAATCCCCGCTCCGCAAGGGCCGCGCCCAGAACCTGCTCCAAGTCCCGGCCGTCGTCGCTGTAGACCGCATCGCCCAGGCGCTCCTTCACGGCGGCGGCCAGCGCCGTCAGATCGGGCGCCTCCGCTCGGCCCCGCTCCGCCTGAGGCACGATATGGACGTCGACGCCCGACGCACCCGCCACCAATCCCAGGCGGACGCCCTGCGGCCGGTCGAAAAGGTCCCTGACCGCGTCGTTGACCTGCGCCTCCTTCAGGCGAAAGGTCCGGATGACGCGGCTCGCGATGGGCCGGGCGACGCGGGAAGCCCTGGCCAGGTAATCCCGGACGGATATTTCGAACATGCGCTTCATTTCGTGCGGCACGCCCGGCAACACCACCACCCGCCCGCCCTCCACCTCCAGGGCGAATCCCGGGGCGGTCCCCACCGGGTTTTCGAAGAGCTGCGCCCGTGAAGGGAGCAGGGCCTGTCGCTCGTAGGCCTTGGAGATCGGCGACGGTCCCCGCCCGCCCCGCTCTTGAAGCTTCTCCCTGAGCCCCGCCAGCAGGTCCTCCCGCAGGACCAGCCGGCGCCGGGCGACCTTGGCCACCACCTTTTTCGTCAGATCGTCGTCGGTGGCCCCCAACCCGCCGGTCGTCACCACCAGATCGCTCCGCTCCAGGGCCTGCCTCAGCACGGCCGCGATGCCCCGCTCGTCGTCCCCGACCACCGTCTTGTAGCGAACCTCGATCCCGAGCCCGGCCAGCTCCCTCACCAGATAGTTCGAGTTGGTCTCCGGCAAGCCACCGAGGAGAAGCTCCGAGCCAATCATGATCAGCTCGGCCTTCAAGGAGCCCCCCGCGTCAGCATCAGGTCGGCGCCGTACAGTATGACCAGCGTGTACGCGGCGGCCACCAGATCGTCCATCATGACGGCCCATCCGCCTCCCAGCCGGTTCTCCACCCAGCGGGCCGGAAAAGGCTTGACCACGTCCAGGACCCGGAACACGATCAGGGCCGGGAGCAGATAGCCCGCCCGGGGCATCATCATCAAGATCAGGATCATGGCGTAAATCTCGTCGATGACGATGATGCCGGGATCCCTCTCCCGCGATACGGTCTCCGCCACGCCGCAGGCGTGTACCGCCGCCAGAAAGAGGCCGCCCATGAGAATCAGGCCGACCGGCAATGGGATGAACCGGAATAACGCCAGGTAGATCAGAACACCGACCAGACTTCCGGCCGTTCCGGGTGCGACGGGACTGTAGCCGGAGCCGAACCCCGTCGCCAGGTTAAAGGCCCAGCGATTCACCGAGGGCATTCCGGCGGGCGCGGAGCGGGGTTGCCCCGCGCGGCCGGGAAACGGCCGGGAATCCCGCCCCTTCGCCGTGGGATTCTCCGGGAAGACTGCTCACCGAACGCGGGAGTCTGAAGTGTGGTCGGCACAATCATTTCGACTGCGGACGCCGCGGCCCGACCGGGAAAGACCGGCCCGTCATACGCCCGACGCTGTCAGCGACCGAACGAGGATTCTGCTTATAACGCTTGAAAAATTGGCGCTATTCTAACATCCCCCCCCGAGGGTGTCAAGGAAAACGAGCGACGCGATCACGCCTCGGCGTTGAGTCAGAATCGCCGTCGCCTCTCGCGCCGCTTCGCACGCGTCGTCTCCGATCGCCGCGTCGTCCCGACTCCGATCCGGCGCGCCGCGGCCGAAAATTTCGTCCGAAGTCTTTTTTTTTCTTGACAAATTAAATTATTGCGTTATATTTACAAAGAATTTGTGACCGGACTCATTGTTGGGCGGCTCCCGGTCAATCTCCGGGAGCGATGGGTTTCGCGGGTTATTGATTTACGGTATGTTTCACCAAACCTCAAGCAATAGGAGGTGCTCAGAATCAACAAAAACATAACATGGGCATGTGCCCGATTTCACGAAAGGGGGCAAACAGATTGCATGCTCTAGGGATGCATTTGCTGGTGGAGTTGCGCAATTGCAACTCCAAAGTCCTCAACGATCTGAAGAAGGTCGAAGAGATTCTGGTTGCAGCAGCGAAGGCAGCCAAGGCTACCATCATCAAAACCCACTTTCACAAGTTCAGCCCCTTCGGGATCAGCGGCGTGGTCGTGATCGCGGAATCACACCTGGCCGTGCACACATGGCCCGAGTACGGATACGCGGCGGTCGACATCTTCACCTGCGGAGACACCCTGAAGCCGGAGATCGCCGCCAACAGCCTGATCGAGAAGTTCAACTCCAAACAACCTTCCATCATCGAGGTCAAACGGGGCGTCCTTTCCACGAAAGGAAACGTCAAGCTGCCCCACAAAGCCACCAAAGGGGATCCAGACGCCTATGCAAGAGCAAAAGAGCTACAAATGGTTCCTTGACATCCTGAGCCCCGACGAGGGGCACGTTCACGGGATCAAGACCGTCCTGTTCTCCAAGCAGACCAAGTTTCAGCAGGTGGAGATCATGGACACGGGCGGATACGGCCTCTGTCTCGTCCTGGACGGCAAGATCCAGTCCAGCGAGAAGGACGAGTTCATCTACCACGAGGCTCTGGTGCACCCGGCCCTCATCCTGCACCC
>CAYGBP010000090.1:6583-6995 GCA_964348105.1 uncultured Nitrospirota bacterium
CGCTGGTCCACCCCGCCATGCTGGCCCACCCCGACCCCAAACGGGTCTTCGTGGTGGGGGGCGGCGAAGGAGCCACCTTGCGGGAGGTGCTGCGGCACCGTTCGGTCGAGCACGCGATGATGGTGGACATCGATCAGGAGGTGGTGGAAAGCTGCAAGAAGCACCTCCCCCAGCTGCATCAGGGCTCGTTCGACGACCCGCGCGCCGAGGTGAAGTTCCTGGACGCCCGCAAGGTCCTGGAGGAGTCCCAGGACCGCTACGACATCATCGTGATCGACATCTCGGAGCCGGTCGTGGAAGGCCCCGCCTATCTTTTGTATACGAAAGAGTTCTACAACCTGGTCCAGAAGCGGCTCACGCCCAACGGCCTGATCACGCTGCAGGCCGGCACGACGGCGCACACCTGTTTTGA
>CAYGBP010000090.1:7005-10667 GCA_964348105.1 uncultured Nitrospirota bacterium
GACCATCAAATCCGTCTTTCCCATCGCGGTGCCCTACGAGGCCTGGATTCCCTCCTTCGGCCTGCCCTGGGGATTCATCGCGGCATCCAACACCGTCGATCCCCGCCAGCCTTCACGCGAGGATGTGGACAAGGCCATTGCGACCCGCCTGAAGGGCGGGCTGCAGTACTTCGACGGCGAGACCCACCAGGGACAGTACAAGCTCGGCAAGCATACCCGTGAGGCCCTTGCGAAAGGGACCCGGATTATTGAGGATAACCACCCGCTCTATACATACAATTGATATCCTGCATTGTTTGCGCTTCCCGGCGCCTGGTGACCGGCCGTGAAGCGTTAACCGTGAGCCGGGCCCTCGATGGATCTTGACGAGCAACTCAAAACACCCCTCTTCGACGCGATGGTCAACCTTGCGGAGCGACGCAAGGTGTCCTTCCACACCCCCGGCCACAAGAGCGGCAAGGGCATTTCCACCCGCTTTCGTAAATTCGTCGGCCCGAAGATCTTCTCGATCGACCTGACCACCCTGGACGAGGTGGACTCCCTGCACAAGCCCAAGGGCGTGATCAAGGAGGCCCAGGAGCTGGCCGCAAAGGCCTACGGGGCGGACCGCTCCTACTTCCTGGTCAACGGGACGACGGGCGGCAACCATGCCATGGTGCTGGGGACCTGCGATCCGGGCGACAGCGCCCTGGTGGCGCGAAACGCCCACAAATCGGTCCTCGCCGCCCTGATCCTCAGCGGGGCCCAGCCCATCTTTTTCCCCGAGCGGCTGGCCGAGCATATGGGAATCACCATGAACGTGAGCTTCGAGGAAACCCGCCAGGCGATCGACCAGCATCCGGAAGCCAAGGTCATCTTCCTGACCAGCCCGAACTACTATGGCGTCTGCTCCGATCTGGAGCGGATCATCGCCTACGCCCATGATAAGGGGATCACGGTCCTCGTGGACGAGGCACATGGCCCTCATTTGAAGTTTCATCCGGATCTGCCCATCTCGGCCATGGAGGCGGGGGCCGATCTGTGCGTTCAGAGCACGCACAAGATCGTCGGCGGGATGACGCAGGCCTCGATCCTTCACGCCCGCGCCGCTCGGATCAATCTCACCATGCTCTCCAGCGTCCTTCGGTTCGTCCAGACCACCAGCCCTTCCTATATCCTGATGGCCTCGCTGGACCTGGCCAGGATGCAGATGGCCACGGAGGGCGAAAAGCTTCTGGACAAGGCCATCAAGCTGGCGGAGGACGCCCGAAGCCGGATCAACAAGATTCCGGGATTGTTCTGCTTCGGGCGCGACAAGGCCCGGGCCAACCTGTTTTCGAGCATGGCCGACCTGGACGTCACCAAGCTGACCATCTCGGTGGCCGACCTGGGCCTGACCGGCTTTCAGGTCTCGCAGATTTTAAGCAATGAATACAGCATCCAGGTCGAGATGGCCGATCCCTTCCACATCCTGGTCATCGTCAGCATCGGCGATCGCCGGGACGACCTGATGCGCCTGGTGGATGCCCTTAAAGAAATTTCGGGAAAGCATTACCGGGAGGAAAACAGGGCGGACTCCCGCGAAGTCGGTTTCCCCGTCTTCGGCAACAAGACGGCCATGACCCCCCGCGAAGCCTTCTTCTCCGACACCGAATACATCGACATCGAAACGGCGGTCGACGCCGTCAGCACCGAAATTGTCACCGTGTATCCGCCGGGTGTCCCGGTCCTGGTCCCCGGTGAGGTGATCTCGAAGCCTGCCGTGGATTATCTACAGAAGATGCTCAGGCTGGGCGCAACAGTCGACGGGCTGGACGAGACGAACAGTCTGATCGGGGTTGTGAAGCGCTGACGACCCGCCCCACCAGGTCGTAGGGCGCGGCCTGCGTAACTTCGACCGGCACCATCTCGCCCGGCGCGGCCGTTCCTTCGTTCATATAGACCTTCCCGTCGATCTCGGGCGCCTGGCCGCCCCACCGGCCCTCCAACAGCAGCTCCGTCTCGGATGACACCCCGTCCACCAGGACCTCGCGGACCGAGCCGATCAGGGCGGTATTCTTCTCCAGGGCGATCCGGGATTGAAGGCGCATCAGCCGCTCCCTACGCCGCTCCTTGGTATCGGCGGCCACGGGATCGCCCAGCGGAAAGGCCGTCGTCCCCTCCTCGGGCGAATAGGTGAAGACGCCCACCCGGTCGAACCGGATTTCCTTCACGAAATCGAGTAGCGGTCCGAACTGCTTCTCCGTCTCTCCCGGAAATCCCACGATGAAGGTCGTCCGCAGGACCGCATCGGGCAGGTGCTTTCGGATCCGGTCCAGGAGATTCCGGATCTCCCGCCCGTCCCCTCCCCGGTTCATCCGCCGCAGCATCTCGTCGTCGATATGCTGCAGGGGAAGGTCGATATAATTGCAGATCTTTTCCTCGGAGGCCATCAGCTCGATCAGGCCGGCCGGGAACCGGTGCGGGTAGAGATAGAGCAGCCGGATCCAGCGAATGTCCCGCACGCGCGCCAGCTTTTCGAGCAGGCGGATCAGCTCGCCCCGCCGCCCCGTGTCGATACCGAAGCCGCTCATGTCCTGGGCGATGAGATTGATCTCCTTCACCCCCTCGTCGGCCAGCCGCCGCGCTTCCTCCAGGATCGACTCCACCGGACGGCTCTGAAGCGTGCCGCGAATCCCGGGAATGATGCAGAACGAGCAGGTGCGATGGCAGCCTTCGGAAACCTTGATATAGGCCGAATGCCGCGGCCCGATCCGCAGCCGGGGCGTCTCCGGGCCGTACAGAAAGGTGGGCGAGCCCGTCCACTGCACCGGTCCGGCCGCGTGGCCGTTGCGATCGGACAGGAGCTTTCGGCAGAGGCCGGCGATCTGCGGAAAATCCCCGGTCCCCACGATCGCGTCCAGCTCGGGCAGCTCTCTTAAAAGCTCCTCCCGGTAGCGCTCCGTGAGGCATCCGGTGGCGATCAGGACCCGGCACCGGCCGGTCTTCTTGTAATCCCCGAGCTCGATGATCGTATCGATCGACTCCTGCTTGGCCCGGTCGATGAACCCGCAGGTGTTCACGATCAGCACATCCGCCTGCTCTTCCTCCCGGATCAGCTCGAACCCTGCCCGTGACAGCGCGCCCAGCATCACCTCGGAATCCACCTGATTTTTGGCGCATCCCAGGCTGACGAACCCGATTTTCGCCTTCTCCGACATGACTTTACATTACCCGCCCCCCTCTCCCACTGTCAAGCCCACCCCTTCACACACCCTTTCATCTTTATCATTCCCTCCCCCCTCCCCAGGCCATTGCCTGCTGAAAAATTTGGCCAGTGCATTCCGTCAATCCGGCTAGAAATTCACAGCTTCGGGCCGGGACTGGTAAGGCGGACGTCTCGCCTGCCTGCCGGCAGGCAGGTCGGAGCAGCTACTGCACCGCACGGGCCCCCACATACAAATGCTCCGGCGAGGACCGTAACCGCAGCCGAGCCCGTGCCGAGAAAGCAGCCCCTGCCCGAAGCTATCAAATCGAAGGTGGGCGGGTGGCCGAGGGGGAACGCCCCGAGGACAGGACCCGCCCACATCCTTATGTTTTTCCCTCTCTCCTCTCTAGGCCATTGCCTCCCCTAGCCCTCCGGACTGACACTAATCGCACCAACCGACTTATCCTCTAGGCTTCGGGTAGGCCTTGCCTGATCG
>CAYGBP010000090.1:10677-11243 GCA_964348105.1 uncultured Nitrospirota bacterium
CAGGGAGGCCACTGCTGGATGGCTCATTCCGTGTGCCGGCCGAGAGTCGAGGGCCGGCGAGGACCGTAACCGCAGCCGAGCCCGTGCCGAGAAAGCAACCCCTACCCGAAGTTACTATTTGGTTTGAAAGGCAATGGCCCACTCCCTTTTCGGTTTGCTTGACAGAATCTCCCCCCCAATGCTATTCCTTAAATCAATGACCCCCTTCGGCATCTACATCCACATCCCCTTCTGCAGCCACCAGTGCCCCTTCTGCGCCTTCAGCACGGTGAAATCCGACAAACCCCTCATGGACCGCTATCTCGCAGCCCTGGAAGCGGAATTGCGCCATTATGCCTCTCTCTCCTCCCTGAACAACCGGGAGCTCGCCACGATCTACCTGGGCGGCGGGACGCCGAGCATCGTCCCCCCGGAAGGGCTCTCGCGACTGCTCGATCTTTGCAGATCTCTCTTTCCCACGATTTCGGACCCGGAAATCAGCATCGAGGCCACGCCGGAATCCGTCACCCCGGGCCGGGCCGCCAGGCTGGCCGTGGGGCCGCTGGCGGTGAAGGTCCACCGTGGGC
>CAYGBP010000091.1:0-11205 GCA_964348105.1 uncultured Nitrospirota bacterium
CGAAACGCCTTCCCATATGATCAGCCGCATGGTCTACTGGGTGATCGTTCTGACTTTCCTGATGCTGGGGGTCGGGGCATTGAAGCTTACCCCGGTGGATCAGTTCGTTTCCAATGTACTGTCATATCTGCCGCACCTGATGGTGGCGGTTGTGGTGTTGATCGTGGGCTTTCTCCTGGCCAATTTCTTCAGCCGCGCCACGCTGATCGCGGCCGTGAACGCCCAGGTGACCCAGGCGCGTCTGCTCGCCAGGGGGGTGCACCTGGCCATTATCCTCTTTGCCCTTGCCATGGCATTTGTCCAGATGGGCATCGCAACCACGATTATCGTGGCGGCTTTCTCCATCTCCTTCGGAGGGTTGGTGATGGCGGTGGCCATTGCATTCGGCCTTGGCGCCAAGGATGCGGCGAAGGAATTCATCGAGAAGAGGATCAAGGCGGAAGCCGAGCCGGAGGCGAAGGAAGAGGACTTTTCCCACCTCTGAGAAAGCGCGGGCGGCCTGTTTCCCGAACGCTCAGGCGCGCGCGCTGAGGCGGGTCAGTTCCCGGAGCCGTCTTCTGTGTCCGGGCGTGATCTGCCGGGCGGAAAAGCGCCATGCCCAGTTTCCTTCGGCGGTGGCGGGCCGATTCATGCGGCCCTCGCTTCCCAGGCCCAGCACGTCCTGTAGGGGGATGACGGCAAGCTCAGCAGCGGAATTCAGGATCGCCCGGATGAATTCCCAGCGTATTTCCCTCGTTTTCGCCCCTTTCCATTGCAGGTATCGCAGGGCGTTCTTCCTTTCCGCGGTGATTTCCCCCGGTTTGCGGGTGGAATAGTCTTCTTTTCCGAAAAACCATCCCATCAAAGTGTCGTTATCGTGCGTGCCGGGATAAGCCACGCAGTTTCGAATATATTGGTGCGGAAGGTAGAAATCGGCCAGCGGGTCGTTTCCGAAGGCAAACTGCAGCACCCGCATCCCCGGGAGACCGAACTGGTCACGAAGACGATGAACCTCCGCCGTGATCACGCCCAGGTCCTCGGCGATGAAGGGGAGGAATGGAAAGCGACGCAGAAGGGAATTGAAAAAGTTCTCGCCCGGCCCTGTCACCCATCTGCCACGGGCGGCGGTCTTGTGCCCCGCCGGGACCTCCCAGTAGTCCACAAACCCCTTGAAATGGTCCAGGCGGATTAGGTCGCAATACCGAAGCGTGTGCCGGATCCTCGCCACCCACCAGTCGTATCCACGACGCTTCAACCGTTCCCAATCGAAGATGGGATTTCCCCAAAGCTGGCCGGTGGCGCTGAAGAAGTCGGGAGGAATCCCCGCGACCACCAAGGGATTTTTCTGAAGATCCAACCGGAAGATTTCGGGGTGAGCCCAGACATCGGCGCTGTCAAAGTGAACGTAGATCGGAATATCCCCGATAATCATGATTTTCTTGTCTTGACAGTAGGTCTTCAGCTCGGTCCACTGCTTGAAGAAGATATATTGGATCAGCTTTTCTTTCGTCACGACTTCATGCAGCTTTTCGCGAAACTCCCTCAATGCGCCGCGGTCCCGATCTCTGAGCCGGGGCGGCCAGCGGTTCCATGGCGTATTCTTGAAGTGACCCTTGAGCGCCTTGAACAGGGAATAATCCTCAAGCCAGTATGCATTCTGATCACAGAAAAATTCAAAATCATACCGTCTTTGGCCCTGGCCGGAAACCCTGCGATAGGCCTGGTCCAGCAGCTCCCCCTTATACTTGGTTACGGCCGGGTAATTCACGGAGGAGCCTTTCAATGACATGGGGACCCGCAAGGAGCGAGGGTCGATCAGCCCGTCCCGGGACATGCGCTCCGGGCTGATCAGCAAAGCGTTGCAGGCAAAGGCCGAATCGCTGCTGTAGGGCGAGTTTCCGTACCGGGTTGAGGTCGGCGTCATGGGTAGGATCTGCCAGTAAGACTGATCGCATTCGGAGAGGAAGTCCGCGAACCGGTAGGCCTCGGGGCCCAGATCCCCGATGCCGAAGGGGGAGGGCAGGGATGTGAGATGAAGTAAAATGCCGCTTGATCTACGCATTACGACCTTCCCTCGCCGACCAGGAGGCCGACCGGGAAATGGTTCAGGGCGTCGCTGACGGGGAACAGCCTGTTGCCCTGGATTTGCCGGCCTGACAGGACCTCCTCCCACCGGGTCGGCGACCCTTCGGGCAGGCTCAAGCAGGTGTCCTGCCACACCCCCGAACCGATCGGGCACTGCCCTTCACCGATGATGCGGGTCAGAAATCGGGGGACGAGGGTGATGCACCACAGGGTCCCTTCCCGTCTCGCGTAAGCCAGGACATTCTCGGCGAATCGACCCGTGGAGCCCACCGCCTGATAGTTTCCCCGCTCGAACAGGAGCCGGTGCCTTTTCCTGGCCATTAATGCCCGGTGGGTGAGGAAGAGTTTGATTCTGCCGTCTTCGCGGCGGGACCATAAGTCTGACAGCAGCTCAGGGTCCGGATCGCGCGCGCGCCCGTGGATTTCATCCAAAAGGGCTCGCCTCAGCTCGAAGTCGACCGCCCGGCGGTTGTCGGGATCCACCAGACTGAAATCCCAGAACTCGGTGCCTTGGTAGAAATCGGGAAGGCCGGGCGCCGTGACCTTCACCAGGACTTGCGAAAGGGAATTGAGAATGCCGTAATGCGCGACACGGCGATGAAACGTTCTGAAGTCCTCCAGAAACTGGTTTTCCGGCGCTTCCAGCAGGATGCCGGAGATGAATTCCTTCAGGGCCGTCTCATACCCGGAGTTCGGATCGTTCCAGTCCGTGTGGACCTTGGCCTCTCGCTGGGCCTTGATCATATAGTCCTTGATCCGATCCACGAGCTGTGGCCAGTTCTCCCGGCCGAAGGGAAACGCGCCGATCAGGGTTTGGTACAGAAAGTACTCCTCGTTTTTCAACGGAATTCTTTGTCGCCCCAGCTTGGGCTTGCGGCCTCGGTTCAGGGCGTACCATTTGAGCAGCCGCGCCTCCCACTCCTGTGGTATTTCTGACAAAACATTGATTCGCGCCCGCGCATCCTCCCCGCGCTTGGTGTCGTGCGTTGCCGTCGCACTCATGGCGTGAGGCCATCGGCTCTGGCGGGCATGGTGGAAATGATGCCAATCCTCGGGGGTTTTGCCGAACGCGGCCGGATTTGCGCCGACGTCGTTCAGAGAGATCAATCGGGCGTGAATATACAGCATCGTGTCCTCGAATCCCTTGGCCATCAGCGGACCGGTAAACTGTTGAAACCTCATGGCGAACTGGAGCCGTTTATCCTTCTCCAAGGGATCTGCCCCCGTCCGCTTTTTCGACAGGAGCACCTGCTCGATGGTTTCCAGCTCGCGAAGGAGGGGGGGAGAATTCTTTTTGGCCTTCTGCAGCGCTCGGCGCAGGAAGGGCAGATCCGCCTTCTGCAGGCCTTCACCGGCGGTGTAGGTGCGATAGATCGGAAAAACGGCGATCAATTCGGTGAGTGCCGCCCGGACTGCGTTCAGGGTGAGATCACGCCCCTTTGGGGAGTCCTCCAGCGCTTCCAGGAACAGGTGCCCCAGATTGTCTAAATCCCCGGCCATGTAGTCCTGGATGATCAAACGTTTGCTCCGCTCGACCAGTTCCTGGACCGACAGCTTCTGTCCCGTGAAGCGAACATAGATTCTCTCAAAAGTCTTTCCCTGCCGAGGATCGCAGAAGATCGCGTTGAGGTTGGCCAGAAACTCGTAGCCTGTGGTTCCCTGAACCGGCCAGCCCGTCGGGAGGTCCTCGTCCTGCTCCAGAATTTTTTCGACGACCAGATACCGATCACCGATCGAGCGACGCAGCCGCTTTAAATATCCGGCGGGGTCATAGAGCCCGTCGATGTGATCGATCCGCAGGCCGGTGAACTTTCCCTGTTCGCACAGGTCGATGATCGCTTGATGGAATCCGGAGAAGACGGCTTCACGCTCCACCCGCAGGCAGATCATCTCGTTAATGGTGAAAAATCTGCGGTAATTGATCAATTGATTTGCGCTTTTCCAGTGGGCGAGATGAAAGGTCTGCTCGCTCAGTAGCGCATCCATTGGATCCCGTCGGCGCCTGCCCTCTTTTCCTTCCCTCAACTGGCTCAGAATATCGTCCATCAGAGACTTTACGTCCGAATGCGTGCGATACAGCGCCCAGAGTCGCTCTTTGAGAATTTTCCTTTCGGAGGCCGTTGCGGGGGGACTGTGGCCGCGCAGCCAGGCCGAAAGCCGCGAATCGATCGGGTCTGAGCCCAGATGCGACTCGATCCGGTCAAGCGGTCCTGCCAGGAGGCGACTGTAGGAATTCTGGTGAAGCGGGAGGTGCAGATTAAAATATTGCAGGCAGAATCCGGTCTTGCCGTATTCGAGAACCAGCTCGCGTTCTTCAAGGGCCTCGGCGTAGGGGCGCCCCAGAAAGGGGGTCAGGATCCGGTTCTTCAAGCGCGGATCGTAATGCTCCCAATCGATATCAAACCAGTCCGCCGATTCGGATTGCCTGCCCCCTTCGAAAAGGTCCATGAGTCGGACGTTCGTTGGGTGAAACGCCATGTGGTTGGGCACGATGTCCTGAATCCAGCCCATCTCATGCTTGTTGAGCTCCTCAAAGAGTCCTTCGAAATCGGATGGATTTCCCAGATCGGCGTTTAGCCGGTTGGGGTCCACCCCATCGTAGCCGTGGGAGCTTGCAGGCCTGGCGGCAAAAACGGGGGAGGCATAGATATCGGTGATCCCCAGCTTGGCCAAGTAGTCGACAATCTCTCGTGCCCGATCAAAACCGAATTCGGGACAGAATTGAAGTCGGTAGGTTGCGACTGGGATCCTCATGCAATCGTCGGTTTCTTCCGCTTTGAGGGCAATGCCCCGGACGTCATCCCGCCTTCTAGGATTTCGCTTCTCCGCCGCCGGCGAAGACGGCAAAGCTCCTGCCGCGGACCGAATCCGGCAGGCCGCCAGGGCCATTCCATTCCGCATCAGCCGAATCCAGCACCTTTTGCCACCGGCCAGGCGGCAGAAGAGCGGCGATCATCTTATCCTTGGCCTCAAAGTTAAAAAAGCAGCAGAGGGAAGACTCACCGGCCCAGCGTCGCAGGCAGAGCAGGCGATCCTGTTCCAGGCCCCAGACCTCCATACGGTTTCGATCCAGCGATCGGAGGGCGGGCTCCCCGCGACGCAGACGGATGAGCCGCCCGTACAATTTCAGAAGGGTTTGATGATGAGGCTGGTCGCGCTTTTCCCACGAAATCTTGGATCGCCGGAAAGTTTCTTCCGACTGTGGATCAGGGGGCTCGCCCGCCCACTGAAAAGCCTGAAACTCCTCCCTGCGCCCTTTTCGGACCGCTTCGATCAAGGCGGGATCTGAATGGCTGACGAAATAAAGGAAAGGGGCATCCTCCCCGTATTCCTCGCCCATGAAGATCAAGGGGATATAAGGTGCGAGCAGAACGCACCCCGCCGAAAGCTTCAGGGCTTCGAACGAGATCAGGCCGGAAAGCCGGTCTCCCATCAGGCGGTTTCCAACCTGATCGTGGTTCTGAGCGTACACGATAAAACGATCCGCCGGCGTGTTCGGAGAGGGCGCTCCGTGCCTTCGTTTCCTGTAGGCCGAGTACTGTCCGGTGAAGGTGAATCCCTCCCGAAGGGATTTGACCAGGTCCTGCAGGCGTCCAAAATCCACGTAGTACCCCTGAGATTCACCCGTCAGCAGGGTATGAAGCGCATGGTGGTAATCGTCGCACCAGTTCGCGTCCAACCCGAGTCCGCCCAGTTCGGGCGGTCGGGTCTCGGCCGGGTCGTTGCGGTCGCTTTCCGCGATCAGATATAGATGTTTGCCGAGCCGGCGGGAAAGGCTTCTGACCTCATCGGCCATCTCGCGCAAAAAGGGATAAGGGCTGTGGTCCGCGATCGCGTGGATCGCATCCAGCCGGAGGCCGTCCATATGAAACTGTTCGAACCAGTAGAGGACATTCCCGATAAAAAAACGGCGGGGCCCTTCGCAATTGGCCGAATCGAAGTTCAGCGCCCCGCCCCAGGGGGTCTTGTATTTTTCGGTGAAGTACGGACCGTAATCGCCCAGATAGTTGCCTTCGGGGCCTAGATGGTTGTAGACGACATCCAACACGACGGCCAACCCCTGCTGGTGGCATGCGTCCACCAGTCGTTTCAGTCCAGCGGGTCCGCCGAAGGAATGTTGGACCGCATAGGAATACACGCCGTCATATCCCCAGTTACGATCACCCGGGACCTGGGCGACCGGCATGATTTCCACGGCGCTGATTCCCAACTCCTTGAGGGCGGGCAGACGGGGAATGACGGCATCGAAGGTGCCCTCCGGGGTAAATGTCCCGACATGCAGCTCGTACAGAATATAGTCGCTCAGGGGAAGACCTCGCCAGTGATGATCCTCCCATGCGTAGCTGGAGTGGTCCAGGACCTCGGAGGGCCCGTGCACTCCCTGGGGCTGGGCGTTGGAGGCGGGGTCAGGCCTTTGGACCGTTCCGTCCAGCAGAAAATAGTATAAAGACCCAGGAGATATATCATTTGCGGTGATACGCCAGTAGCCGGAAGAATCCTTTCGCATCGGATAATCCTTCTGATTGGGGGAAATCAGCCGGACCGAAACCGTTTCCCGATGCGGGGCCCAGACGACGAACTCGCATTGGTTGCTGCCGTGATAAACCGCCCCGATCCTCATGGCCCGTACCGTACGATGTCCTCGATCGGCTGCGCCAGGCGATAAACGGCCATGGAGCGGCCGTGCAGGGGGTGAATCCTTCCCCCGCGCGCCAGCCGTCCGCGGCGCTCCTGCCTTTGGGTGGCCGTATCGAGGACCAGGACCCACCGTGTTCCTTTCTTGTGAGCGGGGAGCACGAAGGAGACCGGCTCATGATGTGCATTGAATAGAATCAACAGGGTATCCCCCCGGACCGGCTTTCCTCGCTCATCCACTTCATCGATGGCGTCACCCGCCAGGCGAACGCCCAGGCAGGATACGGTCGGCGCATCCCATTCTTCATCCGTCATTTCGCTTCCCTTGGGCGAAAACCAGGCAATGTCCTTGATCTCCGATCCCCGGATCCGCCTTCCGTACAGAAATTTGCGCCGCCGCAAAACCGGATTTGATCTTAGGATTCCGATGACATCCCGTGTGAACTGCAAAGACTCCTTCTGCTCATTGGCGAGGTTCCAATCGTGCCATGAAACTTCATTGTCCTGGCAGTAGGCGTTGTTATTTCCGTTTTGGGTCCTACCGATTTCATCGCCCCCGCAGATCATCGGGACGCCCTGGGAGAGGAGCAGGGTGGCCATGAGATTCCGCTGCTGGCGCTCCCGCAGCGCCCGAATCTCAGGATCGTCCGTCGGGCCCTCCACCCCACAATTCCAGCTGATATTGTCGTTCGTGCCGTCGCGGTTGTCTTCCAGGTTGGCTTCGTTGTGCTTATCGTTGTAGGAAACCAGATCATGGAGCGTGAATCCGTCGTGGGCCGTGATGAAATTGATGCTGGCGTGAGGGCGCCGCCCGCCCGGTTCATACAGGTCGCTGCTTCCCGCGAGCCGGGTGGCGAGTTCGGCCACCTGTCGGCCTTCGCCTTTCCAGAAGCGGCGAATGGCGTCTCGATACTTCCCGTTCCATTCGGTCCAGAGCACCGGGAAGTTTCCCACCTGGTATCCGCCTTCTCCCAGGTCCCACGGTTCCGCGATCAATTTGACCTGGGAGATGACCGGATCCTGCTGAATGATATCGAAGAAGGCGCTGAGCCGGTCCACCTCATGCAACTCGCGGGCCAGGGTGCTCGCCAGATCGAACCGAAACCCGTCGACATGCATTTCGGTGACCCAGTAGCGGAGGCTGTCCATGACCAACTGCAGCACATGGGGGTGCAGCATGTTAAGGGTATTTCCGCAACCGGTATAGTCCATATAATATCGGGGGTCATCCTTTACCAGGCGGTAATAGGCGGCATTGTCGATGCCGCGAAGCGAGAGGGTCGGCCCGAGGTGGTTCCCCTCGGCCGTGTGGTTGTAGACGACATCCAGAATGACTTCGATCCGGGCGGCGTGCAGGGTGCGGACCATCATTTTGAATTCATCCACCACCTCCATGGTCCCCGAGCAGTAGCGGGTGTCGGGCGCCAGGAAGGCCAGGGTGTTGTATCCCCAGTAATTGGTCAATCCTTTGGACACGAGGTGGGCGTCATCCGCATGGTGGTGGATGGGAAGCAGTTCGATGGCCGTAATACCTAGATCTCGCAGGTACTCCACCATCGGCTCGCTCGCCAGGCCGGCATAGGTTCCCCGAAGGTGCGGCTGGATATCCGGGTGTCGGGCGGTCAGGCCTTTGACATGCGCTTCATAGATGATGGTTTCGTGCCAGGGCGTCCTGGGCGGATGGTCGTAGCCCCACGAAAAGGCGGTATTGACCACGGCCGACAAGGGGGCAAAGGCCGCATTGTCTCGCTCATCCTTTGCAAGGTCCTGTTCCGGGTGGCCGATCGTGTATCCGAACATCGCGTCGTCCCAGCGGGTTCTCCTGCCGATCGCCTTGGCGTAGGGATCCACGACCACTTTATTTGGGTTGAACCGATGGCCGGCGGCGGGCTCGTACGGTCCGTGCACCCGATAACCGTAAAGCCAGCCGGGGCGGGCGTCCGGCAGGTAGACATGCCAGATCTGGTTGGTCTGCTCCGCCACCCGGAGGCGGTGAATCTCCTTCTCCGCCGCGGGGGAGTCGAAGATACAGAGATCCACGGCGGTCGCATTTTCGGAAAACAGCGAGAAGTTGACACCCTTTCCGTCCCAGGTCGCGCCCAGGGGGTAGGGGCTTCCAGGCATGGTTCGCATCGAGTGATTCCTCAGGGTTGAATGCTCGCGAGCGCTAGCGTGATAATGGCATTCCTTCGCTTTTCAAAAAGACCACGCCCAAGGGCGGCAGCGTCAGGGCGATCGAGTCCTCCTTGCCGTGGGCGCGGATCGGCGATGTCTCGACGGCTCCGAAGTTTCCCTGCCCGCTTCCGCCGTAGGACTTTGCATCGCTGTTGAGGACCTCCTTCCAGGTCCCCCCCCTGGGGACACCCACTCGGTAATTGTGCCGCATGACGGGGGTGAGGTTGTAAACCATGAGAAGAAGGTCATCCGACGTTTTCCCCTTTCGCATAAAGCTCAGGATGCATTGTTCCCAGTCCTGGGTGTCCACCCATTCGAAGCCATCATAGCTGAAATCCAGTTGATGAAGGGCGGGCTCACTTCGATAGAGGTGGTTGAGGTCCTTGATCCATTGCTGAACGCCCCGATGATATGCAAATTCCAGAAGGTGCCATTCCAGGCTCTGGTCATGGTTCCATTCAGACCCCTGTCCGAACTCTCCCCCCATGAAAATCAGCTTCTTGCCGGGATGCGCATACATGAAGCCGTAAAGCAGGCGGAGATTCGCAAAACGCTGCCATTCGTCGCCCGGCATTTTGCCCAGCAGCGATCCTTTGCCGTAAACCACCTCATCATGGGAGAGGGGCAGCACATAGTTTTCGGTGAATGCGTACCACAGGCCGAAGGTCAGGCGGTTGTGGTGATACTTCCTGAAGATGGGGTCGTTTCGAAAATAATCCAGCGTATCATGCATCCAGCCCATCATCCACTTCATGCCGAATCCCAGCCCGCCCACATACGTGGGCCTCGAAACCATGGGCCAGGCGGTCGACTCCTCCGCGATGGCATGAACGTCCGGGAATTTCTCGTACACCGATTCGTTGAGCTTTTTCAGGAATGAGATGGCTTCAACGTTCTCCCTGCCGCCGAATTCATTCGGAATCCATTCCCCGTCCTTCCGCCCGTAATCGAGGTAAAGCATGGAGGCGACGGCGTCGACACGGAGTCCGTCCACGTGATACTTGTCCAGCCAGAAAAGGGCGCTGCTAATCAGGAAGGCCCTGACTTCGTTGCGGCCGTAATTAAAGATATAGCTGTTCCAATCGGGGTGGAAACCCTTTCGGGGATCCTGATGCTCGAACAGATGCGTTCCGTCGAAGTAGACCAATCCATGCTCGTCGGAAGGAAAATGGGAGGGGACCCAGTCCAGGATGACGCCGATTCCGTTCTGGTGGAGGTGGTCGATCAGGTACATCAGGTCCTGGGGCGTCCCGTAGCGGCTGGTGGGGGCAAAATAGCCGACGGTCTGATATCCCCACGAGCCATAGAAGGGATGCTCGGTGATCGGCAAAAGCTCCACATGGGTAAATCCCATCTCCTTGACGTAGCGCGCCAGATGATCAGCGATCTCCCGGTAGGTGAGGGAGCGGTTTCCCTCTTCCGGCACCCGTCTCCAGGAGCCCAGGTGCACCTCGTAGATCGACATCGGTCCATGGAGGGCATTCATTTTCCGACGGTTGGCCATCCAGGTCTGGTCCTTCCATTCATAGCTCAAATCGCAGACGACGGAGGCGGTCTTCGGCGGGGTCTCCCACTGAGAGGCGAAAGGATCTCCCTTGTTGACCTGATAGTGGTTGTGTCTCGAAACGATGTGGTACTTGTAAAGGGTGCCGGCCCCGATATTCGGGATGAAGCCTTCCCAAATCCCCGACCCGTCCCACCGGCCATGGAGCTGATGCGCGTTCGGATTCCATCCGTTGAAATTTCCTGCCACCGATACCTTCTCGGCATTGGGTGCCCAGACGGCAAAATAGGTTCCCTCGGACCCCTGGAAGGTCATCAGATGCGCTCCCAGCTTTTCATAAAGCAGCGCGTGGTTGCCCTCCTTGAAAAGATAGGTGTCGTACTCGGTGAAAAGGGTGGCATCGCTGACCACGCGAGCTTTTGCAGAATTTTTTTTGGTCTGCGAGGGAGTGCGATCCTTGGCCATCTCAATCCTCCTTGAGTGTATCGGGTATTAGGGGCTGGGGATTCCCAGGGGGTAGGATTTCTGGATTTCCACTAAGATGGATGCGCTTCCGTGAATGTCCAGGATGGATCGGACGCCCCTCAAGGGAATCATCACCCAGTCCGGCCGGTTGTTCAGCTCATAGGCCAGCTCGTACATGGCCTTGTTCAGCAGGAGGGCGTTGTGCAGGATATCCATTTCGTTGGATTCCTTGGGAAGAAACTGCGCCTCTGCGGCGGTATCGAGATAGGATCTCAAAAAGACGCCTCCCACATACCGCTGCCAGACCTCGGCCCAAGGCTCCAGATGCGGCAATTCCTCCGGGCGCAGGGAGTGCTGTCTGA
>CAYGBP010000092.1:0-1252 GCA_964348105.1 uncultured Nitrospirota bacterium
TTCCTGTCGATGGACGACCTTCAGATCCAGCGCGGCGAATCGGTGCAGGATACCGCGAACGTGCTGTCTCGATATCTGGACGGTCTGGTGATCCGAACATTCGGCCAGGCGACCATCGAAGGCTGGGCGGATTCTGCGAGCATCCCGGTCATCAACGGCCTGACGGACCTTCATCACCCCTGCCAGGCCCTTGGCGATCTGATGACCATCCAGGAACGCTTCGGCTCGTTGAAGGGGCTCAAATTGGCTTATGTCGGAGACGGCAACAACGTGGCCCATTCATTGATCGAGGCCGGTTGCAAAGTGGGAATGACGATCAGCCTGGCCAGTCCGCGGGGGTTTCAGCCGGAGCCGGCCATCGTGGAGCAAGCCCGTCGTCACTCGATCCGCTACGGGGGAGGGATCGAGCTGTCCGAAGACCCGAAAGAGGCCGTCAACTCGGCGGATGTCGTCTACACGGACGTCTGGGTCAGCATGGGGTGGGAACGGGAGGCCAAGAAACGCCTGCAGAAGCTCAAACCCTATCAGGTCAATGATCAGTTGCTCTCGGCCGCTCGCGCTCATGCCGTGGTAATGCATTGTCTTCCTGCTCATCGCGGACAGGAGATTACGGCCTCCGTCATGGACGGACCGCGCTCCATTATTTGGGACCAGGCCGAAAACCGTCTCCATATTCAAAAGGCCATCCTGAATTGGCTTTTGGGGGAAAATACATGAACCCGACTCACTCGCAGTCGGCCAGGAAGGTGGTCCTCGCCTATTCGGGCGGGCTGGACACCTCCGTCGCCCTGCGCTGGATCCAGGAAACCTACCGATGCGAGGTGATCGCTTTCTGCGCCGACCTGGGGCAATCCGAGGCGGCCGCGGGAGGTCTCAAGGCCGTTAAACAGAAGGCCCAGCGAATCGGCGCGTACCGGGTTTATGTGGAAGACCTGCGAGAGCGATTCGTTAAGGATTTTATATTCCCCATGCTTCGGACGAATGCCGTATACGAGGGAGGCTATCTCTTAGGAACCTCCATTGCCCGCCCGCTCATCGCCATGCGCCAGGTTGAGATTGCGGCAGCTGAGGGGGCGGATGCAGTGGCACACGGTGCCACTGGAAAGGGGAACGATCAGGTCCGATTCGAGCTGACCTATCAGGCCCTCGCCCCGGCCTTGACCATCCTGGCGCCATGGCGGGAATGGGAATTCCGGTCGCGGGCCGACTTGATGGCCACGCCAGGAGCGAAGACGGAGACACACTGTCCTTC
>CAYGBP010000092.1:1262-1725 GCA_964348105.1 uncultured Nitrospirota bacterium
GCTCCGTCTCTGGCCATCCTGGCCCCGTGGCGGGAGTGGGAATTTCGATCGCGCGGCGACCTCATGGCCTACGCCAAGCGCAAGGATATCCCCGTGACCGCCACCAAAGCCAAGCCGTACAGCGTGGATGAAAACCTTCTGCATACCAGCTACGAAGGCGGAATCCTGGAAGACCCCTGGTCCGAGCCGCCCGAAGGGATATATGAGAGAACCACGGCCCCTGAAAAAGCCCCGGATCGGCCACAATACCTCGAGATCGAATACCAGGACGGAGACCCGGTCGCTCTTAACGGAAAGACCCTTTCTCCGGCCAGGATCCTGCAGGGCCTCAACGAGATCGGGGGGCGGCACGGAATCGGGCGGCTGGATCTGGTGGAAAACCGCTACGTCGGAATGAAATCGCGTGGAATCTACGAGACACCGGGGGGCACGATCTTGCACCACGCTCACAAGGCGGTCGAGT
>CAYGBP010000092.1:1735-4083 GCA_964348105.1 uncultured Nitrospirota bacterium
CGCCTTGATGCCACGGTATGCCGAGCTCGTTTATTACGGCTACTGGCTCTCGCCCGAACGCCGGATGCTCCAAACCGCCATGGATGAAGCCCAGAAGGGGGTCTCGGGGAAGGTCCGCCTGAAGCTATACAAGGGGCAATGCTCCGTGGTGGGGCGAAAATCGGCCCGCTCCCTCTATATCCCGGAGCTGGCCACCTTCGAAGAGGACCAGATGTATCAGCAAAAGGACGCCCAGGGGTTCATCCGGCTCAATGCCCTGCGGTTGAGACTGCAGGCCATGCGCAAGAAAGGGACACGGCGACGGCGATAAGATGGCCAGGAAAGCGAAAAAGGCATGGGGCGGCCGCTTCAAGGAGACCACGCACAAGGGGGTGGAGGAATTCCAGGCCTCCATCGGCTTTGATTACCGCCTGTATCGTTACGACATTCGGGGCAGTATCGCCCACTGCAACGCGCTAGCCGAGGCAGGCATCATCACCTCCGCGGAGGAAAAGAAGATCATCAAGGGCTTGCGGGCCATCGAAGAGGAAATCACCCGTGCGCTGAGCTCCGGCCGGATGCCCTTCGCCAGCGACGATGAAGACATCCACATGGCCATCGAGCGACGCCTCATCCAAAAAATCGGCGAGGTCGGCGGAAAGCTGCATACCGGACGAAGCCGCAACGATCAGGTCGCGCTGGACCTGCGGCTGTATCTTCGCGACGAGACACGGGCCGTGCTGTCCGCCCTGCACCGGCTGCAGCAGGCACTCGTACGCCTGGCCCGCAAGGGCGGGGATGCCGTCATGCCCGGCTACACGCACCTACAGCGCGCCCAGCCGATTCTTTTTTCCCAATGGCCGCTTGCCTATTTCCAGATGCTGGAAAGAGATGTCCAGCGGCTGACGCAGTCCCTCCAGCGCACCGACACCCTCCCGCTCGGTTCCGGGGCATTGGCGGGCGTTAACTATCCGATCGATCGAAGTTTGGTGGCCCGCTCACTGGGATTTCAGGAGATCAGCCAAAACAGCCTGGACGCCGTGAGCGATCGGGATTTTATCCTGGAGTTTCTCTCCGCATCGGCCCTCGTAATGATGCATCTTTCCCGACTCTCTGAAGAGGTGATCCTGTGGTCCTCCCAGGAATTTAGTTTTCTCGACCTGCCCGACAATCTCTGCACGGGCAGCAGCCTCATGCCTCAGAAGAAAAACCCGGACGTCCCCGAGCTGATCCGCGCCAAATCGGGGCGCGTGTATGCCTCCCTGTTCGGCCTGCTGACCGTCATGAAAGGCCTACCCCTTGCCTACAACAAGGATTTGCAGGAGGATAAAGAGCCCCTATTCGATGCCGTTGTCACGGTCAGGCAGTGCCTCGAAATGACCGGCGCCCTGGTTGAGGGGCTCCGGATCAATCAGGCGAGGATGCGCGCGGCGGCCTCGGACAGCTTCCTTCTGGCGGCGGATCTGGCCGATTACCTGGTCGGCCACGGCGTGGCCTTTCGATCGGCCCATGAGATCGTCGGCCGGGTCGTACGATATGCCATAGACCACGGCCAGTCCCTTGATCAACTCGATCTAAAGGATTTCCGACGATTTAGCCCGAAATTCGGGCCGGATCTGACAGCCTATCTGGATGTCCAGCAATCCGTGGCCCGCAAATCGCTGGTGGGCGGCACCGCTCCGGAAGCGGTTCACCGCCAGATCGAAGAAGCCGAACGGACCCTGAAATCCAGGGCTCGCAACGGGTAATCCGGCAAAGGGAATCAAAGCAGGCCCTCTATCATGATAAAAAGGCTTGAATATGGCGGACTGGTTCTGTTAGTATTATGGTTCATATGTCTGAACCCAGGCTGTGGACGGAAAGGCCCTCCGGTCGCCCCAGAAGATCTGCCCCACACACACCAGTCACAGGAGCGATTAACCGATGATCCGGCAGATTAGCCCAATGTCAAACGTGTCCGGCCCGGGCATCCCAGGGAGCCTTTTCGGTTTTGGGGGTTAATTCGGCGCGCCGACAATTCCCGAGGCGGTTCAGTTAGGCAGCTAACTTTTTTTTGGCGGGAGGAAAGCTTATGGAATGGATCAGGGTTGATTCCTCCTGATCGATCCCTATCCCGAAGATAATCCCTACCGGATGCATACGAATGAGCAGCGGGCGATCTGGTTTCCGAAGCTGTCCCTGCCGGTCATCGCGGGCCAGACCCCTCAAAACTGGGACGTACGAATCATCGACGAGAGCCGGGAGGTGGTTCGCAAGGCCATGGTGGAGGAGATTATCCGCGAGCGGGGAGCCGATAACCTGTTCGTCGGAATATCGACCCAGATGACCTGCTACACACCCAGGGCATACGAGATTGCGGACGCTTTCCG
>CAYGBP010000092.1:4093-10651 GCA_964348105.1 uncultured Nitrospirota bacterium
ATTGATTTCGAGACTGACGCCGATCTGATCGGCCTGACGGCTATGACCAACATGGCGCCCGCTGCTTACCACATTGCCGACCAGTTCCGCGCCCGCGGCGTGAAGGTCTGTTTGGGAGGCACGCATGCGACCTATTGTACCGAGGAGGCTCAGCGTCATGCCGACGCGGTTGTGCGCTTCGAGGCCGACGAGATCTGGCAGTACGTCATCCGGGACTTCGAACAGGGAACCCTCAAAGCCCTGTATGAGATGGGTCCGTACCCCGCCATGGATGTCTATCCCCATCCGCGCATCGATCTTCTCCCGAAAGGAAGCTATATGACCAATCAGTGCATCCAGACCACCCGCGGATGCCACTTCGATTGCGACTTCTGCAGCGTCTCCCCCTTCAACGGAAAGAGCTCCCGCCGGCGGTCGGTCGAGGATGTCATCTCCGAAATTCAGCGAATCAAGGAATGGCGCCGCAACGAGCTCGTGGAGCGAATGGTTCGCGGCCCGATCTGGCATCGGATCGGGACCGGTCTTCGGATTCTCACCGGCGTGGAGGACGGCACCATCTTTGCTTTTGTAGACGATCTTCACAACTCCAACCGGGATTATTGCAAAAAGCTCTGGACCGCCCTCAAGGAGCTCAAGATCAAGTGGGGTGCCCAGTGCACCCTTTTCCTGGGAAACGAGCCGGATATGGTGAAACTCGCCGCCGAAAGCGGCTGCGTGGCGATGTTCGTGGGCCTGGAGTCCATCAACCAGGATGTCCTGACCGAAATGAAAAAACCCTTCAACCAGGAAAAGAAGTACGAGGACCAGATCAAGTGTTTCCATGATCATGGAATCATGGTCAATCCCGGCATTATTTTCGGCTCGGACGCGGACGACGAATCCGTTTTCGAAAGCACCGTGGAATTCCTGATCAAGTGCCGGGTCGAGCTGGGCTATTTCAACATCTCCACCCCGCTGCCCGGCACCGTGCTCTTTGACCGGATGAAGGCTGAAGGGCGGATTTTCGACTGGGATTGGTCCCATTATGACGGCAAGCATGTGGTTTTTTACCCCAAGCGCATGACCCCGGAGGTCCTTCAGGAGGGATTCTTCTGGGCGAACCGAAAATTCTTCTCGTTTTCCTCCATCTTGACGCGCCTCTTCCACACCCAGCAGCGGCTGGTGGCTCGTTGGGAGATGAATCGCAGGTTCCGGGGACTGGTCCGGCGCACGACGCCGAAGGCCTCCAATCCCCCCTTGAGCAAGACGCTCAAGAAACTGCATGTGCAGCTCCCGTCGGTCGACACGGGGAATATCATCCCTAACGCGCTCAATGCGGTCCGCAGCTCGGTCCAGGAGGCATCGACCCAAATCGACCGTTTCTTGAAGATGACGGTGAAAAAGCATGAGGGACTGACCACGCTCCTGATCGACCTGGAAGGTACGCTGGATCAATTCAATGTAGCCGAAGTCCGGAGAAGGGTGGCCGAGGCGGCGCAGAAGGCGCGGATGGACATTGTGATCAATCTGGAGCACCTCCGGCATGCGGCACCGGAAGCCCTGCAGGCCCTGTTGGATATCAGGCACCTTCAACGGATCGTCCCGGCGGTGAAGATCAAGTATATGAACTTGAAGGCCTCCTACCAGCAGGCCTTCGAAAATCTCTCTTTGGCGGGGCTCGAGGTCTCCAAGGAGGATATCTGAGTCAATGCATGCGCGCCCCAAAATTGAAGAGGCGCGCAAGGGCGTGTTTTTCGCAGACACATGCATGATTTTCAATACCATGGCGAGGAGCTTTATTGCGAGAAGATCCCCCTCTCTTCGTTGGCTGAAAAGACGGGCACACCGGCCTATGTTTACAGCCATCAGACCCTCCTAAATCATTTTCGGACCTATGATGCCGCGTTCTCGGATATCCCGCATGTCGTCGCGTACGCGGTCAAGGCCAATGCGAATTTGGCCATCCTGCGGCTGTTGGGCAAGGAAGGCTGTGGCGCCGACATCGTATCGGGCGGGGAGTTGTTTCGGGCCCTGAAGGCGGGCATCGATCCGAAAAAAATCGTTTTTGCGGGCGTAGGCAAGAGCCGTGATGAAATCCGGCAGGCCATCCTGTCCGATATACTGCTTTTCAACGTCGAGTCCTCCCAGGAAATGGTCCTGATCGACCAAACCGCATCGGAGCTCAACCGGCGGGCACCCGTCGCGCTGCGCGTCAATCCCAATATAGACCCGAAGACGCATCCTTACATCGCAACCGGACTCAAAAAATCTAAATTCGGGATTGGAATCGATCAGGCCATCGAGCAATGCCAGGCCGCGGCGGGGCTGTCCGGTGTGGAAATCGTGGGGTTGCACAGCCATATCGGCTCCCAACTCACCCAGATTCAGCCTTTTGTGGAAGCGCTGGAAAGGGTGCTCGAGTTGGCCGAGCAGATCGAAAAGATGGGGGTAAAGTTACGATACCTGGACATCGGAGGCGGTTTGGGCATTACCTACGAAAACGAGGATCCGCCACCGCCGAAGGCCCTCGCCCAGGCCGTCCTTCCCCTCCTGAAGGGCAAAAATTACACCTTGATTCTGGAGCCCGGGAGGGTCCTGGTCGGCAACTCCGGCATTCTGTTGACCCGAGTCCTGTACACCAAGGCGGGTGACGAAAAGGAGTTCGTGGTTGTGGACGGCGGCATGAATGATTTGCTGCGCCCCAGCCTGTACGAAGCTTACCACGAAATCCGCCCCGTCCTCCTCCGGGATCGCCGCCAGAAGAAGGTGGATGTGGTTGGACCCATCTGCGAGTCGGGCGACTTTCTGGCCAAGGACCGTTCGATGCCCGAATGCCTTCCGGGCGACCTGCTCGCCGTCATGAGCGCTGGGGCATACGGTTTCGTCATGGCTTCGAATTACAATGCGCGGCCCCGCGTGCCGGAGGTCCTGGTCCATCACGACCAATTCGAAATCATTCGAGAAAGGGAAATGTACGAGGACCTCGTCCGGGGCGAACGGATCCCCGATTTCCTAAAATAGCCCTTTGCCCCGATCGACCATCGACCTGGACAACACGATGCGAAAAATACCCTTTACGAAGATGAGTGGCAGCGGGAACGATTTCATTTTGATCGACAACCGCCGTAAAATTCTGAAGGATGATTTCCTCAAAGGATTCGTGACAACGGTGTGCCGCCACCGCCTGTCGGTGGGGGGTGATGGCGTAATTCTGGTCGAGCCCTCAAAGCGGGCGGACTTCCGCTGGAGGCTCTTCAATGCGGATGGCAGCGAGGCGGAATTCAGCGGCAACGGCGCCCGATGTGCCGCCAGATTCGCGTATTTGAAGAAGATCGGAAAAAGCCGCTTGACCTTTGAAACCTTGGCGGGCCGGGTCCGGGCCGAAATCAACAAAACAATGGTCAAGGTCCAGTTTCCGGAAGTGAAGGACCTGATGCTCAATCTGAGCATTGGAATGGAAGAGCAATCCTGGATCGGTCACTCCCTGAACACGGGCGTCCCGCATGTGGTTAATTATGTCGACGATGTGGACCCCGTCGACGTGGTGGGGTTGGGACGCAGGATCCGAAACCACGCCATCTTCGCGCCTGCAGGCACCAATGTGGACTTCGCAATGATCCAGGACCCGCACACCGTCCGGCTCCGGACCTACGAAAGGGGCGTGGAGGATGAAACACTTGCCTGCGGCACCGGATCGGTGGCCGCGGCCCTGATTACCGGGGCGTTGGGGAAGGGCCAATCCCCCATCCAGGTCATCACTAGAAGCGGAAAACCCCTGACGGTCCATTTCCGGTGGGATGGGCTTCGCTTTTCAGATGTCTTTCTGCAAGGCGATGCCTTGATCATTTACGAAGGACAGATGTGGGAAGAGGCCTGGCAATAGGGAGAGAAGGAGTGCGCCATGTTTAAAGGTTCGATCGTGGCCATTATTACCCCCTTTCGCGACGGGAGGGTGGATGAAACGGCTCTCGGAGACCTGATTGAGTATCAAGTCAGTCACGGCACCGCGGGGATCGTGCCCTGCGGAACCACAGGCGAATCGGCCACGCTTTCTCACGAGGAACACAACCGGGTAATCGAGTTTACCGTGCAAGCAGTGGCCGGCAGGGTCCCCGTCATCGCAGGAACCGGCTCGAACAGCACGGAGGAGGCGATTGCCCTCACCCGGCATGCGAAAAAGGCCGGCGCCGACGCGGCCCTGCTGATTTCACCCTACTACAATAAACCGACACAGGAAGGACTCTATTTACACTTCAAGCGGGTGGCCGACGAAACGGACCTCCCGCTCGTGGTCTACAATATTCCCGGCCGGACCGGCGTGAATATCACGCCGATGACCTTTTCCCGGATCGCCCAGATCAAGAACGTGGTCGCCGTGAAGGAAGCGTCCGGATCGCTGCTCCAGGTGGGAGAGATTCTGCATCGTTGCGGGGACCGCCTGGCACTCTTATCGGGTGATGATCCCCTGACCCTGCCCATGCTCGCCCTGGGCGCTAAGGGTGTGATTTCAGCCACCGCCAATCTCCTCCCTTCTGAGATGAGCGCGATGATCTCGGCATTCCAGGAGGGTGACCTGCAGAAGGCCCGTAGCCTGCACAACCGCATGTTCGGCCTGTTCCAGGCGCTTTTCCTCGAAACCAATCCGGTCCCGGTCAAGGCGGCCTTGTCCATGACCGGCCGCTGCACCGCGGAGGTCAGGCTTCCATTGTGTCCGATGTCAACCGAGAACCGTGAACGGCTCAAGCAGGCGATGAAGGAATTCGGCCTGATCTGATTTATCGGCCAATCATGAATGAACCCCGGGGAGAAATGGTTAAGATTGTGGTGCTGGGCGCAGGGGGGCGCATGGGATGCCGCATCGTGGCCCTTTTGCACGGGATCGATGACATGGAGCTGACCGGGGCCGTGGAAGCCAAAGGCCACCCTTCCCTGGGTGCCGATGCGGGTCTCACCGCGGGCATCCCAAAGCTGGGCGTTTCCATCACCGACCGGCTTTCATCCGTCCTAACGAACGCGGATGTGATCATCGATTTTACCACTCCGGACTGCACCATGAGCCAGATCGATCTCATCGAGCAGCAACGAAAACCGACCGTGATCGGAACGACCGGATTTATCCCGGATCAGATCGGAAGGATTCAAACAGCCTCGCGCTCTTTGCCCTGCGTGATTTCGCCCAACATGAGCATCGGCGTGAATGTCATGTTCAGGGTCGTGGCCGATCTTGCGACCTTGCTGGGTGAGGAGTACGACCTGGAGATCATTGAAACGCACCATCGCTTCAAAAAGGATGCGCCCAGCGGCACCGCCGTCCGGCTGGCCGAAATCCTGGCCCAGGCCGCCGGGAGAAACCTGGGCGAGGTGGCTCAATACACGCGCCACGGACTGACCGGTGAGCGTAAGAAGGGGGAAATCGGGATTCAGGCGATTCGGGCCGGAGATGTGGTGGGAGAACACACCGTTATTTTCGGCGGATTGGGGGAGCGCATAGAGATCACCCACCGCGCCCATAGCCGGGACAATTTCGCCCGAGGCGCCCTCCTGGCGGCGCGCTGGATTGTCAAACAGCCGCCGGGCCTGTACCGGATGTCCGATGTCCTGGGATTACCATCTTGAAGTTTGTCAGGTATGTGAAGCGATCCGGCGGCCTTGAGAGCGATCCTGAATACGGAATTCTTGAAGGCGATTGGCTGGATGGGTCGATCAGGCCGATTCGAGGAACCCCCCTGTCGGGTTACTCGGTTCGGGCGGAAACGCTCCGGATCGATGAGGTCAGCCTCAAGGCCCCCGTCACCCCATCCAAAATCGTGGCCGTCGGCGTCAATTACCGGGCACATGCCGATGAGTTTCAAAAATCCCCGCCGAAAGAGCCCCTGCTCTTCCTAAAACCGCCGACGGCCGTGATCGGTCCGGGCGAGGACATCATCCATCCCCCCTCGACGCATCGGGTCGATTTTGAGGCGGAGCTGGCGGTGGTCATTAAGGAGACGGCCAGCCATCGGGGTCCGGATCAAGCGGCAAAGGCCATCCTGGGCTACACCTGTCTGAATGACGTGACCGCGAGAGATCTGCAAAAGCGGGACGGTCAATGGACACGCGCCAAAGGGTATGATACCTTCGCCCCGCTGGGCCCCTGCATTGTGACGGATCTTGATCCATCCGATCGGGCGATCCAGAGTCGCCTTAACGGGCGGCTGATGCAGGATGCCAGGACGTCGGAAATGATCTTCGATGTCTACGCGCTGGTCGGCTTTATCTCGGCGGTGATGACGCTGCTTCCCGGGGATGTCATCGCCACCGGAACCCCGGCAGGGGTGGGGCCGATGAAGCGCGGCGACCAGGTCGAGGTTTTCATCGACGGAATCGGCGTGCTGAGAAACCAAGTGATATGAGAATGCAATTTTAACAGGAGATCTGCTTCATGAGTCATCCTGAAAATTTTTCCTTGGCCAACCGCATCAAGGATCTGCCCCCTTACCTCTTCGCTGCAATCGATCGAATGAAGCAGGACGCGGTTCAAAAAGGGGTGGACATCATCAACCTGGGGGTCGGCGATCCCGACCTGCCGACGCCCGCATC
>CAYGBP010000092.1:10667-11157 GCA_964348105.1 uncultured Nitrospirota bacterium
ACGTGGCCCTGGTCCCCGATCCGGCCTATCCCGTGTATGACGCCGGCGTTCTATTCGCGGGGGGACACACCCACGCCATGCCCCTGTTGAAAGAGAATGGCTTTCTTCCCGATCTCGGCAAAATCCCGAAGTCCGTCTTGAGGAAGGCCAGGATCCTCTTTCTCAACTACCCCAATAACCCGAGCGCGGCCACTGCGACGCGCGCCTTCTTCGAGGAGGTCGTTGCATTCGCCACCCAGCATCGCTTGATCGTCTGCCATGATGCGGCCTACTCCGAGATCTATTATGACGGGCAAAGGCCCGTCAGCTTTCTGGAAATCCCAGGGGCCAAACAGGTCGGCATCGAATTTCATTCCCTCTCGAAGACCTTCAACATGACGGGCTGGCGGATTGGCTTTGCCGCCGGGGGGCGCCAGATTGTCGCCGGGCTGGGGAAGGTCAAAAGCAACCTGGATTCAGGCGTTTTTCAGGCCGTACAGGAGGCCGGGAT
>CAYGBP010000093.1:0-11055 GCA_964348105.1 uncultured Nitrospirota bacterium
GTCGACCGCCACCGAGCAGCAGCTCCTTGCGGCCTACACGAGCAGCGAGGTGGGGCGGATGGCGCGGACGCGAGACGCCGTCCGGGTAGCGCAGCAGCGCCTGGACCGAGTCGTCGCTCTCCGGGTCCCGCGAGAGCGCGTGGGCGAAGACCGGCGCATTTTTGATGCGAAGCGTTTATGGGGCGCATGCTCGACTCCCGTCAGGACGCGGGGAAGGACGCTGGTTCGCCGCCCGGGGGAGTTCGAAGGACCCGTGCAGTTATTCGCGGACAAATCCACCAATTCCCTGATCATCATGGCCTCCCCGCAAGATTATGAACTGCTGGCGGACGTGGTCCGAAAGCTTGATATCAGGCGGCGCCAAGTCTATGTCGAGGCGGTCATCATGGAAATCGGGCTGGACAAGGTTCGGGAGATCGGGGTGGAGGTCCAGGCCCCCCTGAAGACGGACGGCGTGGAGCTTGAGGACACCTTCCAGCCGATTGGCGGAACCAACCTGGGCGGCATCGGGACCTTCGCCACCCAGGGACCGATCGGCCTGACCGGGCTGGCGGTCGGCGTGGTCAAGGGGACCTTCAGCTTCGGTGGACAGGATTTTCTGAACATCGGGGCGCTGCTCCGGGCGCTGCAGACGGACTCGGACATCAACATCCTCTCGACCCCGCAAATCCTGACCAGCGACAACCAGAAGGCGGAAATCGTGGTGGGCGAGAACCGGCCGTTTCCGACCGGCCAGAGTCAGACCGTCGGCGGCAACGTATTGACCACCATCGAGCGCAAGGATGTCGGAATCACCCTGAGGCTGACGCCTCAGATCATGGAGGGGGAGCGGGTCCGCCTGGATTTATTCCAGGAAATTTCAACAGTGTCCGAGTCGGTGTCCACCACGGTGGGCGATACCTTCGTCGGACCCACCACCAACAAGCGATCGGCCAACACCTCCATCATCGTCAACGACCGCCAGACGATCGTGGTGGGGGGGCTGATCAAGGATAACGTCATTAAGGGTGTGCGGAAGGTTCCGTTTCTGGGTGATATTCCGATTCTCGGGTGGCTATTTAAGGTCCAGACCCGCAGGACCGAAAAGACGAATCTGCTGATATTTCTCACGCCGTACATCGTGCAGGAAAACACCGAGCTGTTGAGGATCCGGGAGGATAAGACGCAGGAGCTGAAAGGCTTTATGGAGCGGGAAAAGGTGGAGGACCGTCAGCCCCGCATCGATCTGCTGGAGGACCTCAACCAGGTGGTGGATGTGCCCCAAGGAGGGGGTGAGCCGCCTGAATAGGAAATCGGAGGGGTCGCCCGGCGGGGAAGACGCGGGCCGGCCGGTCTCTCGCAATAACCATTCAATGTATGCCGTCGCGTAAAAATGTCCAATCAACACCGGTTGCTGGGTCAGATCTTGCGGGAGGATTTCTCCCTGCCCGCGGAATCCCTCGAAGAGGCGCTTCGAATTCAGGGCGAGAAGGGGGGAAGGCTGGGGGAGATCCTGATACGCCTTCGCCATGTACGGGAGGAGACCGTCCTGCAGGCCCTGGGCGTGCAGTTGGGGCTGCCCTATCTGAAAAGCCTTCCGGCCGATCAGGTCGATCGGGACCTGATCCGCGCCGTTCCAATCGGTTTTGCCAAGCGTCATGAACTCATTCCCCTGAGGAATGATTCTGATCCGGCCGTGATCCGGGTTGCAACGTCCAAACCTCTCAATCTCAGCGCCCTCGATGATCTGCGCGTGATGCTCGGCCGTGATCTTTCGGTGAGCATCGCCCCTTCGGCTGAAATCCTCAATTCCATCCACCAGATGTACGAGGGTCCCGGCGACAGCGCCGAGCAGATGATCGAGAATCTCAATGTAGAAAGCCTGGATGAGCTGGCCAGTGGCTTGAGCGAGCCGGTGGATCTTTTGGAGGCGGAGGACGAGGCCCCGATCATCCGGCTGGTCAATTCACTGATGTTCGAGGCCGTCAAGCGGCAGGCCAGCGATATTCATCTTGAGCCGTTCGAGCGGGAGGTGGCGGTCCGTTACCGCATCGACGGCATCCTGTATAATATCCTGGCGACCCCGCGGCGGCTCCAGCCGAGCATCACGTCCCGGATCAAGATCATGTCCGGCCTGAACATCGCCGAAAAGCGCCTGCCCCAGGATGGGCGGATCGGGATCAAGATTGCGGGCCGCGACGTCGATATCCGGGTGTCCTCGATCCCCACGGCCCATGGAGAACGGCTGGTCCTTCGATTGCTCGATAAGACGCACCACCTGCTGAGCCTGGAGGAGCTGGGCCTGCAGGCCGAAATGCTGGACCAGATGAGCCAGCTCATCCGGATGAGCCACGGCATACTTCTGGTCACCGGCCCCACCGGCAGCGGGAAGACCACGACGCTTTATGCCGCTCTGCGCGAGATCAACTCTCCGGACAAGAACATCATCACGATCGAGGACCCCATCGAATACCAGATCAAGGGGGTGGGTCAGATGCAGGTCAATCCCAAGATCGCCCTGTCGTTCGCGAGCGGCCTTCGATCCATCCTCCGTCAGGACCCCGATGTGATCATGGTCGGCGAAATCCGTGATACCGAGACGGCCGATATCGCCATCCACGCCTCCTTGACGGGCCACCTGGTGTTTTCCACGCTTCATACGAACGATTCCGCGGGCGCTGTAACGAGGCTGCTGGACATGGGAATCGAGCCCTTTCTCGTTTCCTCATCCGTCATGGCCATCATGGCCCAGCGGCTGGTGCGTGTCATCTGTCGGGAATGCCGTGTGGGGTATCCACCCGCGTCGGCGGAGCTGGAAAAGCTGGGTCTCAACCCCAGGGCCGCCGAAGGCAAGATGCTCTATCGGGGGAAGGGCTGCCAGGGTTGCATGAGCACGGGTTACCGGGGACGAACCGGTATTTATGAATTGCTGGTCCTCGAAGACGAAATCAGGGATTTGATCCTTTCCAAGGCTGATGCGAACAGCGTGAAGCAGCGCGCCGTCGAGAAGGGAATGATCACCCTCAAGATGGACGGCGCGAAAAAGGTCCTGACCGGCGTGACCACGACGGAAGAGGTCCTCCGGGTGACGCAGGATGAACTGGTCAATATCGGTGAGTGATGGCCGTATTCGAGTATAAAGGTCTCACGTCGGAAGGAAAGAACGTGGCCGGTATCGTTGACGCGGAGAACCCAAAGACCGCGCGATTCAAGCTGCGCAAGTCCGGAATCTTTCCTGTCGAGGTCACGCAGAGCGCGGAGGGCGGACCGCGGCCGGTTGCTTCCGGCAGAGCCGAGGGGGTGGGTGAGGCCCGTGCGGGGGGCGGCTTGCGCGTCGGGGTCCTGGGGGAGCGGGTCACGCTCGAGGAGCTGGCCGTGGTCACGCGGCAGATGGCCACGCTGCTCAGCGCGGGTCTTCCCCTTATGGAGGTCCTGGCCGCCCTGGGGGAGCAGGTGGAAAGGCGGGTCCTGCAGCGCGCCATCGCCCAAGTCAGGGAGCAGGTCAAGGAAGGGAGCTCCCTCGCGGATGCGCTGCGACGCCATCCCCGCATATTCTCTCAGGTCTACGTGGAGATGATCCGCGTGGGGGAGAGCACCGGAACCCTCGACCGGATTTTGCTTCACCTCGCCCATTTTCTGGAAAGGCAGGCCCAGCTGAGAAACCGCGTCCTCTCGGCCATGGCCTATCCCGCCCTGATGATGGGGATCAGCGTGGTGGTGCTGATCTTTCTGCTGAATTTTGTCGTCCCGCGGGTCTTGACGGTCTTTGCCGAAATGGACCAGACCCTCCCGCTGGCCACCCGTATCCTGATGGGGATCACGGGATTTCTTCAAGGCTACTGGTGGCTGCTGCTCCTGGCGCTGGCGGGAGGGGCGCTCGTATTGAAAAAATACGCCGGGACCCAGGCCGGACGTGAAAGGCTGGATGCCTGGAAGCTCAGGGTGCCGGTGGCGGGCAAGCTGATCCGTTTGGTGGCCCTCTCCCGGTTCGCGGACACGCTGAGCATTCTGCTCCGGGGGGGCGTCCCGCTGCTCATGGCGTTCGAAATCGTCAAAAGGGTGGTCAATAACCGGGTTCTGGAGGGGGCGCTGGAAGCAGCGCGTGAAAATATCCGGGAAGGGCAGAGTATCGCTGAGCCGCTGCGCCGCAGCGGCGTCTTTCCCCCACTCGTGACCCGCATGATCGCGGTGGGCGAAGCCAGCGCGGAGCTGGAAAAAATGCTGCAGAAAGTGGCAGAATCTTATCAGAACGAGGTGGAGATCACTCTGGGAATGCTGATGTCGCTGATCACGCCGGTCATGATCCTGGCGATGGGCGTGGTGGTCCTTTTCATCGTGATCGCAATTCTGCTGCCGATCATGGAGATGAGTCAGATCGTCGGATAGGCGCCATGTGGAACATTCATCAACATCGAGGCCGGAATGGGCGTGAATAAGCGTGGATTTACCCTGATCGAAATCCTTGTGGTGGTCATCATCCTGGGTCTTCTGGCGGCCATCGTGGCCCCCAGGATCATCGGCCGGACGGATGAGGCGAAGGTGAAGTCGACCCAGGTACAGATCAGGCAGCTGGAGGGGGCGCTGAACCTCTATCGCCTGGATAACGGAATTTACCCGACGACGGATCAAGGGCTTGAGAGTTTGGTGACCAAGCCGACCATCAGCCCCGTCCCGAACAAGTGGCGGGAGGGCGGATATATACCCAAGGTGCCCAAGGATCCTTGGGGTTATCCCTATGTCTATCTGAGCCCCGGGACGCATGGCGATTTCGATCTGGTTTCCTATGGGGCCGACGGTGAGCCGGGTGGCGAGAGCTGGAACAAGGATATTAAAAACTGGGATCTTGAGTAGATCTCAGACCAGGGCTTTCACGCTTCTGGAAATCGTTGTGGTCATCTTCATCGTCAGCCTCGCCCTGTTGCTGGTTTACCCTAAGATCGGGGTTCTGACCGAAGACGGGCTGCGGGCCGCCTCCCGGCAGCTCGTGGGAGTGATTCAGAGACAATACCATGAAAGCATGTCCACGCGGGAAGTCCGCCGGATGACCTTCCAGGTTCAGGGGGGCGAATACACCGTTGCAGCGGTTGATCCCCGGGCCGGCGCGACCAGACCCGGGGAGGCGAAGGGGCGGCGGGCCAGCCTTCCCAGGGGTGTGGTGTTTTAGGATATCGTGACGCCGCGGCAGGGCAAGGTGACGGAAGGGGAGGCGTTTACACAGTTCTACCCCGCAGGACGGGTGGAGAAGACGATCATCCATCTCGCAGACGAGGATCAACTCTCCTATACGCTATGGGTCAACCCCGTGACCGGCAAGGTCAAGGTCATGGAGGGATACGTTGAGGTTGAGGGCAGGTAAGGCAGACCGGTGCCCTCTGGGGGCGGCTAGAGGGGGGGATGGAGGACGCGACGGTTTTACCCTGTTGGAAGTCCTGGTCGCCCTCGCGATCCTGGCCGTCACGCTTGTGGCGCTTTTAGGTCTCAGAAACCGGGATGTCATGCTGGTTGATCAGGCCCGGCAGATGACGATGGGAACGGCTTTGGCGCGGATGAAGATGGTGGAGGCCGAGATCGCCGGATTTCCGGAGGTGGGCGAGTCCTCGGGCGGGTTCGGGGAAGCGTATCCCAATTTCTCATGGCGTCAGGCCGTGTTGCCCACGCCGTTCGACTATGTAAGGGAGGTTCAGGTCTTCGTGACTTGGACCGAGGGGGCCGGCGGGGAGGTCGGGCTGATCAGTTATGTGTTTCAGGAGGAATGAAGAACGGCGCCGCCCGCGCCCCGCTCTATCCGGCTTCACGCTTCTCGAGGTCTTGGTCGCGATTGCCATTCTGGCCATTGTGGCGACGATGGTCTATTCAAGCTTCGGCACCAGTTTGGACATCATCGATCGGGTGGGACTGGGAGCTGATCACTACCGGGAGGCCCGGTTCGTGTTGGGGAGGATGGCCGAGGAGCTGAGCATGGCCTACCGGCCCAAAGGGGAGGTGTTCAAGGACGCCGTCTTCGTGGGCCTGGACGGCCGGGTCGAGGAGCGGGATGCGGATTCGATTCGGTTTACGGCTGTTTCAGGACTGCGATACCTTCCCGACGAAAAGGCGTCGGATTTACAGCTTCTGGAATACCGTTTGGCCGCTGATTCCGGGGATTCGAGTCTGTCGTTGTTGCGGGAGGAGATGGCCAACCCCCTCGTTCTGTCGGATTCGGCGACGGGGCTGTCGGCCATCGGCGAAGGCGTGCATAGCTTTAATCTAAGATACTATGATGGGAAAGAGTGGGTGGACAGTTGGGACGGGGACAGCCGCAGGGGCCTGCCCCTGGTGGTGGAAATCGAGGTGAGCTTCCTGGGATCCGGTAAAACGCAGCAAGCATTTCGATCCTGGGTGCGGCTTCCCATGGCCAGGCCGGAGGGGCTGAATTGAAGCGGCACTCGATCCGCAATCTGCGTCTTCTCGGCGGGGCCGAGCCGGCCAGAAAGCCGGTTATGAACCCCGGGCGCGATCGCCCCGCGGCGGATCCCTCGGCCTCCGACGTTCGATCAGATTCTGGTCTCCTGCGGCTCGGCTGGAAGGGAATGCTCGGGCGGTTCAGGCTGCCGCAGAGGCGGCATCTTTTTCTCGTTGCCGGCTACGGGGCCTATTGTGCCCTTCTTTTGCTGATCTTTTTCATCCTGACCTTCCCTTACGGCAGTCTTCAGCGGTGGATGATCCACGAGCTTGAAAAGGCCACCGATGCCTCGATTGCCGTCGACCGGTTCGAGCGGATCTATCCGCTGGGGATCGCGTGGTGGAACGTTTCCATTCTGCACGCTCCCGATCAAAAGCGGCCTGTGGAGCTAGATTTGGTCCAAGGCAGGCTTTACCTAATTCCCCTCTTGCAGGGAAAGATCGAAGTGGACACGCTGGTGGAAGGCTACGGAGGGCGTTTGAGGGGGGGGCTTTCCCTGGAAAGGCAGGGCGAGTCGATGCGGTTCTATACCCAGCAGACCGCCCAGGAGGTGGATCTGGGCAGTCTTCCTCTGGGTCTTCCGTTTAAGTTGCGGGGCGTGGCGGGCCTTAACCTGGAGGCCCAATGGCTGGATCGCGGGGTGGTAAGGGGGCAGGCTTCATCAACCGTCGAATTGCGCGCAGCCGAGTTATCCAGCATGGTATTCAACGGCATTGAGATCCCCGACCTGGCTTTTTCGCGCGTACTGGCCAGGATGACACTGGAGAACGGGGTGGTGAAGATCGAGGACTTTCGTGCGCAGGGAAGCCAGATGGAGGCCAGCGGAAGCGGGACCTTTGTTCCGCGGAACCGGCCGGAAGACGGCCTGCTGAACCTGTCGATCCAGGCCCGCGTTAAGGATGAATTTCAGCGGCAGTTTCCGATGATCGGGATGCTGGGCGATCGGATGGATGCGATTCAGGTGACGGTAAAGGGCACGCTGAGAAAGCCTCTCGTCTCGGTCAATGGGATGCCCATTAACCTGTAAACTTTGAAACAGGATTGAAGCATGTTCCAACGGATTCTGGGACTGGATATCGGCAGCAGCTCCATCAAGCTGGTCCTCATGCAGAAGGGCTTCAAGGGGCCGACCATCGAGCGCTGCGTGGCTTGGCCGATACCCGAGCCAGGATTTGATCCGACCCGGCCGGATCAGACGGCCCTATCCGAGCAACTGCAGGCCGCCCTGGTGCAGGCCCAGCTTCGTACTCCGGCGGGAGGGCCCGTCAAGGATTCGGTGATCGCCTTGCTGGAGCAACGCGTCTCATTTACCCATACCCTCCGGTTTCCATTTTCGGATTCGCACCAGATCGGGCAGACGGTTGCCTACGAGATGGAAGGCCGGATTCCCGTTGATCTGGAAGACGTCGTGGTCGATTATCACCCCACCCGGTTTGCGGGTTCCGGCGCGGATGCGGCGGCCGGCGCCGAAGTGCTGGCATTCGCCTTTCCTCGGGACTATTTGAGGAGACGGCTGGAAGCCCTGCAGCGAGCCGGGGTCGACCCGAAGATGTTCGAATTGGACGGTTTGGCCTTATTTAATTTCTACAGGCAATATCTGGCCGACGCGGATTCAGGTCCGGGAGATCTCGCACTTTTGGATATCGGGGATTCCAAGACGTCGCTCTGTATCGTCTCGGAAGAATCCCCCCGTATGGTGAGAACCGTTTGGCAGGGTGGGCGCCATCTGACGCAGGCCCTGGCGGCCGCGATGAGTATCTCGTCCGAGGAGGCCGAGGGCCGGAAGAAGTCGGCCAGCCTGACCGAGGCGGGAGGCCTCGCGAACTCCGGTGCGTGTGCCGATGAGGAGCGAATGAGTGGTACCCTCAAGGAGGCATTGTCCGGTCTCATCAAGGAGCTTCAGACCACCTTCCACTTCTATCGCACTCAGTCGGGCCGGGAGGTGAGGAATCTGTATGCCTGCGGAGGGACCAGCCGCCTGCCCGGCCTCACCGGGTATCTGGCCGGCAGGCTGCAGCTGCGCCGGGTGACCGGGCCCGGAATTCCCGATGAGTCGACCTTTGCAGTCGGCATCGGCCTGGGCTTGAAGGAATGTCTGGGTCAGAAGGCATCCCGGGTGAGCTTCCGGGTGGGCGAGTTTGCTTACCAGAAGGAGAGGACGCAGGCCCGTCATCGCCTGAAGGTCCTGGCCGTCGCATTCGCGGTGCTGGCCCTGTTGGGCGCGGGCAACCTGTACGCCCGCTACCACGTCAAGCAGGAGCGCTATGCGGAGCTGAAGGCCCAGGTGCGGTCCATCTTTACCGAGACCTTCCCGGAGGTGCGTACCATCGTCAATGAGCTGGAGCAGACGAAAGTGGCCCGCAGGGAATTGGACAAGAAGATGTCTTTTTTCGGGAGCCGGTCGGCGACCGTCCTGGACCTTCTGACCGCGCTGACGCGCGGAATCCCGGAGGGTTCCCAGGTGGAAGTTCAAAGCCTGGTGATCGAGCAAGACGCCATTCGAATGGAGGCGCAGACCGATTCGTTCGATTCGGTTGAAAAATTCAAGGACATGCTGGAAAAGCTTGAGGGATTCGAGTCGGTCGTCATCAGCGATGCGAAGCTGACGGCGAACCAGGCCAAGGTCCGATTCAGGATGAATATCACCTTGGCCGAAGGCCATCGGACTTGAGGCGGGACCGGAAAAAAGCCGGTCTCGTGGACAGCGAGCCATGATTGAAGCAGCCAAGCAAACCGTGGCCTGGAGCATGGACCTTTGGGGAAGATTCTCACCCAGAGAACGCGCCTTCGTCGTGCTGGGGTCGGTGGTCGTCATTGCTCTCGTCGGGTTTCAGTTCCTCCTTTCGCCCTACTTGGATCGGCTCAAGGTCCTGGATCGCTTGATCCTCCAGAAGGAAAGGGAGGTTCTGGAGTTGAATGCCCTGCGCACTGAGTTTCTGTCAGCCCGGGAGAAGGTCCGAAGCGCGGAGGCCCGGATTGTCGAGGCCTCGGACGGATTTTCGCTGTTTACCCATGTGGAGGAGACGGCGGCCCGACAAGGCGTGAAGGACCGCATTATCTTCATTCGCCCGCAGGCGGCCCAATTGCTTTCGAACTATCGGGAAGTGTCCGTTGAGGTGAAATTCGAGAGCATGGCACTGGCCCAGGTGGTGGGCCTGCTGGAGGCGTTTCAAAATTCGAGGGGTTTTGTGCGGATCAAGCGGGTGGAGCTGAAGACACGGTATAACGATCCGGAGCGCTTGGACGGTACCTTTCTGGTGGCTACTTATGAAAAGACAAGGGAATCGTGATCCGGAGCGGGGCGTTGCCCTGGTCATCACGCTGCTGGTGGTGGTTTTGCTCACGACCGTGATCCTGGAGTTTGACCGAAACGTCCGCACCGATCTTCTGGCGGCCGAGAATTTTCGGGACGGAACGAAGGCCTTCTACCTTGCTCAGTCCGGTGTTTCGGCCGCCAAGGCCGTTTTAAGGGACGATATCCGTCACAGTCCTCTCTATGACGCCTTCGATGAGCTGTGGGCCATGCCTTTTCCACCGTACCCGGTTGGAGACGGGACCGTCACCGTGAGCATTCAGGATGAATCGGGAAAACTCAATCCCAACCATCTCGTGGGGGGAAATGACCTACCCGTTCCCAAGAAGGTGGCCCAAATGAAGAAACTGTTCGAGCTCCTGAATGTGGATGTCGATCTGGTGGACGCGATCATCGACTGGGTGGACGAGAACGGCGAGGCGGTTTCGGCCCTTGGGGCGGAGGATGACTATTACCGAAACCGGGAGCCGCCCTATTTCACCAAGAATCAAGCCATTTCTGTCCTCTCAGAGCTGAACCTGGTCCGCGGGATGACGGATGAAGTCTATGCCTTGATTTCTCCTTACCTGACCGTGTCCGGCGGGGTCGTAACGGCCCTGAAGGAGGGTCCGATCAATATCAACACGGCGGAGTCCGCCGTGTTGCAGAGCCTCCCCTCGATCGCCGGCGATGAGTTTCCGGTAACGGAATCGCTGGCCGAGCGCATCATGGAGGGCCGGCCTTACAAGCAGGAGAGCGATCTGGACAAGGTATCGGGCATGTCGAAGATCGCACAGGACGTGCGACGCTATTACTCCACGAAGAGCGATCACTTCACCATCATGTCCAGCGGGAACGTGAACGGGATGATCAAGACCCTTCGCGTGATTGTGAAACGGGAGGGGGCCCGGATGACGACCCTATTCTGGCGAATGGAGTAGAGCGGGACAACAGTTTTCATCTTTTTCCCGAACCTTTTCCCTCCCAACACCCCCCTTCCACAATAACATCTTTAAAATCAAATAGTTATATTTACTCGATGACTCCTTTCGTCCTGGCATGAAGATTGCGAATTTCTACCAGGCCGGAGAGGTTCTCAATGCATTATCATCGAGCCATTTTCGGGGTGTTTGCCGTTGGTTTCCTTCTGTTTGCCGTCCAGTCCGCCGAGGCGGTCAAGCCCGTTGCCCCGCTTGAGTTGAAATTTATCCTTGAAGATCAAGCCCAGCCGGGTGTCGAACTGCCCGTCGTGAATGGCAGCGGACACCGCCGCGGTCCGGGTCCGGGACTGCTGCATCGAGGGGAACATTGTCGGCGTCTCCGGCGGCGTGAACCCGATCGG
>CAYGBP010000094.1:0-2321 GCA_964348105.1 uncultured Nitrospirota bacterium
GCCGGTCGAGCCGGCAAAGCCACCCTGCCCGGCGAACACTCCGGGCTTGCCGGTGGGCCGGCTGAGGTCCTGTTGTTCGAGGAGGGCCATTACGCGCTCCACACCGATGGCAAACCCGATTCCGGGTACATCCGGCCCGCCCAGAGCCCTGACGAGGCCGTCGTACCGTCCGCCGGCCGCCACGGCGTTTTGGGCCCCCAGATCCGGGGAGATCACCTCGAAAGCGGTCCGAATGTAGTAATCCAGTCCCCTGACCAGTCGATGGTTAATGAGATAGGGGATTTTCAGAAGATCAAGCCCCCCGTTGACCTTGGAAAAATGCTCGCGGCATTCTTCGCAGAGATGCTCCAGGCTGGCTGGCGCTCCTTGTGTGGCTTCCCGGCAGCCCTTAACGCGGCAATCCAGCACGCGCAGGGGGTTGGATTCATACCGCCGCTTGCAGTTCTCGCACAGCTGCCCCAACTTTTCTTTGATAAATTGTTTGAGCCGTCTTCTGTAAGCCGGTCGGCAGGCCTCGCAGCCCAGCGAGTTGATCTCCAGGCTGAGCCCTCGAATCTTCAGACGACCGAAGATGAGGTGAACCAGGGACAGGATTTCGATGTCCACCATCGGGTCGGTCGAGCCGAACGCCTCCACGCCGATCTGGTGAAATTGCCTGTACCTTCCGGCCTGAGGACGCTCATGTCGAAACATGGGGCCGCTGTAATAGAATTTTGGCAGCGGCATCTCCCCCATGACGTTATTTTCGATGACCGAGCGCACGACCGATGCCGTGCCTTCCGGGCGGAGCGAGATTTTTCGACCATCCCGGTCATCAAAAGTGTACATCTCCTTTTCCACAATATCCGTGGAGGAGCCGATTCCGCGTGCGAAAAGCTCGGTATATTCAAAAACGGGGATCTTGATTTCATGAAATCCGAAGTTCTCCATCAGGCTCCTGCAGGCCGTCTCGACGAGTTGAAACGCCTCGACCTCTCCGCCGGCCGCCTTCGGGAGAATGTCACGAATACCTTTTACCGAGCGAATTTTCATTCAAACGCCCTTGTTGGGGGGCTTCACCCTCAGACGAAAATCTTTCCGCAGTCCTTTGCGGCGGGCCTATTTGGATTTTGCACAACGAAATCCGATGTCGTTTAACTTTGTGTGGGGATCCGCATAGAGCCGAAAAGATCCCCTCGAATTATGCGCGATGATGTCTTTCACAATTTCGGCGGGGTAATGACCCACCGTTGCCCAGGAGCTTCCCCTGAGGACCTTTCGAGTCTCGCCATAATCATCGGCTTCGTAGCTGCTCTCCGGGTAGGGCGCATACCAATCCGCCGTCCATTCCCAGACATTTCCGATCAGGTCCATGACGCCGTGGGGGCTTGCCCCGTTGGGATAGCTTCCCACCTTCGTCAACCCTCCGCGAATCCCCCCGGTATTTACCCGGTCGGGATCAAATGAATTCCCCCAGGGGTACTGGCGCGAATCCGGCCTCGCCGCCTTTTCCCATTCGGCCTCCGTCGGCAGCCGCTTCCCCTCCCATATACAGTAGTCCCTGGCATCATACCAGGAGACCATCACAACCGGCAATTGGCCGGTTCCCTCCGGAAACCGGTCTTCACGCCAGTAGGGTGGGGGGCGGTGAGATGATTTTCTGACAAATAACTGGAACTTCTCGTTGGTAATTTCGTACTGATCGATGTAGAAAGCCCGAAGACTGACCTGGTGAGCGGGTCGTTCATCCTCGAACCAGGGTTTGATAATCCCGTACTTCAAGGCCTTCTGCTCGGCATCCTCCTCGTTCGTTCCCATCGTGAAGGGTCCGGCCGGAATCAGGACCGTTCCCTCAGGGGCGTCCTCATGGCATGCGACCACCCCCCCCATGGACATCAACAGGACGAGGGTCATGGCCTTAACGGCCCGATCCGCTATTCGGCGTCCTTCGCGCATCGAAACCCAAAACCCATGTTCCGGATCTGAGGGGAGAACCGGCTGCGGTTGTATGTGGGGGCGCTCAGGCCGCAACCGTAGCTCAGACAATCGTACCAGGAACCGCCGCGCAGCACCTTGTTTTTTTCCCCATAGTGAATATTCCACAGCTTGTTCCCTGGATAGGGTTGATACCAGCTTGATGTCCATTCATAGACATTGCCGGCCATGTCGTAAAGACCATAGGGACTCTTTCCTTCTTCAAAAGACCTGACGGGCAGCGTTCCGCCGCGCAGGCCCAGGTTGTCTTCATCCGCGCCCTTCGACAGCCAGTACTGAGGCGAGTTGGCCTTGTCGACCGAGAAGGAGTTGCCCCATGGAAAGATCCTCTCATCCGTGCCCCGGGC
>CAYGBP010000094.1:2331-2667 GCA_964348105.1 uncultured Nitrospirota bacterium
TGTTCCCACTCCTGCTCCGTGGGCAACCGCTTGCCCTTCCATCGACAGAAGGCATCGGCGTCGAACCAGTCGACGTATACCACGGGATGATTCTGCTGACCCGGGGGGTAGACCATGCCCTTCCAGTGGCGCGGCTTGCGGTGGCCGGTGGCGCGGATGAATTCAAGATACATGGTATTCGTCGTTTCGTATCGGTCGATCCAAAATTCGTCAAGGTACACCCTGTGAGAAGGCGTTTCGTCGGGATCGCCGGGCCCGTCCGCCGTTCCGCGGCCGTCGTTGCCCATCAGAAATTCGCCCGCAGGGATCAGGACCATCTCCTGCTCGACGACGGCC
>CAYGBP010000094.1:2677-5292 GCA_964348105.1 uncultured Nitrospirota bacterium
AGAGGGGGCGGATCCCCCGTTTCCTGTTTCAAAAGATCTGGCGGAGCCGGTGTGAGGGGCGGCTGGCTTGCCCTGATGAAGCCGGTCGGAGAATGCGGATCATCCCCGATGGATTGTCCTCCATGGCATTGACTGCAAAGAGGGTCGTGGATGCCTGGATTTGACACCAAGGACTCGTGGCACGATTTGCACTTGCCGTTTCCGGGGTCGGTCTTGATCGCGGGGGGCACGCTCATTTCCTGTGGACTGGGGTCCGGACTTGCGGACCGGCCTGTCAGGAAGATCAGGCCGACTGTGACAAGCACAATTTTCAGGTAGACCGATGGGTTGCTCTTCTTCGGTTGATTCGGTCCCAAACCAGTTTGCCGTTCTTTCAAATCAGAGACTGATCACCCTGAGGTCGATCAGAATTCCAAGCAGAATGACAAGGCCTATGATGACGTTTGACTTAAATAACCCGAATGCCTCTTGCCGGCTGATCCCGATTTTCAGCCTCCAGACATGGTATCCGAACCAGGCGGCCACGATCGTCAATGAAACGCCGAAAAAGGCTCCCAGTTCCGTGAATCCAATCAGGAAGGCCAGGCAGAGTAGACCCAACGTGTAGAAGGCTCCGACAGCCATCCAGGTGGATGTTCCGAAGAATAAGGCTGATGACTTGACCCCGACTGCGGAATCATCCTCCTGATCCATAATAGCATAAATCGTATCATAGGCCGTGGCCCAGAAGACCGTGGCCCCGAATATCAAAAGGCCGGGGAGTGTGATTTCATTTTGGATGGTCGCCCATCCCAGCAGGGTGCCCCAACCAAAGGTTATCCCCAGAATCAATTGGGGCAGGAAGAAGAATCTTTTCGTAAACGGATAGAGAATCGCGAGCAGGAATCCAGCCACGGCGAGGTAGATGGCCAACGGCGGTAAAAGAAGGGCGAGCGTCCCCGCAACGGCGCTCAAAAGGATAAAAACGGCGATGCCTTCAGGCCGGGTGAGACGTCCCGAGGCGATCGGACGCTGGCACGTGCGCCGCACGTTTCTGTCGAAGCGATGGTCCGCGACGTCATTGATGGCGCACCCCGCGCTTCGCATCAGGAAGGCCCCCGCCGCGAACAGGGCGATCAGGGCCCAGGGGGGATGTCCACCGGCCGCAATAAAAAGGGACCAAAGGGCCGGGAAGAGAAGCAGGAGGGTTCCATAGGGCCTGGATAGCCGGATGAGATCGCCGATATCGGCCAGTTTGTGGGTCAGTTGTTTCTTCATAAGGCCTAGGCTGGTGTAAAGGCCATGGGCGAAAGGACCTCCAGAACCGAGGCCCTGATATGACGGTCGATGATGAGGCGGTAATGGCGGGCCCAAAGCTCCGTGGCCGGATCCAGCATGAACCCTTTTGAGATTCGAGGATCCAAAAGTCGACCGATCGTCAGGTTATCCTTCAAGACCGGAAGGCGGTTTTCCTCCAGAAGAATGCCCAACGACTTATCCTTGGACAGAAATTGATCGAGCCGTTGGTCCTCGTCGGAGCTCTGCGCGATGAGACTTGATGCGTAAAGCAAACGCCGGGCTTCGGTCTTTAACCATACCTGCCGGGTGACGACTTCCTTTGCCTTTTGAACGCCCAAAAAATCGGATAATTCCGGATCCATCACCGTGTGGGACTGCGCCACCAACTCCACCCTGATCGGCTTGAGGTGCAGTAATTCCAGGGCCCTCGTAATGGTGCCGTCCAGCCCCAGGACCAGACGGAGGTTTGGATCGCACTCCGCGTTCCGGCAGTAGTCCACGAACCCGTCAAGACTCCAGGCCTTCAGGAAAATATCTTTAATTTTCATAGAGGTTGTATCTTACTTGAACGTTGGAGGGCTGTCAAGTAATGGCACATGCGCCAATTATCTCTTGACAAGCCTCCGACGAAATTATATATTATCGCTTCTTTCTGTAGCTTTTTCATGACATTGGATGGGACATCCCGCCGGAGTGAATAAAGCGACAGCATCCGACGTCAAAGAGTTGACTAAATGGAGGTATTGGGAAGGAGGTGGCATCGGAAGGCGTTTGCTCGAATAATGACATGCCGTCATTATTCAATGTTTTTGCTCGTAAATCGATTAGTGATCGGAAATCGACAATTCTCAGTGGAAAAAACGGAGGGAAAAAAGTGATGAAGCTGTGGAAGTTTGCGCTGGTACTGGCAACCGGTTTGACATTTATGGGCACATTGGCATTTGCGGCGGAGAGAGACGTCAATATCCCCAGGGTCCCCCCGGATCAACTTGATGCCGCGAAGGCGATGAAGAACCCGCTCCCCGCGACCCCTGATGTCGTGGCCAAGGGCAAGGCGGTCTTTGAGGGTAAGGGCACCTGCTTTACATGCCACGGAATGAGCGGCAAGGGCGACGGGGATGCCGGCAAGGCATTGGATCCTACTCCCCGTGACTTTACGAATGCCAAGTTCCATGAGCTTCGCACCGACGGTGAGATGTTCTGGGTGATCAAGAACGGCAGCGCCGGGACGGGGATGATTCAGTACAATCCCACGATGATCAATGATGAAGAGGCCTGGCAGTCCATCCATTACATCAGGAGTCTCAAAGGCAAGTAGGCGCCTGCTTCTGATGAGG
>CAYGBP010000094.1:5302-9106 GCA_964348105.1 uncultured Nitrospirota bacterium
CCTTTCTCTGGATGGTGGTCATTGCGACGTTGTTCACCGCGGCCGCCGCCTCTTCGGCGGAGCGAGATCCTCTGGCTCCGCGGGTTCCGGCGGATCGGATCAAAGGTGCAAAGGAGCTAAAAAATCCTTTCAAGCCGACGGCTGAGAATATCGGCAAAGGGAAGGAAATTTACGAAGGAAAAGGGACCTGCTTTACCTGCCATGGGATGGAAGGAAAGGGAGATGGACCGGCCGCGGTCGGTCTGGACCCCTCTCCGAGGAACTTCGCGAATTCCGCATTCCAAAAGGCAAAAACGGATGGCGAGCTGATGTACGTCCTGAAGAACGGAAGCCCGGGAACGGCGATGATGCCGTTGGTCGGGAGCGCCATCACGGAGAAGGAAGGCTGGCTGGCCCTCCTTTACATTCGAAGCCTTGCCAAGTAACTGCGTCGCATTCGGCGCGCCATGAATTAGGGATAGAAAGGTGGCAGATGTATTTGGATTACGTCTGCCACTTTTTTTTAACCGAACAGTCGATCTCTCGTGACAAAATCGGTCAAAACGGTTTATCACGGCACATTTTACGACCTGAACCTGGAGCGGGTTAAGCTTCCGAACGGACATCGGGCCGATCTGGAGATCGTCCGTCACCCGGGTGCCGCCGCGATTGTTCCCTTGATCGATCCGCGGCGCCTTATTCTGATCCGGCAGTATCGCCATGCCGTGGGCGGTTACCTCTACGAGATTCCAGCCGGCAAGTTAAGCCCCGGTGAAAGGCCACTCTCCTGCGCAAAGAGGGAGCTTGAGGAGGAAATCGGATACAGGGCGGGTTCGATTCGAAAGTTGGGATCCATTTATACCGCGCCCGGGTTTTGCGACGAGTTGATTCATATCTACCGGGCATCCAGACTGCGCAAGACAACCCAACGATTGGAAGCCTCCGAGGTCATTCAGGCGGTGGAGGTCCCCGTTGGCAGGGTTCGAAAAATGATCCAAACCGGGAAAATCCGCGACGCCAAAACCATCGTCGGGATTCACTTTGCCCTCTGGGGAAAATCAAATCGCCTCAACGATTAGACCGGCATCCGATTTAGCCCAATTAGCCCGTCTCCATCCCACGTCCAAAGCCCTATTTTGAGATGTCAAAATGGGGAAAAAGAGTTCCTCACTTCCCCAACCTGCGCACTTCCTTTTAGGGAAGTAAAGGTTACAGGTTTTCCCTGCCTCCACTAGTGCCCCAAACCACCCCCTGAGACTGAACAAATCACTTCATAATTGTATGATTATTTAGGTATTTTTGCGCCATTTCCGGGGTGGTGTTCCCAGGAGAAAGGGCATAGAAATTGCTAACTAACCCTGGGGACTTTGGAGGGCCCTTAGGCCTCCCAGAAAAGCCCCCAGAAAGGTCAAAATGGGGTTTACCAAAACCGCCAGACTCCTTTCCACAATCTCCATAGTCTCTCTCAGCTTAACCACCCTGACAGGCGACGATTATCAAAAGGCCCCTGATCATTCGAGCCTTCCTCTTGATCCTTACAGGGTGGTCGAAAAGGCGACCCACCTGATTAAGCCTTCGAATCGGGAAGCGGATCGATTCTCGGTTGAAACTCCATCCTACACGGGCGAATTCGGCAGAGACGGTTTTGTGTTCACAAAGGCGCGTCCGAATTCAGGGGAGGTCGGAGAACATGCCTTGAGCTTCAGACTCTCTGCAATGAGAATCGGGGAGCGGGGTTTGATCGCCAGTGATTCCCCGGTCTCACCTCCCGAGGTACGGGACAATCAGGTGGCCTATCGCAGGGGCCCCGGTATCCGGGAAATCTATGAGGCGAAGAGCGGAGGGGTCGAACAGAGTTGGCAGATCCAGGAAACTGCAGATCTTGAAAAGAGCCAACACCATGGCCTGCTGATTGAGACCGCTGTCACCACCCGCCTAAGGCCCCGAAAGAACGAAAACGGAGACATCGATTTCTTTGCGGAAAAGGATGGGTACGTCGCAAGCTATAGCAAGGCAACCATCTTTGATGCAGGTGGGCAAATCCTACAGGTCTCACCTGCACTGACCGCAGGGGAAACACCCACATCCTATCGCCTCGAAATTCACATTCCGGGCACCTGGCTGGCTCAGGCTACCTTCCCGATTGTTGTTGATCCGCTGATTGGGACGAATGATACGCAGATATCATCGGCCGCCAATTCCGATGATTGGCCCGCAGTGGCCTCTGATGGGACCAACTATCTAGTGGTCTGGCAAAATGGGACGCCCAATGCCACTGGGACGGGCAGCACCGCGATTAATGGAATTCTTGTAAGTAGTACAGGCGTACTCCAGAGCCCTGTCTTGAATATTGGGGATACGCCTGGTTTTGATGATGAATTTCCCTCGGTGGCCTATGATAGTGTGAATGCCCGTTACATCATCGTGTGGATGAGGTGGAACGATGCGGGCTCCGCCGATATCTTTCGCAACACGGTGACCGCAGCAGGGGCAGTGGGTACACCTACAAACATTATCGCGGGTGGCAACAGAATCCTGTCATATCCCACCGTCGCATGCTGCGATGTAAATGACAATTACTATATCGTTTATGGGCGGGGAAACGGGACCGATGTTACTTCATTTTTCGGACAAACATACAACAGAACAAGCCATGCTGCCAGTGTGGCTTCTGATCCGATAGCCACGGTTGACAGTGGTGCCGTTGCGGTTGCTCCCGAGGCGGAGCCGATCTCCGCTCCGCGACTTATTTCTGTATCTCCTGCGCAATACCTTCTGGTCTGGGAGGACTTTAGTGCGGATGCGAACGGGGATGTCCGGGCAAATGTCGCGACTGTGACCACCGCTCCAAGCTACACATGGGATACAGACATTGCGGTTGCGGCAACCGGCAACTTAGAGCGTTACCCCCGAGGAGGGAGTGATGGGACGGATGCCCTCATTGTTTACCAGTACCAAGAAACGGGCGTAACTGTTTTGGCAGACATCTATGGTCAGCGTATGCAGCTGACCCCATCGTTTGGCTTGTTGGGAGTCCCCTTTGTAATTTCAAACGCCGCGAATGACCAGACAAAACCCCAGGTTTCCTTCAATGGATCTCAGTACTTAGTCACGTGGCAGGACTATCGAGATAGTACCACGATTCCTCAAATCTACGGGGCTGGGGTTGCACCCGATGGTACGGTTCTCAATGCCGGGGGCCTTCCTATGTCGTCGGATACAACCTCCACGAAGCAGAATCCGGCACTGACCGGAGGAGGGAGCAATTTTCTTATCAGTTGGAATGATGACCGAACAGGGACAGGAGATATTTATGGCCGCATCTTCGTGTCGCCCCAGATTGCCGATCTCACCCCGACCACTGTAGAGGTGGGGGATACTGTATCGATTAGCTCCACGCTTTATGATGCGGAGGGGACTTTTGGAGATGATCCCGGATCGGTCGATTCAACACAACGCAGTACACCTTCCAATAATATTAGTGTAAACGGTGTACAGGTCCCTTATCCAGATGTGATTTTGTGGAGCCCGACGCAGATTGACATTCGGGCACCACTCGCGGCCGGGATAGGTCCTGTGATTGTGACGCGAGATGGCTGGCACAGCAATGACAACATCAACCTGACGGTTCAAGACTTTACCCTTTCTGCTTCTCCTGGCAGTCAAAATGTTGTTGCCGGAAATTCGGCAAATTATACAGTTACGATCAATAGGATTCAGGCTTTTAGCCCTGCTGTGACATTGAGTCTGGCGATAAGGTCAGTTGGTAACTCACCATCAGAAATTATTTTGACATCCACTTCAGTAAAATATTCACTTCCATAT
>CAYGBP010000094.1:9116-9506 GCA_964348105.1 uncultured Nitrospirota bacterium
TGCAACCTGTACCTTCAGCCCGAATCCAGCTCCAGGGTCCAACTCTACGCTTACTGTTGCCACCTCAACAACAACTCCCTTTGGCTTGAACAACTTGTTGATTCAGGGAGTGGGGGGTAATAATAACCTTACCCGGCTGGCCAATGTGGATTTGACAGTCACAGACCAGCCGCCAACGCCCCCGGTATTGGAAAGTGCTGTGGACACGCCGGATGACGGGGGACAGCAGATCGACCTCACCTGGATTCCATCGACCTCTCCGAGCGTAGTCGAGCAGAGGGTTTATCGGGGGACAACTCCCGGTGGCCCGTATCCCACCCTCGCTGCCACAATCGCGGATAACGCCACAAGTTTCTACAGGGATACTGGGCTTGCCACCGGGCTTACGTA
>CAYGBP010000094.1:9571-10904 GCA_964348105.1 uncultured Nitrospirota bacterium
GATGTCGACCCGGGTGGTGCCGGCAAAGATTATGTGACCGTAACAAGTGCAAATCCAGCGGATGTCGGAACCAACCATATCACGCTCTATGAGGGAGATTCGGTCCTGTGGACCATTCAAACGGGCACGCATACAGTGACCAGCAGCACTGGCGCCGTGCAAGGACCTTGCATCAGCGGTGATCCTACATCCGATTTTGACAGTGGACCCACAGGTGCCCCCCTTACCTTTAACCATTTGTTTCCGACTACCAGTGGCGCGGTGGACTGCAAAGTATACTGCGCAATTCATTCTTCTCCTGATGCGACAACGGGCCAAATCATGTTTGCAACGGTTGTCAGTCTTCCCATGATCACGACCACGACATTGCCTGGGGCGACAATCGGTGCAGCTTACAACCAGACCATTTCGGCGACCGGTGGAACGCCTCCGCTTAATTGGTCGGTTGCGGCCGGGAGTTTACCTGCCGGACTGCTCTTGAACAGCAATACAGGGGTGATCAGTGGAACGCCAACCACCGAGGGAACTGCATACTTTACCGTGCGGATTACAGATGCTTACGGGGTATTTGATGATCAGGCATTCTCCATTGTGGTCAGTCCACCGCCATTGATCACCACCACGTCGCTCCCGGATGCAACCTTAACGGTAGCCTATGCCCAGGCCGTGGTTACAAGCGGCGGGACGGCGCCGCTGAACTGGTCGATCACGCTGGGTTCGTTGCCCGCGGGTCTGGCCTTGGATGGGGCGACAGGGATCATTAGTGGGACCCCCACAGCGGCAGGAACTTCGAGCTTTACCGTTCAGGCAACAGATGCGAATGGGGTATTTTCGGATCAGGCCTTGAGTATCGTGGTGAATCCGGTGCCGGTGGTGACCACCTCGAGCCTTCCTGAAGCAACATTGACCTCAGCATACAACCAGACGCTGCTGGCCACCGGGGGAACCACGCCTTTGAGCTGGTCGATCCCGGTCGGGGCTTTGCCGCCGGGTCTGACGCTATCCAGCGGGACCGGGGTCGTTAGTGGAACCCCGACAGCATCTGGAAGTTTCAATTTCACGGCTCGAGTCACGGATGCGAACGGGGCATTTGGGGAGCAGGCGTTGGGTATTGTGGTCAATGCAGTGCCCGTGGTGACGACGACAACATTGCCGAATGGGACCGTGGGAGGATCGTACAACCAGACGTTGGTGGCGAGCGGTGGAACAGGGCCGTTGATATGGTCGATTGTCTTGGGGACATTGCCGGCAGGCCTGAGTTTGGATGGCGCAACGGGGGTGATCAGCGGGACGCCGACGACGGCGGGGACGTCGAACTTCACGGTCCAGGTGG
>CAYGBP010000095.1:0-1233 GCA_964348105.1 uncultured Nitrospirota bacterium
TCACCAGAGCCCGAGTAATCTCGACCCGCCGGCGCTCTCCTCCGGAAAGGGTATACGCCTTGCTCCTGGCCAAGGGAGTCAGGCTCAACTCGGCCAGAAGGGCCGCAAGCCGATCCTGCCTCTCCTGGGCGCTCAGATCAAGGGTTTCCAGGATGGCCAAAATGTTTTCCTCCACCGTGAGCTTGCGAAAAACGGATGCCTCCTGCGGCAAATAACTGATCCCCTTCCTGGCCCGCTGGTACATGGGAAGACTAGTGATTGGCTCGCCATCCAGCATGATTTCACCGGGATTGGGGGGTATTAAACCCACCATCATATTAAAGATCGTGGTCTTACCGGCCCCGTTGGGCCCCAGGAGCCCGACGACCTCTCCCGTCTTAATTGAAAGATCGACCCCCTTGACCACTCTCCTTCTATTATACCGCTTTTCCAGACCTTTCGCTTCCAGCAGGCCGCCCATCTCCCGAATTCCCCTCTCTCCAGGCAAACCGGGCTGCGCCGGTAACGGATCTCATCGCACCGCGGCAGGCAGACCCCGTCTTGCGTCAGCGAGGATACAGAATCGCCTTGCTGTCCTCCACCACGCTTTTCTGCTCTTTGATGAAGAAAATCATTTTCTTCCCGCTGACCCGGTAATCATTATCCCAGACTTCGGGGTTTCCCGTCAGAATCACCTTCTCGTTGCGCTGATCATACACGGCATGATCGGACCGGCCCTCACGATTTCCCTGTCGAACCGTTACCCGCCCGATCGCCTCGATCAGGGATATTGAATTCTCCTGCGCCGGCATTCCGGTCAGCATCCCCTCGCCGCGTTGGTCCCCCGGCTGCGAAGGCGTCATGGTGACTTCCAGCCGGTCGGCGGTCAGTCTGAACTCCTGCTTGGTCAGAACGACATTGCCCTCGAAGATAATCAGGCCGTCCCGGTTCTTCGCGACCATCCGGTCTGAAACAATGGAGACGGAAGCGTCTCCCTGTTCCGAATTTCCCGGCCCGACACTCGAAAGGACCAATCCGCAGGCCAGCACGAGTGAAAGATTAAAAAATCGTTGCCTCAACATCTGATAAGATCCTCAGCTCCTGTGTTCCCAAATCCGCCTGCATGCCCAGGCCGGAGATCTCGAAGCCCTGTGATCGAATGCGGACCGCGTCCGGGGTGACCATACGCCGCTCTCCCTCGGTCCACTTCAGGGATCGGGCCAGGACCGTGTATCCGTTATTAAAGGCGATCTC
>CAYGBP010000095.1:1243-4221 GCA_964348105.1 uncultured Nitrospirota bacterium
TGGCTTCCCCCTGCGGAAAAACCTCAAAATTATACCGATCCGTATCGAATATCCCCCGGCCACCCCGAAAGGCCATGCCGAATCCGTCGGAAAGCGTGAGGCGCACCTGCAGATCGGTCAAAATCGCGGAGGATTGGTCATCGAAGAACTGGGCGCTGTCCGCGTCGATTTGCCAGGTATTGATCCCATCTTCGGTCTGAATGAAGGAAAAATCACGGATCTGAACATCGGCCCTCATGGAAGAGAGTGCGCGGGGGGCATCGCCATGCCGGTCGCGCTGAAGTATCCCGAGGGCATAACCCAAGACGGTGATACAGGCGATAAATCCCAGGATCAAAAAAACATTCGCTTTCGAGTACACGAATACCACCTTCGAAGCAAACTATACCATAATCATAATTTGGTGTAAAGAAAACAAGGATTTGGATCATTGTTCGGCCTCGGGGCCTCCTTGTCGCAGGCTGATCCGCTCCGGGCTTGGCGGCCCGGGGCAGGGGCATTCCTCCAAAAATCCAGATTAAAGCGGTTTGGGCCAGAATCTAAAATTGCTTGACACGGCTTCTCGAATTGGGGTAAAAAGGTCATATGTCTAGATTAAGCTACAAACCGACCGTCTTGGTCGCTATCCTGGTTTTGACTCCACTCGGACTGGTCAGCGGCGCGCTCACACAGGCGGAGGAATCCAAACCCCAGCCCGCGGCCCCCGGCGCCGTGGTCAAAGCGGACAAAGACAGGGTCTGGGAGGAGCTAAACCAGATCGTCCAGTAGGAAGAGCTTCCGATCGCCAGTGCTGACCAGGCTTCCGGCAAACTGACGACCGCCACGAAACGCTACTTCAGGATCCTGTCGGCCAGCTTCCCTCCCGTGCAGTTCGATTACCGGGACACCTACACCTTCGAAGTATTGCCGGCCGAAGGGGGAACCCGCGTGAAAATCGAGAGAAAATTCGAGACCTACGATCAAACCAGCCGGGCCTGGGTGGAAAAAGATCCCTCCAAGGAAAAGGAGGCGGTGGGAGTTCCTGTCGAACGCTTCATCAAGGGCCTTCAAAGTCGGCTCGAAAAGCCGTCCCCAAAGGAATAAAACCTTTTAAAAAACAACCGGTTATGATTCGGCCGCCTTGGCGGCCTCTTTTTCTTTCGCCTTTGCCTTCTTGCCTTCCTTTCCCTTTTCGATTTCCTTCCTATCAACCAGTTCCACTAAGGACATCGAGGCTCCGTCACCAACGCGCACCCGGCTCTTGATCAGACGCGTATAGCCACCGCGCCTATCGCTAAATCGGGGCCCAATCTCCGAAAACAACTTTCCTGCCACTTTCTTATCCTGCAAATAAGACAGGACTTGTCTGCGGGCATGAAGATCACCGCGCTTGCCCAACGTAATCATTCGATCGGCTATTCCACGAAGCTCCTTGGCCTTGGCCTCCGTGGTCTCGATCCGCTCATGCTCCAGCAGAGAAGTCACCAGGTTTCTGTACAATGCACGCCGGTGATCCGTGTCACGCCCGAGCTGCCTTCCCCTTTTTCTATGCCTCATGATTCAAACCCCGCAAGGTGTGCTGCAAGCACACGGTCCCCATCAACCTCTATCATTCGATGCCTCCGCCCCTTCGGGCGAGAGCTGATCAAGCTTCATGCCCAGCGAAAGGCCCATCTCCGACAAGATTTCCTTGATTTCATTCAGTGACTTGCGGCCGAAATTCTTGGTCTTCAGCATCTCGGCCTCGCTCTTCTGGACGAGATCCGCGATGCTTTTGATGTTTGCGTTCTTCAGGCAATTTGCGGCCCTCACCGAGAGTTCGAGCTCGTTCACGCTCCGGAAAAGATTCTTGTTTAAATCGCCGCCTTTTTCCTCGATCGCATAATCGGTGGCCTCGTCCCTTTCCTCGAACGTAATAAAAATGGAAAGGTGATCCTTCAAAACCTTTGCCGCGTAGGCCAGGGCTTCGTCGGGCTTGATGCTTCCATCCGTCGTGATTTCCATGGTCAGCTTGTCATAATCCGTCACCCGTCCGACCCGTGAATTTTCCACCACGCAATTGACCTTCCGCACGGGTGAGAAAAGGGAATCCACCGGGATGACACCAATGGGCGCATCCTCGTCCTTGTTTCGCTCGGCGGGTACATATCCCCGTCCGTTTTGAACCGTAACTTCCAATTCCAGGGACGCATCCTTATCCAGCGTCGCGATGTGCAGGTCGGGCGTCAGGATCTCGACGTCGGCGTCATGGATCAAATCTTTTCCCGTCACCTCGCCGGCGCCCTTCTTCTTGATATGGATGGATTTTGGCTTGTCCGAGTGAACTTTGAGTCTGAGGTTCTTCAGATTCAATATGATGTCCGTGACATCCTCTTTTACCCCCGTGATCGAGGAGAATTCATGCAGAACCCCTTCAATTCTCACAGAGGTCACGGCGGCGCCCACAATCGAAGACAACAAGACCCTTCGCAGTGAATTGCCGATCGTCATGCCGAACCCACGCTCGAAGGGCTCCGCCACGAAGCGGCCGTAAACCTGCGTGAGGGTCTCCTGTTCAAATTCCACCTTCTTTGGAATTTGAAAGTCTCTCATTTTCATCATTCTTTGTCCTCCCAGCCTCTCCCGCACATCATTCGATCAAATGGGAACTCAGATCGTCCCCCGGGGTATTATCTTGAATAAAGCTCCACCACCAACTGCTCATTGACCGGCAAGGCGATATCATTCTTGCTCGGCAGGGCCCGCATCTTGCCTCTCAGATTTCCCTTATCCAGCTCGAGCCAAGCCGGATATCCCCGCCCTTCGGCTGCGGTTAGCGCATTCTGAATCGGCAGCAGATCTCTGCTGGCCCTCCTGACCTCAATCACATCGTTTTCCTTGATCAAGTAGTTTGGAATATTGACCACCTTCCCATTGACCAAAAAATGCCGGTGTCTGACCAGTTGACGCCCCTCCTTTCGGGAAGATGCAAATCCCAGACGATACACCATATTATCCAG
>CAYGBP010000095.1:4231-9373 GCA_964348105.1 uncultured Nitrospirota bacterium
AACCCCCTTCGTCCGTTCCGCTATCCGGAAGTATCTTCGAAACTGCCTCTCCAATACGCCGTAAATGCGCTTGATCTTCTGTTTCTCCCGCAACTGCGTGCTGTACTCGGAACTTCTTGTCCGTGCCTGTCCATGCTCTCCGGGCGGGTAGTTTCTCTTTTCCACGGCGCATTTCTCCGAATAGCACCGAGCCCCCTTTAAGAAAAGCTTCATTCCTTCCCGCCGGCAAAGCCGGCAGACCGAACCGATATACCTCGCCATACGATACCCTGTTAGACCTCCGATGAGATTGGTTGATTCAACCTGCGTTTATACCCGACGCCGCTTGGGCGGCCGACACCCGTTATGGGGAATCGGCGTCACATCTTTGATGAGATTAATCTTCAGCCCGGCAGCCTGGATCGACCGGATCGCCGATTCCCGTCCCGACCCCGGACCCTTCACATGAACATCCACCTGCTTCATCCCGTTTTCCATCGCCTTGCGCGCGGCGGTTTCGGCCGCCCTTTGAGCGGCAAAGGGAGTGCTTTTTCTCGAGCCCTTGAATCCCTGGTTGCCCGCGCTGCCCCACACCACCACATTTCCCTGCATATCGGTTATCGTCACGATGGTATTGTTGAATGAGGCCTGGATATGAACAATCCCTACCTGAACATTCTTCTTTTCTCTTTTCCTCGCACCCTTCTTGGCCATTGTGCTCCCCTTCGATGGATTCTAACCCGCAAGCGGGAGAACCGAAGCGCCAGCCGCTTCCCTATCTTCTCCCTACGCCCTTGGCCTTCACCCGCACGATATGCTTTCGGGGGCCTTTTCGGGTCCGGGCATTCGTCTTCGTTCGTTGACCCCGGGCCGGAAGACTGCGACGATGCCTCAATCCTCTAAAACAGCCGATGTCCATGAGCCGTTTAATGGACATGGAAACGTCCCGGCGCAGATCTCCCTCCACTTTGAAATCGCGTTCGATCAGCTCCCTCAGCCGAACGATCTCGTCCTCCTTGAGGTCCTTCACCCGCACCCCGGGCTCGACCTGGGATTGGCGCAGGATCCTCTGAGCGGCAGGAACCCCGATGCCGTAAATATAGGTCAGTCCGACTTCGATCCTTTTCTCGCGGGGCAGATCCACCCCTGCAATACGTGCCAATGCATTCCTCCTTGGTGTCGGCCGCGGCGCCGGCCCGTAACCGCTTTACCCCTGCCTCTGCTTGTGACGGGGGTTCTCACAGATGACTCGAACCACCCCCCGCCGCTTGATGAGCTTGCACTTAGAACAAATTGCCTTGACCGATGACCGAACCTTCATTTTGACCCGCCCTCGCCTATTTCCACCCCTTCGAATTCACTTTCCCGTATCATCCTGCTTATTGGCCGCGGCCTATTCTCCAACCCTCTCGTCTATCGCGCAAATCGGTACGTTATCCGACCCCGGGAGAGATCATAGGGTGACAGCTCAAGCGTGACGCGATCCCCCGGTAAAATCTTAATATAATGCATCCTCATTTTTCCTGAAATATGGGCCAGAACCTTATGTCCGTTCTCCAACTCCACCCGGAACATCGCATTGGGCAAGGTCTCGATAATGGTCCCCTGAACCTCGATTGAATCCTCTTTAGCCATGTCTATCGTTTTTCAGAACCTCTCCGGCTCAGGTCGCTATAGTCTGGTCAATACCCTGGGCGCCTCATCCATGAGCGCGATCGTGTGCTCGAAATGCGCCGAGAGCGTCCCGTCACGGGTGATAACCGTCCAATGATCATCCAGAACTTTTACGCCCGCAGCACCCATATTGACCATCGGCTCAATGGCCAACACCATTCCCTTTCTTAAGCGGGGGCCCTGCCCCGGCCGACCGACATTTGGCACCTGGGGGTCTTCATGGAGGTTTCGCCCAATGCCATGGCCGACGAAATCCGTGACAACCCCGTAACCGGCCCCTTCCGCGCAGACCTGCACGGCGTGAGAGATATCGGATAGCCGGTTCCCCGGCTGCGCCTGTTCAATGCCCCGGCACAACGACTCCTCCGTAACCTCAAGGAGGCGCTGCGCCTCCGGCGCGATCTTTCCAACCGGAAAGGTAATCGCCGCATCTCCGTAAAATCCGTCAACGATGGCGCCGCAGTCCACGCCGATAATATCCCCTTCTTTGAGCCGTTTCTTTGACGGTATGCCGTGAACCACTTCGTCATTGACGGATGTGCACAAGGTCGCCGGAAACCCTCGATAACCCTTGAACGCGGGCTTCGCACCCTGCCGGGTGATAAATTCCTCCGCCAATTGATCAAGCTCCAGGGTACTGATACCCGGCTTGACCCACTCCCTCAGATAGGACAGGGTCATCGCCACGATGCGGCACGCCTGGGCAATCGTATCAATCTCCTGGGGTGACTTCAGAATGATCATTTCAACCTAGCCGCCGCGTATTTCCGAACGCGACTCCGTGCCCGGCGGCCATTTGCCCTCTATGACACCGCTGCCTTGAGCCGGCCGAATACCTCTTCGACCGACCCGAGGCCGTCCACCCGGGCCAAGAGACTGCGGGCCGAGTAATATTCCACCAGCGGGGCCGTCTGCTTGTGGTACACGCCCAGGCGCTTTCGCACGGTCTCTTCCCGGTCGTCATCGCGCTGGATCAATTTCGCACCGCATGAATCACATGCCCCGGACTGCTTGGGCGGTTGATAATCAATGTGGTACACGCGCTTGCATTCCGGGCAGCTCCGCCTCCCGGTGATCCGTCGAACGAGCTCGTGCTCGGACACTTCCAGGCTAATGACCCGTTGAATCGGCGATTCGCGCTCCTCGAGCAGCCTTCCCAGTGCTTCGGCCTGAGGAACGGTCCTGGGAAATCCGTCCAAAACAAACCCGCCATCGCAATCAGGACTGCTGAGCCGCTCGCGGATCAGGCCGATCACCACTTCGTCGGGGACCAGCTGTCCGGCGTCCATAAACTGCTTGGCCTTCAATCCCAGATCCGTCTTTCTGCTCACAGCATCCCTGAGAATATCGCCGGTCGATATCTTTTGGATCGACGCCGTTTCCGCAAGTTTCTGAGCCTGGGTCCCCTTGCCCACGCCGGGCGGACCCAGAAAGATCAGCCTCACCGCTCACCCCTTTAGGCGCTCCGGCCCTTGATCCGCCCCTTCTTCATGAATCCTTCGTAATTGCGTGTAATCAGATGCGTTTCGATTTGCTGGGCCGTGTCCAGACCCACGCCCACAATGATCAGGAGCGAGGTGCCTCCGAAATAAAATGGCATGTTCAACTGATAAATCAGGTATTCCGGGATCACACAGATGATCGCAAGGTAGATCGATCCCGCGAAAGTTATTCGGGTCAGGACCTTGTAAATGTAATCCGAGGTCTTCTGACCCGGGCGGATTCCGGGGATAAACCCCCCGTATTTTTTCATGTTGTCGGCCATGTCCACGGGATTGAGGACGACCGCGGTATAAAAGAAACAGAAGAAAATAATCAGCATCACGTACAGCGAGGTATACACCATCGATCCCGGCGAAAGATACCGGCCGATCTGCTCAATCCATGGAATGGCCACAAATCCGGTGAAGGTAACGGGAAACACCAGGATGGAGTTGGCAAAGATGGGAGGGATCACTCCAGCCGTGTTAATCTTCAGCGGGATGTGTGTGCTTTGCCCTCCATACACCTTTCGTCCGACGACCCGCTTGGCATACTGAACGGAGACCTTCCGCCGGCCGCTCTCCAGAAATACGATGGCCGTGATGACGATAAGCATCATCAGACCGACCGCCAGGAGAAAGAAGGCTCCCAACTCCCCCGTCTCATAGAGCTGGTAGGTGTTGATGATCGCTGTCGGCATCTGCGCCACGATTCCCGCAAAAATAATGAGGGAGATTCCGTTGCCGATGCCGCGCTCCGTGATCTGCTCGCCCAACCACATCAGGAAGGTCGTCCCGGCGGTGATGGTGATCATGGTCATGATCCTGAAGGGCCACCCCGGAAACTGGACGAACGCCCCGTTGTTCATGGTTTCAAGGCCCACCGCAATCCCAAAGGACTGCACCACGCAGATCAGGACCGTCCCGTATCGGGTATACTGAATAATCTTATTACGTCCGCGCTCCCCTTCCTTGGCGAGCTTCGAGAGGTGGGGTACCACCACCGTCAGAAGCTGCAAGATGATCGAGGCACTGATATAGGGCATGATGCCCAGGGCCAGGATCGTCAATCGCGATAGCGCTCCGCCCGAAAAGATATCCAGGAAGCCCATCAGGGCCCCCCCACGATCGTGCAAAAACTCGGACAGTGCCTCGTTATTGATGCCCGGCGTGGGAATGTGGGCCCCGATCCGGTAAACCGCAAGCATCGCCAGGACGAACAATACCCGTTGCCGTAGCTCCGGGATCTTGAAAATATTCTGAAGACTGGCTACCAGCCGACTAAACATCCGCGATCACCATGGCCTGGCCGCCGGCCGCCTCGATCTTGCCGCGAGCCGACTTGCTGAACTGATGGGCACGCACCCTAAGCGACGCCTTGATTTCTCCCTGGCCCAATATCTTCACGCTTTTCGCTGCACGCCGGATCAAGCCGCTCGCCATCAGGACCTCCGGCGTGACTTCCTCGCCACCGCCCGTCTTGATTTTGGCCAGATCACCCACATTCACGACCGCCGGCTTTTCCGCAAAAATGTTTTTAAATCCACGCTTGGGGATCTGACGGATTAACGGCTGCTGTCCTCCTTCGAACCCACGGCCCTTCGTCCCGCCGGCGCGAGCCCCTTGACCTTTATGCCCCCGCGCCGCAGTCTTTCCGCGCCCGGATCCCGGTCCTCGCCCGACCCGCTTCACCTTCTTTCTGGAACCTTTCGGGGCTTTCAACTCATGAAGCTTCATTGCCTTAGGCTTCCCTTATCTCGAGTAGATGAATGATTTTCTGGATCATGCCACGAACTTGCGGCGTGTCGGGCCGCAGGACCGTTTGCCGGATCCTTCGCAGGCCCAGCCCCCTGACCGTCTCCTTCTGCCTGTAGGGCTTTCCGATCGGGGACTTGACCAGCGTAATGGCCAGCTTTGCTTTTTCGTTTTTAGTACGTTCTGCCACGCGACGACTCCCGTTAATCCAGTTCCGCCTCGGCGGGCTATTTTTGTCTGAATGCTGTGATTT
>CAYGBP010000095.1:9462-9696 GCA_964348105.1 uncultured Nitrospirota bacterium
ATCACGGCCCGCACCGGCCCCCCCGCAATGATTCCCGTCCCTTCCGCGCCGGGCTTCAGTAAGACCTCCTCGGCTCCGTAATATCCCGTCACTTCATATGGAATCGTCGTATTCTTCAACGGAACCCGGATCAGGCTCTTCTTCGCATGATCCACGGCCTTGCGGATCGCCTCGGGGACCTCGTTCGCCTTCCCCTTCCCGACCCCGACACCGCCCTCACCGTCCCCCACCCCT
>CAYGBP010000095.1:9818-10559 GCA_964348105.1 uncultured Nitrospirota bacterium
GAAAAAGCAGCTCAAGAAAAAAGATTAAAATGCCAAGCCTGATTCGCGGGCGCCGTCCGCCAATGCCTTGAGTCGTCCATGGTAAGCATATCCGCCCCGATCGAAAACCACCGCCGACACCTTCTGATCAAGCGCCCGGCGGCCCACGAGAAGACCCACCTCACGGGCAGCGCCCCTATCGGCTCCCGTCTTCAATTTTCCTTTCAATCCCTTCTCGAGGCTGCTCGCGCTGGCGAGCGTCCGACCGGTCAGATCATCCACGATCTGGGCATAGATATGCTTCTGACTTCTAAACACGCTCATGCGCGGCCTCTGCGGGGTTCCCGACACCGTTTTCCTGACGCGCCGGTGCCTGCGATCTCTGTTAAACGATTTCTCTTTTACCGTCAGTGTCATCGCTCAAATCCAATCGGCTCGAATGAAGAAGCTCCTGGGCTACTTGCCCTTGCCCGTTTTCCCTTCTTTTCTGCGAATCACTTCGTCGGAATATTTAATCCCCTTCCCCTTGTAGGGTTCCGGCGCACGCAGCGAGCGTATATTCGCGGCCACCTGACCGATCAAATACCGGTTGATTCCCTTCAGGGTGACGACGGTCTGCTTTTCAACCGCTGCATCGATTCCCTCGGGCAGCTGAAACTCAACCGGATGACTGAACCCCAACGTAAAGGTCAATTTCTTACCCTGAACCTGGGCCCGGTACCCCACACCCTTGATTTCAAGCACCTTGGTATATCCCTCGGT
>CAYGBP010000096.1:0-222 GCA_964348105.1 uncultured Nitrospirota bacterium
GTGGCCATTCATCCCCGAATTTCATGAAGGTCCGGATAGCGGTGGGCGCCGTGTAAAAGACATTGACCCTGTATTTTTCGATGATTTCCCAAAACCGGTCGGGTTTGGGATGCAGCGGGGCGCCTTCATACATGACGCTGGTCACGCCATTGGCCAGAATGCCGTAAAGGATATAGCTGTGGCCCGTCACCCATCCGATGTCCGCCGTGCACCAGTAGGTGT
>CAYGBP010000096.1:306-3570 GCA_964348105.1 uncultured Nitrospirota bacterium
AATGCACGACGCCCTTCGGTTTTCCGGTCGTCCCGCTGGTATACAGGATGAAAAGGGGATTCTCGGAATCCAGCGGGGCTGCATCGCATCGGTCGGACGCGGCGTTCATCAGCTCCTCCCACCAGTGGTCGCGGCCAGCCTTCATCTCGACCGGGGTTCCGGTTCGACGGCACACGATGGAATGTTCTACGGTGGGGCAGTCTTTGAGGGCCTCATCCACGTTTTCTTTGAGGGCAAGCGGGGCTCCCTTGCGGTATCCGCCGTCGGTCGTAATGACGAGTCTCGCCTTGGCATCGTTGATCCGGTCCTTGAGTGCCTCGGCCGAGAAGCCCCCGAAAATGACGCTGTGCGTGGCCCCGATCCGGGCGCAGGCCAGCATCGCAATCGGAAGCTCCGGGATCATCGGCATGTAGATCGCCACGCGGTCCCCCGGGACCAGCCCGAAGGATTTCAGGACATTTGCAAACCGGCACACCTCGCGGTGCAGCTCCTGAAAGGTCAGGGTGCGGGTGTCGCCCGGCTCGCCCTCCCAGATGATGGCTGCCTTGTTCTTTCGCCAGGAGGCAAGGTGTCGATCCAGGCAGTTATAGGAAATGTTCGTCTTTCCCCCGACGAACCACTTGGCGAAAGGGGGCTTCCATTCCAGGACCTTCTTCCACGGTTTGAACCAATGCAGCTCCTTTGCGATGGAGGCCCAGAATTTTTCAGGGTTCTTGGCCGCCGCGCGGGCCAGACGGTCATAGTCCCGGCGGCTCTTGATGTGCGCGCGGCGGCTGAAGGCCGCGCTCGGCCTGATCAGCCGGCGCTCGCGCAGGACCGAGTGGATGTCCGGGCTTGCCTTGGGTTGGGCCATAATTTCCCCACCTTTCCTGAAGAAGGAAGATTTAATTGAATGAAAATAAGTAGTTGCGAAGCAAAAAAAAGGCCACATCCAGGCCGATTCACATTGTAATTGAATCGGCGGGGCAAAGTCAATATATGGGGGTCGGGGCATTGAAAAGCGGTATAGAATGTGGTACGTTGGCGGACCATGATCCGCGCCTATCGTGGAAAGAATCCCCGCATTCATCCCTCGGTCTTCGTGGACCCCAGCGCCCAGGTGATCGGGGACGTCGAGATCGGGGCGGACTCGAGCGTCTGGTTTCAGGTTCTGATTCGGGGGGATGTGCACTACATCCGGATCGGGAGGCGAACCAATATCCAGGACGGCTCGCTGCTGCATGTGACCCGGGAGACCTTTCCCCTGATCCTCGGCGACGAGATTACGGTGGGGCACGGCGCGATGCTCCATGGGTGCGTCATTCGGGACCGGTGCCTGATCGGGATGCGCGCCATCATTCTGGACGGTGCGCAGATTGGAGAGGAGTGCCTGGTCGCGGCGGGCGCACTGGTAACTGAAGGGTCCGAGATTCCCCCCAGAAGTCTGGTGATGGGCCTGCCCGCACGGGTGGTGCGCCCCCTTGCCCCGGACGAAGTCAAGAAACTCCGCCAGAGCGCCGAGAACTATGTCCAGCTCTCCAAAGAATATATAAATTAAAACAACTAGTTATATCGTTTTCCTGGCTTCTTAACCGTCCTTGTGATATATTTTTATTAAAGGGCGTTGATGGCCAGGACTTCCGAAAAAATCCCCCAAATCGTTCCCAGCAGCCGGTGCTTTGCATGCGACGTCTGCTGCCGGTTTCCCGAAAAACACAGCTTCTTGAGGCCTTATTTCACGGCCGAGGAGATCGGCCGGGCGGTTTCGGCCGGAATTTCACGCGAATTTTTCCCGGATCCGGACGGTTGCCAGATTGAGCTGGTTTCCAACCCCGTCGCGGGCGGGGAGGGCTATGTCTGCCCCTGCTGGAGGCCTGATACCGGGGCATGCGCAATCTACGACGTAAGGCCCTTTGACTGTCGACTCTTTCCGGTGGCTCTGATGCGGGATTCGAATGATGAAGGCGTCCTGGCGGGTCTCGACACGAAATGTCCCTATCTGCGGGAGCACCCGCTGCAGGAGGGCTTATCCGACTATGTATCAAAGATCGTCGAGATCAGAAAGACCCCGGAGATGCTGCAGATGCTGCGGGCCCATCCGGGTCTGATTCAGCGCTACCAAGATGATGTGGTCGCCGTCGTGCCGATCGAGGAGATCAGGCGCCAACTGAAGGGCGGGGCGGATGAGCGGCGTGACTGAACGAGCCTCACCCGGGGGGGCGAGGGCCGCGCTGACGCCCCTTCGGCTGGATGAGGACCGGTTGCTGCGGGAGCGCATTGCCCGAGACGCTGCGGGTCTGGCGGCTTGCGCGCTGCCCGTTTTGTCCGTCTGGCGCGACCTGTTTCGCTATTATGGCCTGGATCTGGACGGATCGTATTGCGTTTTTGCCGAGTATGACGGGAATTATTACATGCCATTGCCGCCCTTGGGATCCGGGCTGCTGGAATCGGCGGCAGGGGAATGCTTTCGGCTGATGGAGGCGTTGAGCGCGGACCGGCGAGCGGCCCGGATTGAAAACGTGCCGGCCGGGATGAAGGCCGCTTTCGAGGGATGGGGGTACCGGGTGCGCAGCGCGGCTCCCGAGTATTGTTATCGTCGGGAGGATCTGGCCCGCCTGGCGGGAAATCGATACAAATCCAAGCGATGGGCGATCAATCGATTTCTCAGGCAGAACCGTCCCGTCTATGGCCCCTATCGCTCCGAGGATGCCAATGAATGCCTGGATCTGCTCGCGGACTGGCGTCGGGCACGGGCCGCGAAGTTTTCGGACGACTATTACCTGGCCCTGTTAAAGGATGCGGTTCCGGCACATTCACAAGCCCTGCATCATCACGACCGCATCGGCTTGACCGGCCGGGTGGTGAGGATCGATGGGCGGATCGCGGCGTATACTTTCGGATTCGAGGTCGATCCCGCCACCTACTGCGTTCTGTTCGAGATCAGCGATCTTGCAATTCCCGGCCTGGCGCAGTACCTGTTTCACCGGGTCTGTCTGGAGATGGACGGTTATCGATGGATAAACTGCCTGGACGATTCGGGCCTGGAAAATCTCAAAAGGACGAAGCGCTCGTACCGCCCGGATCACCTGATCGCGGTACATCATGTGTGCCGGAGGTAAGGGGATAGGATGTCGCAACGCATGGAATATCACGGAATCTGGTTGGGCCTGGTCCTGAGCGGGCTGCTGGCCGGCTGCGGCACGGGAGGTGGTCTTGGGCTGCCGCCCGACGGCGATTCCCAACCGCTCGTGGGCGTGAGGAACGGAAAGGACGGCATTACCGTCC
>CAYGBP010000096.1:3580-9126 GCA_964348105.1 uncultured Nitrospirota bacterium
TGGCCGGCTGCGGCACGGGAGGTGATCTTGGGATTCCGGCCGATAACGGCACAGATAGCGGCATCAGCGTGAAGGGCGGCAAGGAAGGGGTCACCGTCGTCCTCGCAACGGACTCGTGGGGGGACCCGACGGTCCGCTATCTTGGCGAGGTTGTGAACAACGCCGCCCAGCCTTCCTGTTTTATCGATATTACGTTCAACACATTCGGGGAAAGGGGCGGGATCATCGACCAGGGGGATCCGCGGGCGACATTGAATGGATTCACGATGTTCAACTTCGGCCTGACCGACCACAGCTGTCTTCCCCCGGGGCATTTCGCCAGCTTCGACACCGGACCGGTCGATTTGGACCCCTCCGATCCCTTTTTCGATTTTGATTTTCGCGTCTGTTTTAATGACAATCTGAAGACCGAGCGCTGCCAGTTCCTGGCTCAGGCCAGGCAGCCGGAGATTCCCCTGGAGGACTGGCTTGATGTCCAGGTACAGGGGGATGCGGAGGGTAAGGCGGTGTTCGTCGCATTGGTCCGGAATGTTTCCGCCGAGGGAGGGGTCATTCCTTACAATATTCGCCTGCATTTTTCGGTGCTGAGCGGGGATGGAATGGTCATTGACACGGCCTTGTCATCCCTGGTGCTGGCGAATCCGTCCGCCGAGCCGTGCAGTCAGTTCAATATAATAAAGGCCGAAGATTCGGCTGCCTGTCTGCCGCCGGGGGCGGAGTCGATGGAGTTGACGGTTGCAACCAACGCGCCCTATCCCCTGGACTGCCCCGAATGCTTTTATACTCGGATCCGCCGGTCGGAATGTGTTCTCCTCGGGGATACTTGTCCGAACCCCTGATGGTCGAGGATCAGTTCGTATCGGGCCGGCCGACCGGGTTGGCCCCAAACCGATGCGGGTTTCCTTGCCTCGCGGCGGGTGAGGGTTGATGCGGATCGTGAGATCGGGATGATCGATGCGATGGTGGATGCCATTGATAATTTCAGTCCTGGCCGCCTGCGGGAGTCAGGCGGAGGAGAAGGTGCTGGATCCCGTGGAGGAGACGCGCGTTTCCCTTCATGTAGTGGGGGGCAAGGCGGGAGTCAATACCGTCCTGTCGGAAGACAGACGCACCGTCCGGTATCTGGGGAGAATCGAAAATACCGGGATCAGGCCATTCTGCGGGATTGAGATCGGTTTTCTGGCGCTGGACGGGCAGGGCGCCCCGATCCAGACCGCGCTCAGCCTGGCCAAATTATACGGCCGTACCATGACCGTCGTGCGGGAGGGTGATCCGATGAAACATCAGGAACGGGATGACTGCCTGCGGCCGGGGGACCGGGGGGTGTTCGATTACGGGCCCGTCGCCCTGACCGAGGAATTTGGGGACCTGGAATTCAGGATCTGTCCCCGGGAGGATGCCGACTACTGTGATGTGTATGAGCAGGGGGAGGTGGCCGACCCCCGGGCACCCCATGCGGATCGGACCGAGCCAGGACGGGATGGACAGCTTTCGGGGCCGGGTCAGGAACAATTTGGATGATAACCGGGCCATCCCGTATGATATTCAGGTGCATTATGCCATCTTTGACCAGGACGGCGGGATCATCGATTCGGCCCTGTCGCCCCGGCTGCGTGCGCGTGCACAACCCTGCCCGGATTTCGATATCATCGCGGTGAACCCCGAAGGATGCCTGACGAAAGGGGTGAGCACGGACGATTTTACGGTGGAGAGCGGTGTCTTGTTCGAGGACTACTGCCCCGGGTGCAATGAGCATCGTATCTTTCGGAAGGAGTGCATTTTGGAGGGGGATTCTTGCCCCGAATAGATCCGTTGTGCTATAGTTTTAGAATCTGTTAAATTAAGGAAGGATTGCGACATGGAACCATTCGTGGTGATAAAGCCGGAGGCGCTGGAAATCGTTCAACAACACGAGAAATTATCCCAGAATTTCAAGCGGTTGCTCAGCCAGATCTTCACGCTGGTGGCCATCGATTATAAGATCCTGGTGGGTCGAGCCCAGGTCTACGGCGATTTCTCGGGGTGGCACTTCAAATTCAAGGATTATCCCTGCTGGTTCGGTGTCTGCTTCAAGAGCGGGAATTTCCTCGGAACACGCTTCCAGATGAAGGTGGACGGGGTCAAGCCCGCCTTCAAGGAGGCGCTGGCCAAAATCAAGGGGTTTGAGGAGACCACCTGGGATAAGGGGTTGTGGATGGGCCGGGAGCAGCAGACGAAGGCCATCGAGGTCTCCAACAGGGATCAGCAGGTCAGGGTCTTCAGCGAGATCGTCGTCGCCCACCTGAATGTGATCACCGCCGTGGAAGCCCAGATCGGAACACCGGAGGGCGACATTCCCCTCAAGCCCATGTGAACCCCTCTCTTCGCGCTCATCTCCCGAATTGACTTGGGCTTCAAGCCTTTGGTATGATGCCTTGCTTTTTAAGGCGGATACCATTACATCTACGGAATCCGGTCCGATTCCATTCTTAGCCGGAGTGGTGAAATTGGCAAACACACAGCGTTCAGGGCGCTGCGGGCGTATGCCCTTGGGGGTTCAAGTCCCCCCTCCGGCACCATCTGTAAACCCGGTTTAACCATTGGGGACTTGGTCCTGATCGGTTGCCTTCCGGCTTCATTTGTCTTCCGCGCCTTCGGCGCGGTGCAGGTGCAAGTCCCCCCTCCGGCCGAAAATTTCCCACCAGGGGAATTTTCGCCCTATTGCCCATTTACGATTTACGGTTCCTGGCGGGAAATGTTGGTCAATGGGAAGTGGTAAATCGACTCATTCGAATGGGCCACGCGGGAACTTGATCCTGAAAGGAAGGCGGGAGTGGCGTCGGGGCTCAAGCGGGGATAGCCAGGGCTTTGCTCAGCGCTTTTCCGGGGGTGCGTCTTTTTTCGGCTCCTCCTCCTGAACCGTGCTCTCTTCGTCGTGGGTCTGTTCGTTCTCATCTTTTTCTTCGTTTCCTTCATGCTCTCGACGGATCGTCATCTAGTCCTCCCAGAAGGCAAGCTGTGATTGTGGCGCGAGGTGTCGGGCTGGAATCCCCATCTTGGATAGATGCGCGGCAAAGTCGGGAAAGCCGTGTAGTGTGTAGACTTTTTTGGGGTTTGCGGCGCGGACATAAGCCAGCAGCTCCTCGAAGTCGGCATGGTCCGAAAGCGGAAAAACCTCGTCCACATGAAGCCGGTATCGGGTCGTGGGATCGAGGGCCCAGCCGGACAGAAAAGCCGTTCTCTTGTTCCTGATTCGCTGTATTGAGCGTGCCCGCGCCAGATAGGGCGGCAAAACCAGGACCTTGCCGTGGAAATTGTCGCCATGCATCAATTCATAATTTTTGAAAGAAACCCCGAGGGATTCGTAGACCTTGACCATTTCAAAAACCGGCTTGGCGAGTGCCACTGTATATCCCCGGTCACCCAGAATCTTGGTGATCTCCTGCCCCTTTCCGAGGATATAAGCGAAAAGAACGGGGACTTGGCGGTTTTCGATCGTTTCCTCGATGAACCGGATAATGCCATCGATCACCTCCTCGCGGGGCGGGAAGACGTAGGCCGGCCGCCCGAAGGTGGTTTCCATGATCAGAATATCGCACGCCACCGGTTCGGCCGGCTCGGCGGTGAAATTTCGCTTGAGCTTAAAATCGCCTGTGTAAACGATGCGGTTCTGACCGTTCTGGATCAGGATCTGGGCGGATCCGAGGATATGGCCCGCCGGATGAAGCTCCAACCGCAGCCCATCCCGTTCGTAGGGCTTGCGGAACGGCAGGGTATTGATCTTAGCTTTCGGCATGCGGCGCCGGAAGAGCCGAGACGTGTGCTCGCTGCAGATGATGTTGCGGTGGGGGGCCACATGATCCTGATGGGCGTGTGAAACGAAGGACCAATCCTTGACACGGGTCGCATCCAGCCATAAGAAGGTGCCCTTAATCCGAATCCCGTGGTCAAGCTCAATCATGAGTCCGAAAGTGATTGGACGCGCCTGATGATTTTGATCATTCGTTGCTCGGCATGATAGCACACCGCATTTCCCTTGACAATTGCTTTTTCTTTGATATCTTTGTCCTAGAATCATCAGGCTCTTCGGGAGGATCATGCATCAACAGCCGTTTCGGGTGTCAGCCATGAGACCGTGCCTACTTCCTTCATCCCTTCGGGCGGCCGCAGCCTTCATGTCGCTGCTCGTGTGCCTGGGAGCTGGCTCGGGCGTGGGTTGGGCGCAGCAACCGGGTGCAGACGACGCGGCGGAGACGTTTTCCGAAGGAATGGACACGCCTAGGCAGGAGTTCATCCCCGCCGAGGAGGATATCGCGGCGACGCTGGACGGTCAGGTGGAGTTGGAGCGAACCGCCGCGCTCACCGAGACCCGTCCCCGCCAGCATGTGGTGGAGCAAGGGGATACCCTCTGGTACATATCGAATACTTATCTGATCGATCCGTTTTATTGGCCCAGGATCTGGGAGATCAATCGGCACATTCCCAATCCCGATCTCATCTACCCGGGAACCGTCATTTTTCTGCCGGCCCCGGGCGTGCTCGAAACATTCGAGGCGGCGGTCCCGCCCGTCGAGGAAATGCAGCAGGAGCTGCCGGTCGGAGCCGAGCAGCCGCCGCTCGAGCCCCTCGCCCCCCGGAGACCGACTTTCACCGAGCTACTCCCGGAAGAGCGGGTGCAGGAACCGTACATGATGGCCTCTGTCGGTTATATCCTGGCCAAGGATCTGGAAAAGACCGGATCCCTGATCGGCGTCAAGGATAACAAGATCATGATCGGTGAGGGGGATACCGTCTACATCAAGCCGGACTCCTCGCATTCGTTTGAAAAGGGTGATGTCCTGCTGACCTATCGAAAGGTCCGCAAGGTCTATCATCCCAAGACCGGCAGGTACCTGGGCAACCTGATCGTGGTGTTGGGGCGCCTGGACGTGCGTGGCGTCGAGGGCGGGATTGCGACGGCCCGCGTCACAAAGTCTTATCATGCGATTTACGGGGAGGATCCCGTTGCACTCATCGATGTCCTAGACCTGCCCCTGCTGGACCCATCGAGTGGCGAAGGGCTTGATCTGCAAGGCTATGTCGTGGATATTCGGCAGGACAAGGCCTTGATCGCCCAGTACGACGTGGTTTACATCGATCGCGGGGTGCAGGATGGGATCGGGCGGGGTAGCGCCTTCAAAGTCGTTCGCGAGGGCAAAAGGACCTCTCTCTTTTCGGCCGGCCGGGGGGTTCGTCTCCCGTCACGGACTATCGGTGAGCTGGAGGTCATCATGGTCACCGAGAAGACGGCGACGGCGAAGATCCGCAAGAGCTCCGAGGCCATCCAGCGGGGAGACCGCATTGAAATCCTTTCGAATCAATAGATTAGGATGATCCGGGTTTCGCCCTTGAGCCCGACCGTATCGAATTCGTCCCGGCTTAGATCATGATCCTCAGGCCGAAACCTCATTTGAAGCCACTTCGGCCCGCCCAATCCGACAATCCAGTTGACTTGCCTGCCCATTCTGTGATATATAATTTAAAATAACGCTAATATTTCTTACAGTTATAAAATCACAATCCATCCG
>CAYGBP010000096.1:9136-10417 GCA_964348105.1 uncultured Nitrospirota bacterium
ATGCCTGACACCCCTCGGGGTTGAAGCGGTCCTTTCCAGAGAGACGGGGATGAAACTCAGCGGAGCGAATATCTTCATTGAAAGTCTGAAACGCGAGGGCGTCAAAACGGTTTTCGGACTGCCTGGCGGGGTGGTCCTCAAGATTTTTGATGTCTTGTACGACGAGAAAGATCTCGAGATGGTCTTGGTGCGCCATGAGCAGGGTGCCATCCACATGGCGGAGGGCTATGCGCGGGCGACGGGGCAGGCGGGTGTGGTGCTGGTGACCTCGGGGCCCGGCGCGACCAATATTGTGACCGGTCTTGTCAATGCCATGATGGATTCCTGCCCCTTGGTGGTGTTTACGGGGCAGGTTTCCACTTCGATGCTGGGCAATGATGCCTTCCAGGAGGCGGACATCGTGGGAATCAGCCGCCCCTGCACGAAATACAATTATCTGGTTAAGGACGTCAAGGATCTCGCGCAGTCGATCAAAGAAGCCTTCTATATTGCAACGACCGGCAAACCCGGTCCCGTCCTGGTGGACCTTCCCAAGGATGTGAGCATGGGGATGGCCGAATTCAACTACCCGGATAAGGTTTACCTGAGAGGCTACAATCCGACCTACGAGGGCAACCGGTGGAAGATCAAGCAGGCGGCCGAAGCGGTTATGAAGGCTAAGCGCCCGATCATCTACGCCGGGGGCGGCGTCATCAATTCCAACGCGTCCGAAGAGCTCCGTGAGCTGGCCGAGCTCGGCCAGATGCCGCTGACCATGACCCTGATGGGCCTGGGCGCCTTCCCGGGCACGCATCCCCTGTCCCTGGGCATGCTGGGCATGCACGGATCGTATGCCACGAACATGGCGGTTCATCACTGCGATCTGCTCATCGCGGTGGGCTCCCGGTTCGATGACCGGGTGACCGGGAAGATATCCGAGTTCGTGCCGTACGCCAAGATCATTCATATCGATGTGGACCCGGCCTCCATCAAGAAAAACATCCATGTGGACATACCGATCGTGGGAGATGCCAAGCCGGTGCTTCGGGAGCTGAACCGCATCCTGAAGGCCACGATGAACGGGAACCTCAAGGACATCCGGTTTCCCTGGTTGAAGCAGATCGAGCAGTGGAAGGCCGAGCATCCGCTGAGCTACAAGCGCGACGATCAGGTCATCAAGCCGCAGTACGTCATCGAAAGCATCTACGAAATGACCAAGGGAAACGCCATCATTACCTCCGACGTTGGCCAGCACCAGATGTGGGCGGCACAGTACTTCAAATTTATCCACCCGCGCACCTG
>CAYGBP010000097.1:0-6690 GCA_964348105.1 uncultured Nitrospirota bacterium
CCACCGGGGTAAGCTTCAATGCCCCGACCCCCAGCATCAGGAAGGTCAGAACGATCACCCAGTAGACCATGCGGCTGATCATATGGGAAGGCGTTTCGCGGATTCCGCCCTTCTGCAGGGTTTCGGTAAGCCCCATCCGGCCGCACAGCTGATCGAATTTAACCGCCTTGAGGATGCGAAAGAAGATGAATTTCAATGCCAGCGCCGCGAGGATCCCCAAGGTGATGATAACGATCATGGCGAACATATGCGGCAGAAAAGTCCCCAGCTGGCCCACAAACTCCTTCAGGGGATCGAGAAATGCGGATTCCCACAAGTTATTCATGATTTCCCTCCCACCTCATCCTTCTGATCTTCCCACCGCTCGATTAGATAATGCTTCTCATGCTCGAAAAGCTTGCACAGGCCTTCGATCTTCTCCTCGACCTCCCGATGGCTGCTTTGCTGCGTCTCCAGGATAAAGGAGGCCACCCTGCCCAGGTAGAGAGGCGTGAAGGATTTCAGCAAGTGGTCATGCGTCATCACCTTGCGGTGAGCGGCCAGCGCGAAATCATACAAGGTGCGCACCCACAAATCATCGGGAAACTTCAGCTCCTTGTCCATCGGAATCATCGACTTTAACCGGGCCAGGACCTCTTTCGATACGACATCCTCCCACAAGGGCAAAAATTCGCTCAGCCCAAGTTGGAAGGCCTTGACCATCCGGTCAGCGCTGACGGGTATCGGCTCCAATCCGACGTCGAATTGAAAACCGAAGATCGAGACCGGCTCCGATCCCCTCACGTCCTTCCAGAGGCCGGCGTATTCCTCCATCAGGCTGAAGACGGATCCCGCGACCTGCGCCAGCATGGCGGAAAGATCGGCGGCCGGATCCTTGGGGTCGTGAATCTTGGCACCCAGGTAGGCCTGGCAGACCTTGCTCCCTCTCGCGATCGCCGTCGTCGTCATCCAGATGTCGATGCCATAGCGCGCGACATCTGTTTCCCACACCTCCTTCTTCGTCAGAAAATAGCTGGCCACCTCCCCGGAAAAACCGAATTCCCCTCCGATCGGCTGGCGAATCTGCTTGCCGTAAAGGGCACGGGTCATCGGATAGACGATGCTGTTGGTAATCGTTCCATCAAACTTATGCCGCAGATAATAAGGAGCGACGTATTCATAACCCTCCTTGAGGACCGGGCGGATCAGGAGCTCCAGCCATTCCGGCGTGATGCTCCGAAGGTCGGCGTCCACGACGGCGCAGGCCTTGACCTCAAGGGCTCTGGCGATTTCAAAGATGAGCCGAAACGCGCTGCCTTTGCCCGGGATGCCGTGGTAGGGCGTCGATATTTTCTGAAGGGGATTGACCCGATGAGCCACCAGGATGTTATCCAGATCCACGACGGCGTCCGAAACCACCTTGGGGGTCCCATCCATCGAACCCCCGTCCGAATTTACCAGCACCGCCTTGGCCATCGGAAAGTACTTGGCCAATCCTGCGCTCACGGCCTTGACGACATGGCCAATCGTCTTGGCATTGTTGTAACTCGGAATACCCACCAGGATGTCGGCACCCCCGATTTCATGAATTTTGGACAGAAGCTCGCCTCGAAGAGATCCAGCCTCTGCGTTCATAGGTGCTTGTCCTTTCTCATCGATTGTCGGCCTGTGCAGCCTCGAGCAGCATATCCAGAAATTTCGGAATGGCCGAGGTCGGTCGAATCCAGTTTGAAATCTGGGGAATTCCGACAGGATCCGCCATGTATTCTTCCGAGGCAAGCCGGATGGCCTTCGTAAAGGCCTCGACTGCAAGCCGCTCCCCATGCCTGTCGAAATAAAGGCCGTTGATGGCCGCATCATCCTCGTACTTTTTGATGGTATCCTGGGCGGTGCGCAGATAGGCCACTCCCAGGGTCTTTAAGAGTCCCTCGGTCAGCACGATCCCCTCGTTCGCCATGTTTCGAAAAAGGGTCTTCGCAATATCCGTCGACATCTTCATCAAACCCTGGTTGGGTTCGTCCGGCGACAGGTTCTGGTGCTTGTGCTCATAGCTGTCGCACAGCTCGGATTGGCAGATCCTTCGAAGGGCGCAGTTGCGATAGGTCTCGGCCAGGGTTCCGATCTCCAGACCCCAATCCCCCGGAACCCGGTTGATTCGAGCCAGATCCACCACCATGGAAAACTCCCCGGCCAGCGGGTATCGAAAGCTATCCAGAAATGCCAGCAGCGGATGCGAACCCAGGCCCTTCTGCAGCGAACGAATTAGCGGCGTGATGAACAACCGGGTCACTCGCCCATGCAGCCTGTCGGTAACGCGCGCATAGTAGCCTTTACAGAATTCATACCGGAGGGTGGGGGCCACGGCAGGATAAGCCAGGCGGGCCAGGATTTCACGATCATAGGTGAGAATGTCGCAGTCGTGTTGAACGATGACTTCGCACTCCGCCCGGGCGAGAATGTAGCCATAGGACATCCAACAGGATCGGCCTTTTCCGGGTTGGCCGATCTCCACCTCGTTTCGAATAAGAAGATCGAGCAGCTCCTGAATCCGGGGGCCGTTATTCCAGATCACCGTTACTTTCTGGGGCAGAACTGAGAAAAACTTCTTGGCGTGTCGGAATTCCTCTTCGGTCGCCCGGTCGAGCGAGACCACCACCTCGCGAAGGTAGGGCACATGCTTGATTTCTTCTACGATCTTGGGAAGTGCAGGGCCTTGTAGCTCGGAGTAGAGGGAAGGCAGGACCAATGCAATCGGGCAATGCTGACTGTAGGTGAGTAACTCCTTTTCAATCCGCTCCAGACTCGCCGGACCGAGCCGGTGAAGCGTCGAGATGATTCCCGTTTGGTGGAAATCCGCCATGATCCATCTTCCCCGTTTTTAGCCGAAATGGAATCCCCTCTGCGTAAGCCCCGGGACCCGCTGAAGGACCGCCAAAAAGGCCTCCAATTATAATCATTCGACAGGGGGAATGCAACTTAACTGGGGGGCTGCAGGGCCAGGCCCTTCAATCCATGGGGTTGCGGGAATGGGGAAGGGGCTCCTCGACCCGCGGGGATTCCGCCTCGGGGGCCTGTAGCAGGCCCATCTCACTGCGGATATGGATGTCTCTCTGGGGATATGGGATTTGGACGCCGCTGTCCTGGAAGGCCTTCCAGATCTCGAACCGCAGGGCGCTGCGCACCGATTCGATCCCCGCCTCCGGATCGTGAATCCAGACCCGAAGCTCGAAATCCAGGGAGCTCTCTCCAAAATCAACGAACAAGACGTTGGGCTGAGGACTTTTCAGGACGCGCGGATTGGTATCGGCGACCCGGAGCAGAATCTGGCGGACCTTGAAGGGATCCGAATCATAGGAAACCCCCACCTTGACATGCAGGCGAACTTTGCGGTCCGAGTGAGACCAGTTCGTGATTTCCGAGGCAATCAGGTTGGCGTTCGGAATGAGTTTCTCGACGCCGTCCCGGGTGCGGACAACGATGTAGCGCGCTCCCAGTCGGACCACCCACCCGTAACTGTCACCGACCGAGACCACATCACCCTGCTTGATCGAACGATCCAGCAACAGGATCATTCCGCTGACCAGGTTGTTGGCAATGTTTTGAAGTCCGAACCCCAGCCCGATGCCAAGCGCCCCCCCGAAAATCGTCAAGGTCGACAGGTTGATCCCCGCCGTGTCCAGAACCACCAGCACAACGATTCCGAACAGGAAAAACTTCAGAAACCGCATCATCGCGAATGAAAGGCTGGGGTCGAGGTCCGTTCGGATCAACACCCGGTTTTGAAGAAATGCGGTGATCTGGCCGGCGGCCAGGAAGAGCAACCAGACCAGAAATACGGACTTTAAGATGACCTCGACCGAGATGGTGGCCGGGCCCAGTACCAGAAAAGGAAAGTTGATCCATGCCATCGCCTCCTGGGCCCAGCCGAACAGGCGAAGTGCCAGGAAGACCAGGCCGAGCCCGATCGCCAGCCGTATCATCCAGGCCGTGAATCGTGCCTGGGGCAGGAGCGAAACGACGGCGAAGGATAAAACCTGGAACAGAAGGAGAAACCCGATCGAGGGAACCGCCACTTCGAAGACGCCCTGCGCGGGCATGAAACGGAAGAAAACCGCCTGTGCGCCGCCGACCAGGGCCACCCAGGCGATTGGAAAGGTCAACGAAACGATCAGGCGCCTGGCAAGAAAAGTCCACCCGGCCACTTTTTCGATTTCCAGCGTCCCGAGTAGCCTTGATCTAGCAATCCGGTAAATCCACGCGGCAAGAATGCCGCAGGCGAGCACCCCGGCGGCCTCTGCGATCTTCCCCGCCTCGAGTAAATTGAGCAGCTCTTCAGCTTTCATCGGAATGAATCATGGGGCGGATGCAAACGAGACATCAAACGGCCCCATCTCGAACCTCGTCGGGGAAAACCCTCCCTGCCATGGAACCCCAGCAACATGCGCAGATGAACGACGCCACGATCCGACCGACCAATAACACCCGCGTTCGATTGGAATAGGACTATTTGGAAAAACCGCCCGAGGCCTTGCGGGGATGAGCGGCCAAGCCTTATTTCGAAAGCTTCTGGATCTCGGAATCCAGTTTCTTGATCTGACCTTCGATTCTTTTCGCCTCGGTGATGAGCTTTTGAGATTTGGGGTCGAGCCTGAATTTTTTGGAATCCTTGCTGGCGAGATCGTATACCCTGCCACCCAGTTCGCCCAGCTTCCCATGGGCCTGCTGCGTGAGGCGAAGCTTGCGGTAGCGTAACTTGCCTATCGTTGCAACTCGCTGGGCTTCCGCCCTGAAGGTGGTAGCCCCTTTCTTGGCCATTTTCCCGGCCTGCTCCGACATGATCGCGGCCTTTTCCTTTACGACATCCATCCCCTCGGACATCCCCTGCCCGAGATTCTTTCTGATGCGGTCCCAGAACCTCATGGAAGTTCCCTCCTTTTCGAAGCAGCCCTCCAGAAAATTATAGAAACTATCCCGGGACCTGTCAATGATCCTTGAGCCCCGGCCGAATGCATCCAGACAGCTGCCGCCTCCGTGGCGGGATCCGTCGCAGGAAATGGCGAGCCCGGGTCGATTAGGCCGCGCTTTTTTCCTTTTTCTTGGAAAGCTTGCGGACCTCGCCTTCGAGTTTCTTAATCTCACTTTCGATGGCCTTGGTATCCATGACCAGCTTTTCCAGCTTTTCATCGAACTTGAAGGCTTTGAGATCCTCCGAAGCCAGATCGTAGACACGGCCACCGATCTCTGAAAAATTGGATGCGGCCTTCTGATTCAGCCGAGATATTCGATAGCGCAACTTTCCGAGCTGGGTCATCCGGCGGGCCTCCGTCGTCATGGTCGCCGCCCCCTTCTCGGCAACGCGACGAGCCTCCGTTCTCAGGGTGCTCGTGCCCTCTTTCAATAGGTCCACACCCTCTTTCATGGCGTGCTGAAGATCTTTTCTAACTCGGTCCCAAAATCCCATGGCCTGCCTCCATTCCTTGCCGCTCCCTCATCGAACGGTCCGACTGATCCGATCGGCGTGATCCGCCTCCAGCGACTTGAACACGACGATCCGGATCCTGCGGTTCTTTGCCCGACCAGCCGCGGTCTCGTTGCTTGCAATCGGGCGGAACTGAGCGTACCCGACCGCCTGCAACCGGACGGGGTCCATTTTCAATCCATAGATCATATACCTGATAACGTTGGTCGCCCGAGTGGTTGAAAGCTCCCAGTTGGATGCAAATTTCGGCTTCAAACGCTTTCCGATGGGCAGGGCATCCGTATGCCCCTCGACCCGAATATGATATCCAGGATACCGGCTCAGGACGGCGGTCATCTGACGGACCAATCGTGCCCCCTTGGGAGTCAGGTCGGCCTCGCCGGAGGCAAACAATGCCGCCTCGCCGACCTCGATCACGGTCAAATCCTTTGCCTTTCTGATCAGGGCTTCATTTTGTTCAATCTGCTCCTCCAAACTGCTCGTCAGCCTGCGCTCCATCTCCTCCATCTCCGAGCGCATCTTCCTTCTTTCCGCGGCGGTCATGGCTTCAAGCCCCCGAATCTTGTCGCCATAATCATTTTCGATCTGCTGCAGTCGGGCGATTTCCGCGCGGAGCTGATCATTCTCCGTGCGAAGCTCTTTCATGCCTGCACACCCGGAAATCAGAAGCCCAAGACCCAATACCATTCCGCCGATCAGATATCCTCTCCCCATCTTTGCCCCTCCTGCCAACGCATGGCGCCGACCGAAGCCTCTTGCGGCGACCTTCAAAGCCCCACGGCCGCGCCTATTATAACATAACCGTGTTCGAAAGCATCATGATGGCGCGTATTTGAATGCACGATCACGCTGCATCCTTAAAACACACTCCCTTCAACCGTATTCATTCGAGCCGTTGCCCCAAATATTGTGGTCTGTTTCGATCCCATACCACAGGTTGTATTTTGCCCTTGACAGATCCATCAATTTCCTTTATATTCGGCCCATCCAATCAGGACAACTCCTCTTACGGACCTGTTCGGTGCCGCATTTCCCTGGACTGGACTCGGCCGCCACCAGGTGACCAGACCGCTGCCGCTCATTGGTTCGCCGAGCGTTTCAGTCGCACCCGGGCCTGGTCATTCCCTCATCCCGGCTTGGATTCAAACACGGCGATGGAAAGAATGTATTGGGGCCCGGGGACCTTCTTCCATGCCGAATGCCATCCACCGGGGGTTTAAAATCTTCCGATT
>CAYGBP010000097.1:6700-9690 GCA_964348105.1 uncultured Nitrospirota bacterium
TTGTGGGGCTTGGGCGTTGTTCCGCGGTTTCCAGGGGGGACCTTCAGCCGTTCTCACGCCAAAATGGAGGGGATTGTCTATGAGGATCATCGCGATCATCAACCAAAAAGGGGGGTGTGGAAAGACCACGACCGCCATCAACCTCTCAGCCTGTCTGGCGGAGCTGGGTTGTGAGGTGCTCCTTCTCGACCTCGATCCCCAGGGCCACTCCAGCCTGGGCCTGGGGGTCATGACCGATGAGATCCAGAAGGGTATGTATGAGGTTCTGGCAAAGGAGGCCACCCTGGAGGAAGCCCTCCGCCCCGTGCGGACGAACCTGGACCTGGTGCCAGCCACGGTATCCCTGGCCGGGATCGAACAGAGGTTTGCGGGGGCCGACCACCGGGAAAAACAGCTCGCCATGGCCCTTTCCGGCCTGAGACGCTACTATGATTATGTGTTGATCGATTGCCCCCCGGGATTGGGGCTGCTGACGATCAATGCACTGATGACCAGCCAGGAGGCCATTATTCCGGTCGAGGCCGGAATCTTCTCCTATCAGGGGCTCAACCGGCTGCTCGAGACCATTGAGATGGTCAAGACCCACGGACGGCGAAGCCTGGAGCTGCGGGTGCTGCTGACATGCTTCGATCAGCGTACCAACCACGCCCGCGCCTGCCTGGATCAATATAAGGAAACCTTCGGCTCCCTGATGTTCCACACCCTCATCCGGCAGACGGTTCGGCTTCGGGAAGCCGCCAGGGAAGGCATGCCGATCAACGAATACGACCGTAGCTCCAACGGATACACCGACTATTGCGCGTTGGCCCAGGAAATCATGGCATCCGAGACGCGGGCATCCATCCCGGATATTCCGGAACGGGAATTCGTCGAGTCCATGGAAAACGTCATCCGAAAGGGTGTCGATTAGGACCGGCGGGGGGAAAGGAAGCTCTAGGGAAATCAGGAAAGAAAGCCCGACACACCCTCGGAGAATCCCTGAAGGCTGATTCCAAGGTCGGAGACGATTTCGTCCACCCGGCAGGTATTATCCTCCTGAAGCATGATGAGTTGATCCCGCGTCAGCGGGGGAACCGGGAGGAATTTTTCAAACAGTTGCGCAGCCACGCTCATCAGGGTCATGGGGACGTGAACCTTCAGCCTGGGCCTCCTCATTACGGCCATCAATCGGTCCACCAACTCCTCGAAGCCTAGCGCTTCCGGCCCTCCCAACTCATAAGTTTTTCCGATACTTTGAGGCTTTTTAAGCGCCTGAACCATGGAGAACACCACGTCCCCAAGCGCCACGGGCTGGAGCCGGGTCGTTCCCCGGCCGGGAATCAGAATGACGGGCGACCAACGGATCAAGGCCGCCAAGACATTGACGAATCGGTCCTCCGGACCGAAGATGACGGAAGGTCGAATGACGGTATATTCAAGCCCCGCACCCTTTACGAGTTCCTCCGCCATGAACTTGGTTTGATGATACCGGCTTTTCGCCCCCGGACGGCTCCCAAGGGCGCTCATCTGAAGAAAGCGTCGAATGCCTGCCCCTCGGGCGGCCTCCACAATATTGCGCGTCCCTTCCACATGGACGAGCTGGAAGGTTTCTCGTCTGGTTTCCCGAATGATTCCAACCAGATGGATTGCGGCTTCGCAACCTTCAAGACCCCGGCGCCATTCCGCCGGCTTGAGCAGGTCGCCCTTTATCCATTCCACGCCGCCCGGGAGATGGCGCCCCGTTTTTTCCGGGTTTCTGACCAAGCAGGACAGGCGATGCCCTTCGGCCAGCAGGGCCTCCAAAACGGCCTTTCCGACGAACCCCGTCCCCCCAGTGACAAAAATTTTCAAGGCGCGAGCATCCTCATGAAGCTACCCGATCCCTTGGTACGCCCCCATTCTATCCCGGGCAGCCTGCAGCGTCAATCAAGCGACCGGGCCGCCGTCATCGCCCCGAAAGGCTGGTTGCATTTTGGATAAAAGTGTGCTATCTGTCTATATTATTTAATCTTTTTGGCACATTGACACGATCGATGACCGAACGGCTGACTGGAAAAGTAACGGACCCATTCATCATGAACACCTACAAGCGGTTTGATGTGGTGTTCGTCAAGGGCCGGGGCTCGCGCTTGTACGATGAGCGGGGCCGCGAGTACCTGGATTTCGCGGCCGGGATCGCGGTCAACAACCTCGGTCACTGTCACCACCAGGTGACCGTGGCGGTTCAAAAGCAGACCCAGAAGCTGATGCATGTCTCCAACCTCTATTACAACGAGCCGCAAATTCACCTGGCCAGGCTGTTGGTGCGGCACTCGTTCGCCGATCAGGTATTTTTCTGCAACAGCGGGGCCGAGGCCAATGAAGCCGCCATCAAGCTGGCCCGGAAGGCCGCCAAGCTCAAAAGCGGGCAGAATCGATACGAGATCATCGCCATGAACAATTCCTTTCATGGCCGCACGCTGGCAACCCTCTCAGCCACCGGTCAGGAGAAGATCAAGTCTGGGTTCGAGCCTCTCCTCCCCGGATTTAAGTTCGTGCCGTTCGATGACATTCCGGCCGTTGAAAAGGCGGTGGACGAAAAGACGGCCGCCATCCTGGCGGAGCCGATCCAGGGGGAAGGCGGCGTTCAGATCCCCTCAGGCGATTATTTCAGGGCGCTTCGAAAGATCTGTGACCAGCACGGCCTTTTTCTGATCCTGGATGAAATTCAGACCGGAATGGGTCGCACCGGAAGCCTCTTTGCCTACGAACAGCTGGGAATCGAGCCGGATTTGATGACGCTGGCCAAGGGGCTTGGAAACGGATTTCCGATCGGAGCGCTCCTGGCCAGATCCCAAGTCGCGGCCGCCTTCGGCCCCGGGTCACACGCCTCCACCTTCGGAGGCAACCCCGTTGCCTGCGCGGCCGGGCGCGCCGTGGTCGAAACCCTGCTCGCCGAGGAGCAGCACATCCTTGAGAACTGCCGGCGCATGGGAGAATATCTGCTGACGGGCCTCCGGGATCTGGCCACG
>CAYGBP010000097.1:9700-10330 GCA_964348105.1 uncultured Nitrospirota bacterium
GGCCGGCCCGCGACCCTCTCCGAGGAGACGCTGGCCGGCCTCGACGCGGTCCTGCCGTCCACCTGGTCCCACGGCAACCCGGTCGACATCATCGGCGACGCCCCGCCGGACCGGTACCGGACCGCCGTCGAGGCCTGCCTGGCCGAAGGCCTAGTCGTAAACTTCACGGCGGATCAGGTGTTGCGCCTCGTCCCTCCGCTGATCATCACCCGGGAGGAAATTGATCGATCCATCGAAATTTTGGACCGGGTGATGCGCCGCATGGGCCTCGGACCGGCCGCCTGACGGCCTGCCATGCAGCGGCCGGATCAACATTTTCGGGGAGCACCGGAAGGAATGAAATGGGCGCATCGTCAAGTGTAAAGCCGCGACACCTGCTCGCCATCAGCGACCTTAGCGTGAAGGAGATCAAGAGCCTCATTGAACAGGGCCTGGCTTACAAGAAAAATCGGCAATCCGGGCAGAACCGCTCACCCCTGAGGGGCAAGGTCCTGGGACTTCTGTTCGAAAAAGCATCCACCCGGACCCGCGTCTCTTTCGAGGTGGCAATGTCCCATTTGGGGGGAAGCACCATCTTCCTGTCGATGGACGACCTTCAGATCCAGCGCGGCGAATCGGTGCAGGATACCG
>CAYGBP010000098.1:0-3093 GCA_964348105.1 uncultured Nitrospirota bacterium
CTGATGCTGGCCTACTCGGTGATGCAGTCGCGCGGGTCGAAGCTCGGCGGGGAGCTGGACGAATACTCGATGCGGCTGATGAACCTGCTCAACAGCCGGCGGCCGGCGGCCCGGATCGCCGGCGCCAGCGGCGCCCCATCCGACGCACCGGAATCGAAGGGGGCCTAACGTCACCGAGCGCGCCTATTATGATCAGAAGACTCTCGAAAGAGCGGTTCAAGCAGGAGGATGGTGAGGCGATCCATATCATCGCCCTGTGGAACCTCATGATCATCCTGATTCCGTTTTTGCTCCTGTCGGCAGTCTTTTCCAGGGCATCCATTCTGAACATCTATCTGCCCGAATCTTCCCCCGCCGAGCCCGTGGCGCAGTCGGCGGGGGACCGACCGGTTCCGATCATCTCGGTCCTGCGTGACGGCTTCGTTGTGCAGGACGCCGAGCGGGTCCTGGCCGTGGTCCCCCTCATCGAAGGCTCGCACGACTTCGCGCGGCTCTCCGACCTGCTGGTGGAGCTCAAACGGCAGATCCCGGGCCAGGATGCCATTATCATCTTAAGCGAGCCCGAAATCAGCTATGAAACCATCATCCATACAATGGATGCCAGCCGGGAGGCCCGCGTGGACGGACCGGAGGCCCGGGAAACGATCTTGCTGTTTCCGAACGTATCGCTGGGCGAGGTGGGAGAGGTGAGTTTCCGGCAAGGATTGGGGGAGGCGGCAAGGTGACCCCGTTATCCCGCAGGATCCGGCATCGCAGCGGCCCCGTGCCTCCCCGGCTGAACCTGACCGCGATGGTGGATGTCTTCGTCGTCCTGCTGGTCTTCCTGCTGAAGAGCTATTCGGCGGAGGGCAACATCATCACCGCCAATGAGGAACTGCGGCTGCCCGCCTCCACCTCCACGCTGGCGCCCCCCCTCACCCTGAAGGTGACCGTAACCCAGGAGGGAATCTACGTCGAGGACCGTCGCGTGGCCGATGTGGCGGACCCTTCCGACCCCGTCGATCTCCTGCTGCCCGGCCTGGCCCGGGAGTTGGAACACCAGGTGGAGCGCTCCCGCTTTATCGCGGGGCTGAACCCGTCCGTCAAATTCGAGGGGCGGATCACCATCCTGGGCGATCGGGCCCTGCCCTTCACCGTGCTGGAAAGGGTGATGTACACCTGCTCGGTCAGCGGCTTCGGAGAAATCGCCCTGGCGGTCTTTCAGGAATAGATGGATGCGTTGAAGCGCACGGGACATTAGGAGAAGATGAAGCCCTTCGATTTCTGGGTCGCATGGCGGCAGCATGAGGAGCGTGAGTTCATCCTGGCCCTGCTGGGCTCGCTGGTCTTTTACGCCTTTCTGGTTTTGATCATCCACGCGGTGCAGGTCCCCGAAAGACCTCAGGAGGACTTTCGCGAGATGCCGCGCCACATCGCCAAGCTGATTCTGGAAGCCCCCAAGGCGCCCCCGATCCCCCACGCCCAGGCGCCAGGCCAGACGGCCCCTGCGATCCCGAAGGCCGAGGACGAAGCGCCGGAGAAAAAGGCGGCGCCCGGCTCGGAGCAGCCGGAGATTCCGCCGGCGGCCGAGGTCTCCCCCGCTCCTCCGCCCCCCGCCCCGGATCCCGGGGCGCAGGCCCGCGAGCGATTGCGGCGGAACCGGGAAATCGCAATGCAGAGCGGTCTGCTGCGTCTGCTGACCCAGGAAGGCGAGGCCGTCACCCGGAACCCTTCCACGGATGAGAAACTTAAAAAAGTGTTTGCGCCCTCGACGGCGCTGAAGGCAATCGAGGCGCCGCCGGAGAGGGTTTCTGGCGATCGCGCCATCAACAAAGAGGGCAGCGGGGGGATCGACAACTTGATCGCGGCATTACAGCAGCAGGGCCGGGCCGGCGACTCGGACGGCCTGGCCGGCGGAATTGGAAATCGGCGCAGCGCGCGCGTGGACAGCCCCTTCGAGATCCTCGGATCGCAGGGGCGTGAGGCCACGCGCAGCTATGACTCGATCCGGGAGGTGGTCGATTCCCTGAATGGATGGATTCGCTTCGTCTACAACCGCTCCCTGAGAAGGGATCCCACACTGCGGGGAACGGTCACGATCGAGTTTAACATCCTTCCCGAAGGGGGGGTGTCTGAATGCCGCATCGTCTCCAGCACCCTGAACGATCCCGAGCTGGAAGATCAGCTGGTCCGCCGCTTCCTGCAGCTCAAATTCCCGCCGGCCGCGGGCGGCGTCAACACGGTCGTCTATCCGATCACCCTCGTCCCATCGGGGTGATCGGCAGCCTCCCGGGCTTCGGCCGGGAATGGCACCGGTCGCATTCGGTCAGAGGAAAGGCCACCTTCCCGTGGCACCGCCCGCAATACTCCCCCCGGGTAATGGCGTCCATACTGACGTCATTGACGCCCGCCTGCATCACGAAGATGTCGGGGTGGCAGTTTTTGCAGTCCATCCAGAGGGTGTGCGGATAGTGCGGATAGACGACGTCCGGCATGTCGCCCTTGACCTTGAAGATGACGTTAAAGTCCATGGGGGGCATGGTCTTCTTTTCGGGATTCAGATCATCGATCGGCCTGATGACGCCCAGCTCGATCGCCGATACCCAATCGACCCCGCCGTACTCCGTCTGCGGCAGAAAATAAAAGGCCAGGGGATGGGCCGACTCGTCTTCCGACTCCAGCAGGACCTCGGCCAGCGCCTCGATCACCTCATCCGGAATCTCCTCGGCCGAGGCGGGCGTGCCGGGGGACTGACCGGGCAGCAGCTCACCCGGCGGGAGGGCGGGGGAGAGGCTGCCGCCGGCCTCCAGGATCTGCTCAAGCTGGATCTGGGCCTTCGTCTTCGGCGGCTGGCATCCCGCTGCCATCCACAGCGTGGATGAGGCCAGCAATGCGTATGTGATCGTCCGGCAAAAGATCCTGATCATGTCGACACCGCCAGGTCCCCCCGCGGCCCGTTTTTTCTCAAACCGCCCCCGGCGTCATGCGTCCAAATGGCGGCCGGGGACAGCCCTACGAGATGAATCCGGATTGCCGATACGTCGCTGCGGAATCCGTCTGATCACCGCCTGCCCGGCCTCAGTATCGAAATAACCGCGGTTTATCTCCGTTTCG
>CAYGBP010000098.1:3103-10099 GCA_964348105.1 uncultured Nitrospirota bacterium
ACGATGACCTCACCCACCATGTTCCTGTGGATGAAACAAAAGTAAGGATACCGACCGGGGAGGGAAAAGGTATGCGTGCAGACCGAGTCCGGAACGAGCTCCGGACATAAGATCTCCAGGTCCGCCGACCCGGTGGGCACGCTGGACGTGAGGTGCGTTCTTTCATCCTGGTTGACCCAATTGACCGTGTCGCCCACCTCGATGAAAATCCGGGCGGGCTCGAACCGATAGGAGTCCTTTTCGATCACCACGTTGAAGGCGGCCTTCTGTTCACCGGCCACCGAGGCGTTTCCCATCAGCAGATAAACCATCGCAGCCAATAAAAGTTTTGAAAAATGTCCGGACATCTCGATCGGCTGTGCGACCTTATTCCGATAAGGCCTCCTCCGTCCCTTCCTTGGGTATGACGTGGCACCTCAGACAGTCGAACAGGGGAAAGGCTACCCGGTTGTGACACCGGCCGCAGTACTCGCCGGCCGCGATCTTTTTCATGTGCATCTCGGGATGCCCCCCCGCCTTCTGCTTGAAGATTTCGTTATGACAGTTGTTGCAGTTCAGCCAGGTCGTATGAATCTTGTGCGAAAAGACCACGTCGGGCTGATACTTGCTTTTGGTCTTAATCACGATGTCCAGATCAAACGGGGGCGTCGGCCGGGCGTTGGGGTCGAGTGAATCCACAGGCTTGACCTTGCCCATCTCGATTGCCTTGACCCAGTTGACCAGCCCCAGCTCATCCTGGGGCATCTCGGACAGCTCCAAGGCGGGCGGCCGCTGGCGCTGCCGGATGCGGTCCAGCTCGCCAATGGTTTCGGTCGGATCGCCCGTGCCCGCGATGTTTCCGCTGCTATCCAGGTAGATCGCCATCGAGGGGTCCACCTTCTTGAGCTTCTCCTTGATCCGCTCCAGTTTTTCCTTGCCCCCCGGGGCGGCCGGCCCGCCGGGCGGCGCCTGACCCCAAACCGCCGTGGGGGGAGCCGCCACGAAGAGAGCGAATACCAAAACGGCAATCCGTTTTCGATCGATCCAGTCCATGGGCTGCGCCCTATCGGCTGGCCTCATTCAGGCAGTTGAAATTCAGGAACGGGCGGGGCGGAAAATTCGCTCTTGCCCGAATGGCACCGGTCGCAATACAGCGGCGCCCAGGCAATCCGCCCATTATGACATTTCCCGCAGTACTCCCCCTTGATAATCTTGAGCATCGAGACCTCGTTCGCGCCGGCGCGCATCACGAAGACATCCGGATGGCATACCTTGCACTTGAAACGAATTCTGTGAAACCAATGGGGAAAGATGACCGGGGGCATCTCGGCCTTTTCGGCCTCCCGGTTCATGACGATATCGCCATACTCGGCGTAGGACACCGACGGCGCGAAATAAACGGCCAGGGTGGCCCCGAGGACGAGCAGGGCCAGCAGGAAAATCGCGAAACGATGAAACCGGCGCTTCGGCATATCTTTCATTATAAAAATTTTGGATTGATGGGTCAATAAGGCCTTCCGGTTTAAGGCTCCCTCCTCACCGTGAGGAAGACACCGCTGCCGACCACCAACAGGCCGCCCAGGATGAAGCCGCTCGTGGCCGTTTCCCCCAGGACCAGGACCCCCAGGAGGCATCCCACCACCGCCCCGAACATCGAGATCACACTGCCCTCCGACGCCGTGCAAAATCGATAGGCGTAGGTCAGCAGAAGCTGTCCCAGCATCGAGAAGACCACCACGCCGGCCAGGGGGACCAGCGCCGCCTGGGGCGGCAGACGCCAAGGGGTCTCAAGCAACGGGATGCTCAAGGCCAGCCCGATCAGGTTGAAGTAATGAAAGATGGCCCAGGCCGACTCCGTGCGGCGCGACTCCCTGAGCGAGAAGATCGCCGCCCCCACGAACATCCCGGAGGCCAGCGCCAGCCAGTCCCCCGGCCGGATCGCGTCGAAGCGCGGCTCCACGATGAGGCCGACCCCGGTAAACGAGACGATAAAGGCGGCAATCGCCGCGATCGACAGACGCTGCCGGCCGAGCAGCCTCGAATACAGGCTCACGAAGATCGGGTAGGTATAAAGCAGCACGATCGCGTTGCTCAGCAAGGTGGAGGCGATGGCAAAGAAATACAGCAGATTGCCGATCCCGCCCCACACGCCGCGGGCCAGGACCAGCCGCCAGTTGAACACCCGGACCCGGACCAGCCCCGCAAGAATGACGGCCTGCACCAGCAGAAAGCTGATCAGGAACCGGAAAAAGGCGATATCGCCCGCCCCCATCCAGTCGGCCGCACGCTTCACCCAGAAGGCCTGAATCCCGATGCAGGCCGCCGACAGGACCATGAGGAGCATCCCCGAACGTCGCGTCATGCCGATTCATTCACCGAAAGCGCGCCTCCTTCGAAGCCATGGACGGGATCGGAATTCTACTCTATCACCAACCCGCGCCGCTGACAACCGGCCATTGACTTTGTGCCCGGGATTCAGTATTTTGAATTCAGATCCTCCCGCGCCCGACGGCGCACCGGCACCGCCAAAAGCACCCGGCTGAGAGGCCGAAACACGATGGATCATTCGATCTCCGATCTCTTCCCCGAGCTGAGCCGCGATCTGCGGGGGCTCAACCCCACCTGGTATGTCTTTCCCTCGCAAAAGATCCGGGAGTTGGTGAGGAGCGGTAAGATCGGCGGGATCACCCCGATCGACCCAGACCAGGTTCAACCCGCCAGCCTGGATCTTCGCCTCGGGGAAACGGCATACCGCGTCCAGGCCAGCTTTCTCCCCGGCCGGTACGCCACGGTGGAAAAGAAGGTCCGGGACCTGCTGATCAGCGAGATCGACCTGCGGCGGCCCGCCGTCCTGGAAAAGGGCTGCGTCTACATCATCCCGCTCATGGAGGAGCTATCCCTGCCGAAAGGGATCTGGGCCAAGGCTAACCCGAAGAGCACCACCGGCAGGCTGGATATCTTCACCCGCCTGCTGACGGATTACGGGACCGAGTTCGAGCGGGTGCCCGAAGACTACATCGGCCGGCTTTACGTGGAGGTGGTGCCCCGGGCCTTCACCGTCGTGATCCGGGCGGGCATGAAGCTCAATCAGCTGCGGCTGATCCGTGGAAACCCCTTTTCGGGAGACCGCGACTTGGATCGGCTGGACGAAAAGGAGACCCTGGTCTACCTGGCCGATGACCGCCCGGGCGAGGCGCGCATCGACAAGGGCCTTCGCATCTCGATCAATTTGCACACCGACGCTCCCGACGGCGTCATCGGCTACCGCGCCAAGAAAAACGCCCCCGCCGTGGATCTTTCCAAGCAGGATTATTATGATCCCGCCGATTTCTGGGAGATCATTCACAACCCACGCCGCAATCAGCTCATCCTCAATCCGGGCGAGTTCTACATCTTAGGCTCGAAGGAAAAGGTCCGGATCCCGCATCACTACGCCGCCGAAATGGTAGCCTACGATCCCGCCGTGGGCGAGTTCAAGATTCACTACGCCGGTTTCTTTGATCCCGGCTTCGGCTACGGAGGCAGTGAGATCCAGGGGACGCACGCCGTCCTGGAGGTGCGCTCCCACGAGGTGCCCTTCGTGATCGAGGACGGCCAGGTGGTCGGCCGGCTCATCTACGAGCGCCTTTTGGAGCCCCCGGACCGGATCTATGGAATGAACATCGGCTCCTCCTACCAATGCCAAGGACTGTCGCTCAGCAAGCAGTTTCACCGGATGCCATGATCCGCCTGGCGGAGTCAGCCGTGCGTCTGCTCCCGGATTCCCCGAATCGTCCTAGACCGGATCACAGACGTCAATAGAATCTCATGGAAATTCTCATCGCCCGGCGTTCGCTCTGTATGGAGACCCCCCCAAGAAACCCGCTTCAGCCACCCGCAAAGCATCAGATCCCCCATCCCCTCGCCTGGAAGCAATGGGTTGATGTCGTTGAATCTGAGTGCCGGGTATATTATAATGATGAATAATGCAAGACCAACTGCAGGCACTCAAGGATCAGCAGGTCGAGATCGTCTACAACGGCATGGTCTACAAGGGCCGCCTCGCGGGCCTCTCGGAGGATGAGGCGCACCTTCAGACCCGCGAGCAGTGGATCTCACTGCCCCTCGAAGGCATCACCTCGGTGAAGAAGGCCAGCGATTCCGGCACCGGGTTTCCCGGTTATCAAGGTCCCGGAGCGCCGTCGCAATGAATCATAACAACGAGGCGCAAATCCTGGAGGCCGCTTCGCTTCCGGAGGAGGGAGTTCAACCTCTGAGGCGCCCTTCCTACCTGCTGCATGCATCGCTGCTGATCGCCACGATCTTCACCACCCTGCTGGCGGGCGCCATCCTTTCCCTTTCGGAGGGCTTTTATTACGAGCAGATCCTCCGGGCCCTGAAGATCATCATGGCCAATCCCGAGACCCTGTGGCGCGGGGTTCCTTTCTCATTCACCCTGATGATCATTCTCCTGACGCACGAGATGGGCCATTATCTCACGGCCCGGCATTATGGAGTATCCGCCACGCTGCCCTACTTCATCCCGGCCCCCCCCTTTCCCTTCATCATCGGGACCTTCGGCGCCTTCATCCGGATGCAGTCCCCGATCTTGAGGAAGCGGGCGATTCTGGAGATCGGGGCGGCCGGGCCGATCGCGGGCTTCGTGGTGGCCATCGTGGCGGTCTATATTGGCCTGGGGCTCTCGACGCCCGTCTCGGAGCTTCCGGAGGACGGGATCCTCCTCGGGGTGCCGCTCGCCTTCTCATTATTGGGGGAATTGACCCTGACTGTGCCGGAGGGAGGCGGTATCGCCTTTCACCCCATCGCCTTCGCGGGGTGGATCGGGCTTCTGGTCACCGCCTTGAACCTGATGCCCATCGGACAGCTGGACGGGGGGCATGTGGTCTACGCCCTGTTCGGCAAAAAACACCGCTGGATTTCGATCGGGATGATCGTGATCCTGTTCATCCTGGGAACGCTGAGCTGGCTCGGATGGTATGTCTGGGCCGTCCTGACCGCCCTGCTGGGCGTGCGGCATCCGCCGATGGTGGACCCCGAGATCAGCCTCCTGCCGCGCCAGAAGATCATCGGCTGGTCCAGCCTGGTCATCTTCGTGCTGTGCTTCACGCCGGCGCCCTTCATGATCGCCTAGCCGCCTCAATCCCCTCCCGCTCGTCCACCCACTGAAGCAGGATCAGCCCGACCAGAAAAAAAGCGCCGATCGCCAGGACGGCATAGCGCTGATTCGCGGTCAGGGCCGAGACCAGTCCGAAGGTGATCGGCCCGAGGATGGCCGAGAACTTCCCGCTTACGGCGTAGAAACCGAAAAACTCGGCGTTATGCCGCTCCGGCGTGAAGAGTCCCACGAGGCTGCGGGAGGCCGATTGCGTGGAGCCCAGGACCAGGCCGGCCACCACGGCCACCGCCAGGAAGGCCAGCTTGGACTGCACGGCGAAGGCGGCCGCCACCACGAGGATCCAGAGGATCAGCGTCACCGAGATCGTCTTCTTGGCGCCGATGCGGTCGAAAATGTATCCGAAGATGAAGGCCCCCACGGCGGCGGCCGGATTGACCAGCATGATCATGAGCAGGTTTTCGGTGGGCGTGAAATGAAGCGTCTGATCGGCATAAGAGGCCGTGAAGGCGATGATCGTGATCATCGCGTCCTGGTATACGAAAAAGGCCAGGAGGAATTTCAATAGCTCCCGGTAACGCTTCAAATGCCGCAGGGTCCCGGTCAGGCGCAGGAAGCCCTCGCGCAGGTAGGACGAGCCGGGCGGCAGCGGCATCGGCACGGCACGCTCGCGCAGGATCGAGAAGGTCGGAATCGAGGCCGTCAGGAAAAAGAGGGCCACCGTGGGAAAGACCCATCGGGCCAGTTGGGCCCCGGCCTCCCCGTCCTTGAGATTCGCCGCCATGGGCAGCACGATGAGCAGGCAGGTCAGACCGCCGAAGTATCCGATCGACCAGCCCCATCCCGAGATCTTACCCATCTCCCGGCGGGAGGCGATCTCAGGCAGGAAGGCGTTGTAGAAGACCAGCCCGCCCTCGAAACCGATATTGGCCAGGACGAAAAAGAGGATCCCCGTGACGTAATCCCCCCGGCCCACGAAAAACAGAAGTCCCGTGAAGCCGATGCAGAGGCCGGTGTAGGCCATCAGGAAGCGCTTCTTGGCCCCCGAGTAGTCGGCCACGGCGCCCAGAACGGGTGAGGAGATGGCCACCACCGCCATCGAGACGGCGATGCTAATCCCCCACCACAGATCGCCCAGGCCCCCGGCCTCGGCGAAAACGATGTTTTTGAAATACAGGACGTAGAAGGCGGTGACGATCACCGTGGTGTAGGCGGAGTTGGCGAAATCGAAGAAACACCACGCAAAGATTTCCTTCTTGGGAACGGCCGGTTTATCCATGGAATGGCCGCAATATAGCAGATCGGGCGATCGGGGGCAATGCGATTCCCCCCGGGCGGGCGCCGGGTCGTTGACATTCGGGGGGGTCGAAAGTAATATGGAATCCAACCGCGGAGCGCCGATGCCCGATCGCCGCACAACCCTGATTCAGCGGATCGTCGAGACCTCGTTTCACGCGAGCGATACGCCAAAATTTCCGCTGGCCTCGGGCCGGCTCAGCCGCTATTATATAGACCTTCGGGTGGCCCTGTCCTACGCGGACGTGCGGGAGATCGTGGGCGAGCTCATCCTGGCTGGGATCAAGGAAAGCGGAATCGCGGCCGTCGGCGGGATGGTCATCGGGGCGATCCCGGTGGCGATCGCCGTCTCGGATGCCGCCCACCGGGAAAAGCTCAAGATTCCCACCTTCGCCGTGCGCAAAGAGGTGAAGGGGCACGGGACGAAGAAATACATCGAAGGGGCGGTGGGCAAGGGCGAGCGCGTACTGGTCGTGGAGGACGTCGTGACCAGCGGGAAGTCCACGGTCGACGCCATCCGGCGTTGTCGGGACGAAGGGCTCGAGGTGGTCCGGGCGGTGGCCGTCGTGGACCGCCAGGAGGCGAGCGGCCGGGAGAACATCGAGCAG
>CAYGBP010000099.1:0-2014 GCA_964348105.1 uncultured Nitrospirota bacterium
GGGTCCGCGGACCACCAGTGGGATCTCGAACTGTCCCCCGGACATGTACCGGATCTTGACGGCGTTGTTGACGATCTGATCCAGGGCGAGAATGCCGAAGTTGAAAGTCATCATCTCCACGACCGGCCGCAGGCCGGCCATGGCCGCCCCCACCCCGATGCCGGTGAAGCCCGCCTCGGTGATCGGGGTATCGATCACCCGCCGTGGCCCGAACTCCTCCAGCAGTCCCTTGCTGACCTTGAAGGCCCCCTGATAGAATCCCACCTCTTCGCCCATCAGAAAGACGCCGGGATCTCTCTGCATCTCCTCGCGCAGCGCCTGGTTCAACGCCTCGCGGTACAAGATCTCGTCCAATTCGGCCCTCCGTGATTCAGGCGAAGATATCCTTGAACAGTTCCTCCCGGGGCGGGAAGGGACTTTGATCCGCAAAGTCGACCGAATCCTGCACGATCTGCTCCATTTCCTTGTCGATTTGGATCAGGCCGTCCTCCGTGATGACCCCTTCCGAGACCAGCCGGCGGGCCAGGCCGGGAATGGGATCGCGCGACTTGTGCCGGTCGATATCCTCCTTGGTCCGGTAATGGCCGTGCGACGGGTCGGACATCGAGTGGCCCATGAACCGGTAGGTCCGCGCCTCGATGAAGTGCGGACGGCTCTGGACCCGCGTGCGCTCCACGGTGGCCTGAACCCTGTGGTACACATCCAGGACATCCATGCCGTCCACCGTCTCGCGCGGGAGATCGTACGCCCCGGCCGCCTGGCCGGGATTGTACAGGGCCGAGGCCCTTTGCTGGGGCGTCCCCATGCCGAAGCGGTTGTTCTCGCAGATATAGACGATGGGCAGCTTCCATAGGGAGGCCATATTGAGGGATTCATGAAAGACGCCGCTGGGAACCGCCCCCTCGCCGAAGAAACAGAGCACGACGTCCTGCTCCCCGCGGTATTTGGCCGCGAAGGCCAGCCCTGTGGCCAGCGGGATGTGCCCGCCGACGATCGCAAAACCGCCGTAGAAACGTCTCTCGCGGTCGAACAGGTGCATCGATCCGCCCTTGCCCTTGCAGAGCCCCGTCTGGCGGCCGAACAGCTCGGCCATGACGAGGCGCGGCTCCGTCCCGCGGGCCAGGCAGTGGCCGTGATCCCGGTAGGCCGTCACGATATAATCGCCCGGCTTGGAGGCCCCCACGGCCCCGACCGCCACGGCCTCCTGTCCGATGTAAAGATGGCAGAAACCCCCGATCTTCGCCAGGGCGTACATCTCGGCGCATTTCTCCTCGAACCGCCGAATTAGCATCATCTGGCGATACATCGAGATCAGCAGATCCGGTTTGGCGGTGTCATCCGCCACGAATCCCTCCCGCCGCGAGGCCCCTGCCCGTTTCTGTCCAAATTTCTTCAATAAAACCGCAAAGATCCCGGCGCGGGCCCTTAGGGCCCGTCCTCAATTATCATACTCTGTTTTCATGGCCTGTCAAGGCAAACCGGGCAAGGCGGGGATCCGCCGGGGGATGGAAAAGGCCCGTTTCCGGGGCCTTGACCCAACTTGACAGATCCGGAATCCATGCTATCCTTAGAATCAAATAGATCGGCTTCTACAATAAGGTTCCACCGATAAGAGCAAACCCATCGTAAGGTGGGGGCGCAAAGCCACCGATCCAGAAAGGGTCCTCACGGACCCTGTCACTGGATAGCGGAGCTGCCGAAGTGGGCATTTGTTTTTTAGACCCATCTCTCTTATCGGGGAGATGGGTTTTTTTTTGATCCAAGAGGAGGGCCGTCGATGCGAAAGGTGAATCTGCTGAAGAAGGTGCACATCAATCAGCCGGAGCGCCACGGAAAATATGTGATGCAGCAGGGGGGGTTGTTCATGCTGCTCTGGTGCCTTCTGCTATCCGGTCTTCTCAGCGCCGCCACGCCGGTCGGAAACGCCTTTCATATCCCAGAGGTGATCGCCAAGGCGGCCCAGGCCGTCCCGATCGGCCAGAAAGACGAAGCCCGGGAGAAGGTCCTCAAGATC
>CAYGBP010000099.1:2024-9964 GCA_964348105.1 uncultured Nitrospirota bacterium
GCAAAGCGAAGGTCACGAAGATCAATCAGCGCGCACTCGGCGAGCTGATGGGGGACTTCAAGTTCGGTATGAGCAAGAAGAAGGTCCTCAAGATCCAGACGATCCTACAGAAGTTCGAAACGGGATTGCCGAGCGATCACGAAGCGGAGCTGGCGCACCATATCTACCGGGAAAGCCTGGAGCATGCCTATGACCCGGAGCTGATCCTGGCCCTCGCGGTGACCGAAAGCTCGTTTTACAACTGGGCCAAGTCCCGCGTGGGGGCCCTGGGCCTGCTGCAGATTCTGCCCGCGACGGGCCGCGAGCTGGCCCGCGTCAAGAACATCCCCTGGAACGGCAAGAAAACCCTGTTCGACCCGCAACTCAACGTCCGGCTGGGAACCCACTACCTGGCCACCCTGCACCGGCAGTTCGGAGACCTGGAGATTGCCCTGGCCGCCTACAACTACGGACCCTCCAGGATCGCCCGGCTGCAGAAGCGCGGAAAGCGGCTTCCGGTCGTCTACCCGGGGCGGGTCCTGACGGCTTACCAGGTCTTCATGCAGCTGGACACGCTGGACAAGGCGGAAGCCTGGAAACCGAAGGATCTGCGCTCAGCCCCGAAATCCTACCGCGTCGCCTCGGTCCGTCTCTAAGGCATGTGACGATCCGGCCGGGAATTCACTTTTTCTCGCCACCGCGCTCGCCGCGGGTGTTGATCCCCAGGCGGGCATTGATCGGGCAGTAGCCCGTCAGCGAGGTGGCCAGGCCGACGAGGGCCACCAGTCCGAAGATGAGCTTCATGGCGGGATCCTGCGTCGCGTAGGCGATGGCCAGGGACAAGAAACCGATCCCCAACCGGAAAAATCGATCCAGCCCACCCACATTTTTTTTCATGGTAAAACTCCGATCGGTTTATAAGGATCCGATCCTCGTTGCCAATTCCATCCCGAGTCCCGCGAGGAGAGGAATGGTGAGATTATCGTTCACCCCGCCCGGCATGAGCTCGGCCCCGGCGCCCAGGATCGCGCCCAGGACGTAGACCGGCATCGCGGGAACGGGCCAGAACAGGCCGAGCAGCGCGACGGCCGAGACGGCCGCAATGGCGAAGGCCGCCGTCCCTTCCAGGCTCTTGGCGCCCAGCCGGATCCTGCCCCATCGTCGACCCACCATGGCCGCCGCCGGATCCCCGATCGACAGGATGATCAGAGCCGCCAGGGCGACGGATCGATCGAACAGCAGCAGCGAAACCAGCAGCCCGCCCAGAAAGAAGGGAACGCCGGTCGGCCGCCCGCCCTCCGCCTCCTTGAGCAGCGCGCCGAACAGGCGTACGAAAAGGCGGTTGAGCGGCGCTGCCCTAATTCGCAGAAACTCGGCCAGGATCACCAGCGCCAGCAGCACCCCCACCACGCGGGGTCCTTGCTCGGGCGGCAGCGAGACGATCAGCGCCGCCAGGCAGAGTCCCGTCCCCGCGTGGAAGAAATACCGCCAGACCCACCGCCGAGGCGCATTCAATTTCCCGCCCCGATGATTACTGCTGCCGCTCAGGATCCAGCCCGGCCGTAACCGCCTTCTTGATCCTGGGGTATTCTTTCTTGAAATCAGGGAATTCCCGGGTCAGGAATGCCTTCAGGGTATCCATTTCGATCCGCAGGAGCGCCACCTGCTCCTTGAAGTCCATCTTGATCCCTTCCATGGATTCTCCGAGGATCTCCATCTCTTTTTCCATCAACCTGAGTTTTTCCTGGATCGCGACCTCTTTCATCAGGCCTCCTGTTACGAAATCAAACCACCGCCCCGACCGCCTTTTATTACTTCTACGCCGGCCCCCCGCGCTAAGCGCGGTACCGCGGCGAAACCCGAAGCCGGCCAAGCGGGACGCATGCACGGATGCGGGTATCTTACAGAAAGGTCCGGGGTGAGTCAAACGGGGGAAAAGGGTCAGGGAACATCGGGCTGGACCTGGAAATCCAGCTGCAGCGTGGGCCGCTCGGCGCCCTCCGACCCGATCATCTCGGCCGGATTGCCCGGCGAGGCTTCCTCGGTCGAAGTGGAAGCGCCTTCCTCCAGCTCGATCTCCAGCTTCAGCTCCTTCAGGATGGCTTCGAGCGCCTTCTGCAGCCGGATTTCGTTGAGGATTTTCTCTGTGCGGGAGGGATCGATCGTCAGATCTTCAGGCTCGATCGGAAAGGGATCCGCCGAGCGCACCGGCAGCGGACTGAATCCCTCCCACCCGCCACCCGCGGCCGGGATGGGAGAAGAGAAGAGAGCGACCATCAGGAAGACGGCGAATACCGGAAGGGCGGTTTTTACGGTCTCGCCGGCCGCCAATCGGCTCGCACCGATCCCCATTCGCCTCGAAGCCCTTTTTAGAATCATTCGGCACATTTATGATCTAGTATTGTGCAAGCTGCATACCACCCCCTGTCGCGCGACGCCTCGTCAGAGGCCTTAAATAATATCATTATTTATCAATTAGTTAGTAAGCTGAGACACGGCTTCGTCCGTGTCCAGCCGCCTTCGGGTGAGTAAAAACTTACCTTCATTTGAGAAATGGGTTCACTTTTCCAGGGAAGCGTGCCGGGAGGAAGAAGTCAGGGAGCGAGCAGCAGATAGATGTCGTTTACGTTGGTCAGTGTCGGGCCCGTCTTGATCAAACGGCCCATTCGCTTCAGAACGGGAAAGGAGTCATTCCGGGCGAGGAAGTCACCGAGCTTCAGGCCCCGCCCGGCCGCGGCGGAAAGCATTTCGCCGTCGGCGTAGGCGCCGGCCGCGTCGGTCGGCCCGTCGGTCCCGTCGGTCCCGAAGGCGGCCAGGACCGTTCCCGGCATTCCGGCAATCTCCAGCGCGCCCGCCAGAGCGAACTCCTGGCAGCGCCCTCCCACGCCGTCTCCCTTGACGGTGACGGTAGTCTCGCCGCTGGCCAGCCAGCAGACGCGACCGCGACGCCCCCGCCGCTTGAAATGATGCTCGCGAGCGATCGCGCCGAAGACCTGGGCCACCTCGCGCGCCTCCCCCTTCAGAAATGAGGTCAGGATCCGCGGTTCATACCCCGCGGCGCGGGCCCCACGGGCCGCGGCGCGCAGGGCGACCTGATTGTCGCCGATGATGACGTGCCGGACCTTCCGGAAGACCGGATCGCGCTGCTTGAGGGTCTCCCGGCAGATCCCGCGCCTTCCCGCCTCGATATGAGCTCTCACGGGACGTGGCACCTTCTTCCAGATGCCGTACTTCCGCAGAATCCGCACCGCATCGCCATACGTGCTGGGGTCGGGATAGGTCGGGCCCGAGGCGATCGTATCCATCGGATTGCCGGGAACGTCGGACAGGACGAGCGTCAGGACCGGGGCCGGCGCCGCGAGCTGGGCCAGCCGCCCCCCCTTAATCCCCGACAGATGCTTTCGGATGACATTGATCTCGTTGATCGTCGCCCCGCAGCGCAGCAGGAGCTGTGTCGCGGCCTGTTTTTGGGCCAGCGTGACGCCCCGCACCGGCAGGGGCATCAGGGCCGATCCCCCGCCCGACAGGAGCACGATGACCAGATCGGAAGCCCCCGCGCCTTCGAGGATCGACAAGATCCGGCGGGCACCCGCCAGGCCGGAAGCGTCGGGAACGGGATGGGCCGCCTCCGTGATCCGGACCCTCGAGACGGGGACCCGGTGGCCGTGCTTGACGATGATCAGGCCGCCCTTAATTTGCTTGCCCAGGATCCGCTCAAGTGCGGCCGCCATCGCGCCGGACGCCTTACCCGCGCCGACGACATAAATATTTTTGATGCGGTTCAGGTCGTAGCGGTAAGGTCCCGCCTTGAGGATGCCCTTGCGGCAGGAAACACAATTGGAGAGCAGTTTTTGCGGATCGGATGATTTGAGGACGGATCGGATGATCCGTGCCAACCCCGCGGGGAGCGGGCTCATATCTTCTGCTGCATCTTTTCCCAATCCGCCAGGAATTTTTTCAGGCCCACGTCTGTGAGGGGATGCTTGCTGAGCTGCATGAGGACGCTGAAGGGCAGGGTCGCCACATGCGCCCCCATCATGGCCGCCTCGACGACATGGACCGGATTGCGGACGCTGGCCACCAGAACCTGGGTATCGTAGTCGTAATTGCCGAAGATCGTCAGGATCTGCTGAATGAGGTTCATCCCGATTTCGCTGACGTCATCCAGCCGCCCCACGAAGGGACTCACATACGTGGCACCCGCCTTGGCGGCCAGCAGCGCCTGCGTCGGGGAGAAGACCAGCGTGACGTTGATCTTGATCCCTTCCTGTGAGAGCCTTCGAACCGCCTTGAGGCCTTCCGGAATCAGGGGAACTTTCACCACGACGTGCTTGTGGATCTTGACCAGCTCACGGGCCTCCTTGATGATCGCCTCTTCTTCGGTGGCCACCACCTCGGCGCTGACCGGCCCGTCCACGATCTCGCAGATCTCCCGGATCAGCTTTTTGAAATCCCGGCCCTCTTTCTCCTTGGATGCCAGGCTGGGGTTCGTGGTCACCCCGTCAATCAGGCCGAGCGCCTTGGCCTCCTTGATCTCGGAAATATTGGCGGTATCGATGAAGAACTTCATGGCCTACCTCCTGTCCTCTGCTATCTTTAATATATTATTAATATTATTATACCCCACCCCGGCGGATCCGCGGGAAGCGCCCCATCTTAGCCCACCCCTTGGGGGCTGTCAAGAAAAAGCGGGAGCATTGCTCAACGAGGTCGGACTGCTGAAACCCAGTAGCCGTTACCGGGGAAAGGCTTCGCGAACGCCGCCGTCGACAGGGATGATGGCGCCAGTGGTCTTGGCCGAGCGGCCGGAGGCCAGAAACAGCACCGCCTCGGCCACGTCGTTGGTGGAGATTTTGGCCCGCAGCAGGTTGCGGGCGGCGTAGAAATCCTCGAGGCTGTCGATCGGCACGTTATGGGCCTTCGCGCGCTCTTGCCGGACCTGTTTGGACCACAGGCCGGAATCCTCAAACACGCCGTCCGGATTCACCATGTTCACCCGGATGCCCTCCCCGCCGCCTTCGATCGCCAGGATTCTGGAAAGCTGGGTCTGGGCCGCCTTGGAGGCGGAATAGGCGCCGAAGTCCTTTCCGGGCGCCAGGACGTTCTTGGTGGCCACCACCACGATGTTGCCGCCGATCCCCTGCCGGCGATACACCCGCATCGCCTCCCGGCAAACCAGGAAGTGGCCCGTGGCATTGACGCTCAACGAGGCCTCCCAGTCGTCCACCGAAAGTTCTGCCACCGGCGCGGTGCGGGCGATCCCGGCGTTGGAGACCAGCACATCCAGGCCGCCGAAGGCCAGCATCGCCTTGGCGAACCCTTCGCGCACCGAGCGCTCCCGGGTGACGTCCATCTCCAGGGCGACCGCCACCTGCTCGCCCGCCTTCTCATTGATGGCCTCGGCCGCCTTTCGCACCTTCGCGGCCTCGATGTCCGTCAGGATGACCGAAGCGCCCGCGCCGGCCAGCCGCTCGGCCACCACCTTGCCGATCCCGCGGGCGGCGCCGGTCACCAGGGCGACGTGGCGCGAGAATTCCTTTTCGGGCGGCAGAAGGGTCAGCTTGAAGTTCTCCATCGGCCAGTACTCGAAATCGCACAATTCCTGGGGCAACAGCACCCGGTACTTGCCGATGGCGGTGGCATGCTGAATCACCCGGATCGTGTGCCGGTAAAGATCATGCGCGATCCGGGCGGCGCGGCGGTCCTTTCCGGTCGTGAACATGCCCAGCCCCGGGATCAGGATCACGCGCGGGTGGGGGTCCAGCATCGTCACGCCCGGGGTCTTGTAGCGGTTGAAATAATCGGTATAGCGGTCCCGGTACTGCTCCATGGACTTGGGCAGCGCCTTCGCGATCGCCCGCCCGAGGTCCTCGGTCCGATCGATATCCACGAACAGCGGCCAGGGCTTGGTGTGCAGCATGTGATCCGGCGTAAACGGGCCCACCTGGGAGAGCTCCTTGGCGTTCTGGGCGTTGGCGAACTCCAGCACCTCGGGATCGTCGTCGTATTGAAGGACCATCCGCCGCTGGCGGCTCACCAAGCCGCGAAGCTGCGGCGCCGCCTCGGCCGCCAGCGCCCTTCGTTCGCCGGCGGGTAGGTTTCTCACGCGCGTCCCTTTCAGCACCTTCTTCTGCCGCATCTTCTTGGCGATGTACCGCTCGGCCTGCGTCACCCGCCGGATGGTCTCCCGGTAGGCCTCCTTGGCCGTTTCCCCCCAGGTGATCAGTCCATGCTTGTCCAGGATGATAGCCTCCAGGCCGGGCGTCTTTTCAAAGGCCGCGCCGGTCTTCTTGGACAGCAGAAAGCCCGGCCGATAATACGGGATCAGGGCCACCTTGCGGCCGAACACCTCCTCGATCACGGCCGCGCTGTCGGGCGTGTCGGTCAGGGCGCAGATCGCGTCGGCATGGGTATGATAGATGTGCGTGGGCGGCAGGAAGGCATGCAACAGGGTTTCGATCGAGGGCTTGGGCGAGCCGGGCTCCAGGATGCATTTCATCTGGTAGGCCACCATCTCCTCGTCCGTCATCCCCTCGCGCTTGGCGAGCGGGATCAGGTCCTCCAGCCGCAGCGGCGTGAAGTGCTTGGCCGTCATGGTGCGCATGTCGGATCCGCTTCCCTTCATCCAGAGGATCCGCACCGGCCGGCCGGCGTGGTCGCGGCCGTCCACCTTTACCGAGGAGTTGCCTCCTCCCCAGAGCACCAGGTCCGGATTCGCCCCGATCAGCCGCGAGGTGTAGACCAGCCGCTCGAACTCGCTCATCGATTGGGTATCCCGGTCCGACCACAGGCTTTTCATCTTCCCTCCTCGGTGCGATGCGAACCGGACTCGGCCGCGCGAGATTTCTCCAGGCATTCGGGACTGCAAAAATAGCGGACTTCGCCGCCGATCGACGCCTCCAGGGCGTTTTCCTTCGGAACATAGGTTCCGCAGATCGGGTCCTGGACCATCGGTCGTCCAGTGACGGCCCGCGGGCCCTGTTTGGACTTGGCCCGGAAAAAAAAGGCCACGGCCATCAGCCCCTTGATCAAAACGTAGGCCGCGGCGGCCAGTATAAAGATAATGATTAGACGTGACATGACGGATTCATCCGACGTGCGCGTGATCCCGGATCGACGGGCTGGGCTTGTTACGAGTCGGGGGCGGCCTTGAGCTCCTCGATGCGTTGCTTCAACTCCTCGGCGTAGCTCACGTCCGGATGCGTCGCGATCAGCTTCTCCCAGGCCTCGATGGCCCCCTTCTTATCATTCCTGTCATTGAGCCGGATGACCCCGATGTTGTACAGGGCCGTTTCGTTCGTGGGCGAAAGGGCCAGCACATTCTCCAGCTCCCGGTAGGCGGCTTCGACATCGCCCAGGTTTCGGTAGCAACTGGCCAGGTCGCTGCGCACCGTGGCGTCGTGGGGATTGATGTCCAGGGCCCTTTGATACAGGTCCCTGGCCTTGTCGAAGCGCTGGATGTCGAAATTGGCGTTCCCGAGGGCGATCAGGGCCTCCAGATCCTTGGGGTCCTTCTTCAGGCGCTCCTTGTAGGCGTTGATGCGCTGCATCACTGTTGCGGCCGCCTGGCTTCCTGCCGCTTCCCCGGGCACTTCCGAATGGGGTCCCCCTTCGAGCGCCGGGCCCGATCCGTCTTCCGAGATGCGCTCGCATCCCGTATGGGAAACGGCCATGGCCAGCAGGCCCGTCAAAAGAAAATACCTGATCGATCCGATATGCATCCGGTTCACCTTTATGGTTTTGGATTCATTTTAAGCATCCGGAGGGGAGGTGTCAACAACGGGAAAGAGCGTGGCGCGGCAGGCTTACAGGACGGCGCGGAGAAACCGGCCGGTATGGGAGCAATCGCTGCGGCCAATCTCTTCCGGCGGGCCCGCGGCCACCACCTCCCCGCCGCCCCCTCCGCCCTCGGGACCCAGGTCGATGACCCAGTCGGCGGTCTTGATCACATCGAGGTTGTG
>CAYGBP010000100.1:0-4755 GCA_964348105.1 uncultured Nitrospirota bacterium
CCGATATGGAGATGACGCTGATCGACAAGCACGGCAATGAGCGAATCCGCAAGATCCGCACTTTCATGAAGGATCAGGGAAAGGACACCTACCGGGCCATGTTTTTCATCCATCCCCCGGATGTCAAGGACACGGGGTTTCTGACCTATGATTATGACGACCCCGACCAGGACGATGATCAATGGTTGTTTCTGCCGGCGCTGAGAAAGACCAAGCGGATCGCCTCATCGGACAAGAGCGGGAGCTTTATGGGATCCGATTTTAACTACGCCGACTTCACCGCCCGGAACCTGGAAGATTATGACTTCGAACTTCTGAAGGAGGATGAAGTCCGGGGGGACGCGGTATGGATCATCGAAGCCTTGCCGCGGCGGCAGAAGGTTATCGATGAGACCGGCTACAAGAAATCCCTCTTGTTCGTGCGGCAGGATAACAAAGTGGTGGTCCGCGCCGTGCACTGGGTAGACAAGGGAAATGAACTGAAATACATGGATGTGAGGAGGCTGGAGCGGATCGACGACATCTGGGTGGCGACCGAGACTCACATGACCACGAAAAAAGGCAAAGCGACAGTCCACAAAACGATCCTAAGGCTCGATCAGGTCAGGTTCAACCAGGCTCTGGATGAAGACTTATTTACGATCCGGAGGCTTGAAAAGGGATTATAACCTCACATCGAATGTCCAAAGAGGCCAAAAGTTTTTCTGTGGTGAGCGGCACAAGCGCTCTCCTTGTAATGGCCAGTGTGCTCCTGCTGGTCAGCACCAGCCGTGGCCAGGAGAATACCCAACCGCAATCAACCCCAGAAGAGGAACAGTTGGAAGAAATTCTCGAAGGTTTCGAGCCCGAGGCGACCGGTGAACCGCCCGAGCCGGGGCTGGACGAGATTCTCGGCGGATTCGAGGAAGAGCCCGCTCCCGAACCGAAAACCGAGCGGATCCGACAGAAGCCCCTTCCCTGGGACCTGAGCGGTTCGGTCAAAGCGGCATCCTCCATTAATATCGCGCATGAAGCCCCGCCTCCGGCCGCAACGGATCATCGGGGCCTATCCCGTCTTCGGCTGGATGCGGATCTGGACCTGGAAATCACATTTTCCGAGGACTGGCGGGTCCTGCTCGGCGGACACGCCTTTTACGATTTCGCGTATCGGATCCAGGGGCGGGACGCGTTTACCCCGGAAGTCCTTGACCTTTACGAAAATGAAATCGAGTTCGATGAGACCTTTGCCCAGGGCAAACTCCACCAGCGTATCGACCTCAAGGTGGGCCGGCAGATCATGGTGTGGGGAAAATCGGACAATGTACGTGTCACGGATGTGCTCAATCCACTCGATAACCGGGAACCGGGACTGGTGGATATCGATGATCTTCGGCTACCCGTCTTCATGACGCGGCTGGATTATTATATCGGGCCATGGAACCTCACCACACTTGCGGTTCACGAAGTGCGATTCAACAAAGACCCTGTTTTCGGGAGTGACTTTTTCCCGCTCAATAGTCCTCCGCCACCGGAGGAAAAGCCGGCAAGCCATTTCAGGAACACGCAGTACGGGGCCGCCCTCAACGGGATCTTCACCGGGTGGGACCTCTCGTTCTATGCCGCCCGCTTCTTCAATCCCCAAACCCACTTCAAACAGGTCTCCCCAACCGAGACCCGCCGGGCTCACAGTTGGCTCACCATGGTCGGAGCGGCGACAAACCTGGCCAGAGGAAACTGGCTGTTCAAGGCCGAGGCGGCCTATCTGGACGGTTTCAGGTTTTTCGCCCTCCCGGGAACGCGGTCCCGCCTGGATCTCCTGGTTGGCGCGGATTATACCGGTTTTTCAGAAACAACACTCTCGGCCGAAATCGTCAACCGCCACCTCTTTGACTTCGATAATCGATTAAAAGATCCTCCCGATAACGCCCAGGAGGATGAGCCGGGTCTGGCCCTGCGCTATCAGGCCGATTTCCTGCATGACACGCTTCATCTCGTCTTCGTGGCCCTGATTTTCGGCCCGACGGCGGAAGACGGAGCGGTGGAGCGTGCTTCGATCCGGTATGACTGGTCCGATTACCTATCTCTCACCGCCGGCCTGGTGGCCTATCAATCAGGCGACCTGGCCTCCTTCAGAACGATCGGCGACAACGACCGATTATTTTTCGAGGCGGTTTACAGCTTTTAGGCAGAGTCTTGCAGGGTCAAAGCCTGCTCCGCGGGATCAAGGGTCGATGGAAGCGACGGATGGCTCGATCCGCGTGGGTCGGTAAGGAAAACGGTCCACATCCTCCCGCCGGGTAACGCCGGAGAGTACCAGTATGGTTTCCATGCCGCTCTCGATTCCCGCGATGATATCGGTGTCCATCCGGTCGCCGATCATCATGGCATGATCGGAATGCTCGCCCATTTGCCGCAAGGCGTTTCGCATCATCAAGGGGTTGGGCTTTCCCACGAAGTAGGCCGACCGGCCGGTGGCCTTTTCGATCAGGGCGACCAGCGACCCCGTCGCCGGCGTGATGCCGGACTCGCTCGGCCCGGTGGGGTCCGGGTTGGTTGCGACGAATCGGGCCCCGTCCCGGATGAGCCGAATGGCCTGGGTGATCTTGTGATAATCATAATGCTGGGTGTCGCCGACGACGACATAATCGGGTCTGTATTCGGTCATCACGTATCCGACGGCGTGCAGGGCTTCCATCAATCCGGACTCGCCGATCACGAAGGCTTTTCCCCCGGGCGACTGATTGGCCAGAAACCGGGCCGTGGCGAGGGCTGAGGTGTAAATGTGTTCCGCGGGAACCTGCAGGCCCATCTCTTTGAGCCGGTGCTCCAGATCCCGCGGCGTCCGTTCGGAGTTATTCGTCAAGACAAGGAATTTGCGCCCTTCTGACTTGAGCCGCTCGATGAATTGGTCCGCACCCGGAACGAGCTCATGCCCTCGCACCAGTACGCCATCCATGTCCGTCAGAATACTCTTTTGCACTTGACGCTTGACCCTATTCAATCAATTTCAAAATGCTATTCGAAGAACAACGCCCTTTACAATACGCCCCCCTTCTCCGACTGTCAATCCACATGCGGCTTTCAGGGAATTCAGGGTGGAATTTTAATGCGTTTCCTCCGCCAACGGTTACTGATGCCTTTCTTGTTGACTAATAGGACGCTAAACCGTTAATCTCCGATTTAGACGACCAGAACATGAGTAATATGTCCTTCCGAAAATCACCGCATTACCTATATCTTATTGGAAGGGTCCTATCCCTGGCAATTGCCTTATCCCTTGCCGCGTGCGCATCGAAATCCGGCACGAGAGACGCCTTGATCCATGATGACCTGCCGCCGGGGACGCCCAACGGATTGGTTGAATTCTACTGTACAGGATGCATGGCGGGTTGGGCCATCTACAGGCTCGACGGGAGAAAAGAGGTTCATCTGGCTCAACTTTCACTCGGCCGGAAAGTGGCGGACTCGATTCAATCCCCATCCAGGATCAAGAGGCTTCGGATCGCCCTCGAACCAGGCGCCCATGATCTCATGATCCGCTTAATTCCCCCATCCCTGATCGATACCGTCGGGGATGTGGCTGGAGGCACCTCCAAACCTCTTTCCATTTCTATTGTTCAAGACGAGCTGACGACAGTCCGAATACGATTCAAAAAAGAGGCAAATCTCCGCTTCACATGGCAGGTCAATAAGGGGCGCTCGGTACCGCTTGCCCGGCATGCCGAGGCCCGTGATTTTGCAGTTACCGCCCTTGAGGGTTCCGATTGGGAGACGAGGTGGTACGGGGCGGAAATCCTGGGACAGCTTGAATCGGAAATTCCCGAAAATATACTCTTTCGCCTCCAGGAGCTATCCGGTCGGAGCGAATTTCGACGATGCGTGAAGACCGCAACCGTTGAAGAATGCAGGCTAGTCCGCGAGCAGATCCTCCAAACCATTCGAAAGATCAAAGAAGCCAGACCCTAAGGTCCGGCACCCGTCTATCTTCATTTTGATCATTTCCAACAACCCGCTTTTAAGGCTGGTTTCCGGTAACCCGCCTGTTCATCGCATGAGGGGAAGTCGATCCGGTTTGACGCTTCAGGCTCAAGGACAGTCAATAATATTTGAACAGAAAACCCCATCCAAATGAGATATAAGTGAGATCCTCGAGGCCTCCAGTGGGAATGACATAATTGGCATCGAGGGTAATCGCAAACTCCTCGGCGAGGTAAACGTCCAAGCCACCACCAAATCGCATCGCAAAATCTATTTCATCCCCCAGCTGCGCGGAGGTGCCATAACACCACCACCAGTCGCAAACAACGAGAACGGTTTCGGATCGAAGCTGGGCGTACATGGCCCCGAGACCCGCGAGCAGGAAGGGCTGGACCCGATCGGTCCGCAATGGCGCTTTGACATTCGCCGTGAGTAGCCAGCCGTCCACCGTAAGATTTCCGGGAACATCATTGAGGTCGAACCCATCCAGAAAATCCCATTCAATCTCCGCCGCAAGCCCGGGCAGAAATCGGTAGCCAAAGCGCATGTTAAATCCCAGGCTGTCATCGACACTCACACTACTCGTATCATCGAGTCTTTCAAAGCCTGTGATTCCGCCCAGGACAAAGTAGGCCCCGTCCTCCGCGAATTCCTGGGCGAAGGCTAAAGGAGAGATAGCCCACAATATCAAGATGACCATTCCGAGGAACCGTCCAACCATCATGCACCCCTCAAACAGATTCTTTTTGACATAGCCGCTCGGCCGGCACGCCCCATTGCAAGTTATCCTTATCGCAG
>CAYGBP010000100.1:4847-5211 GCA_964348105.1 uncultured Nitrospirota bacterium
CGTCCTATAATGGCTGTTATTCCGGACTTAAAAACGTTTCTTCCCTGCGCTCACAAGCAAGCCCAAAGACAATGCTACGTATGTTGGCTGGGAACCTACCCCATTGAAACTATTGCCTGCCACGCCTGTTATGATCGCGACTGGGGAATAGCGGGCTGCATGAGAAAGGATGATGAAATAATTCGAATAACAGGCCTTCAAAAGCCGACGGACAATATGGCCTCTGGGTATACATCCTCGCATGAATTGTAAATGGTTTTCTCACAGCTCAAAAACTTTTCATAAACGACACCCACGCCCAGGAATGCATTCCCCCCGATTTTGCTAAAGAGACCTCCTCGGAAACCATACGAATCCAGATCAT
>CAYGBP010000100.1:5337-9443 GCA_964348105.1 uncultured Nitrospirota bacterium
AACAGGTAGTAGCCAATCCCTCCACCCAGAACAAAGTAGGTCTGATCAAAGGCGCGGCCGGAGCCACCATGGATGGAGCCTCGCAGGCTTCCTTGACTGAAGGCTTCCGCTTGTGCCCGAACATCCGCGGATGCGCCCGATGCGTACACAATGCAACCAAAAATAAATCCGCAACAGGAAAAGTATCTTTTCATATCTGGAAGTCTATCTTTGTTAATTCCAGTTATTGCCGCTCACTAACCGGATTGTCTTAGGCTTCGACTTCGGGCCCGTTATGTCCCGATGTCCTTTCTGCATCCCACGAAAACCCTCCCAGTAGCCACATCCGAGTTCCCCCCTAACGCGGAATGGAATCCTACCGGATTGATTTAAAGAGTGCAAATCACGAGCCCATTCTGAATTCCAACAGAATCAGCGTCAGCCTGACCGTCACCAGAACATAGAAGGCGACCAGGAGGAAAGAAAGGATAAAAGGATGTTTCAGCTTGGACAGCTTGTAGATCCCATCTGAAAAAACCAGCAATATGAGCAGAATTCCCGTTCCGATTGCGACATATCCTGAAACCGGAGCCAAGGAGGTACCCGCAATCCAGTCCGGAGGTTTGTTATTCACGAAAAAACCCGCCGCCAGGATGAGCGTACAGTAAAACAGATTTCGCAGATGATCGAATATGGATTTGACCGCCTCGTTTTCAAGCATGCGAATGAAGGACCGAATTATTTCCATGCCATTGATCGCATCTTTCTTAGAAAGCGCTCTGAGCTACTCCCCTTTTCTAAATGATCTTCATCCCTCGTATGTGACCATTCGACATGCTCTTTCCACCTGGACCGTGACGGGACTTACAGGAGACATTTATCTCCCTCCATCTGGTTGCGTAGGGGTCTCTCTTGAGATCATAAGGGGTTCCTCACTTCGGGAACAGGAAAGTCAACTGGATCCGGCCGCCCCAGTCCTCGGCGCCGCCGTCGGGGGAGTCGGCCCAGTACCGGGCACCGACGCCCAGCTGGAGGACCTGAGGGCCAACCTTCAGCATCTGCTGAACGATAAAGTTAAGCGGTACCGACCACTCTTCACCCTTCCAGTCATAGGTCGATTCCGTGTTCAATACGACCGTGGTCTTCGTCCTGGTAATGTACGTTAGGAATGGCTGGATGAAGGTGGCGTTGATATCGGCGCGGTTGTCCTCTCCCGCGATCGACCAGACATGGTTGGTCAGCACCCCGTACGTCCATGGGCCCTCCTGCCTGAGGCCGACCGCGGTGGGGCCTACTCCCCATTTTTCGGAGCCCAGAACCTCGTCGGATGCTGTCGGCAGAAGAAAGACCGGACCCGCCCCCCAAATCAGGCCCCTTGCCGTTGGTTCCTCCGGGGAGAAGAAGAGGCTCTGAAGAATGTCGCTGATGCCCGATTCGCCCATTCCCTGGACCGGAAGATCGTCCTGAACGGTGATCGGGAGGATTGTCCTGGAGATCAGGTTCCAATTGTCATTCAGAGAGAAGGGGATGACCGGCTGGATATTGATTCGCCAGAGCGCCCCCTCATCATTCGTGCCGATGTTCCCGTCGTAATTCGCCTGGATCGGGACGCTGATCAACGACGCCACGGGATTTGCCAGCTTCTTCGCAAGCTCCGATTCATCCTGCCCAAGCACTGGAGTGGATGCCACTAAAACAATAGATATTGCCGAGGTCAGACTATTGGCCAGTATCTTTTTCGTGCCCTCTCTTTTTAGTGTTATTTCAAACATAACGCTTTAACCCTCCGGAGCATAACCGTTCTTTAGAGTAGAAATTCCCATTATGGGTCTATAAAGATTTGTTAGTGCACTACCACCCCATATGCATTTCCATCAGCAGGCGCCAGGCATTCATTCCCAGCCATTCGCTATACATCGCCCAGTCCTTGTATTTATCCAGTTTGATCTTGGAAGGGATCATGAACGGGTCCTCGCCGGCTTGCATCATCCGGATCATCTCCGCCTTGAGATCCTCCACAAAGACCCGTTGGGCGGTGACATCCTGAACGGTCCCCTTCGGAAGTCCATGAGAAAACAAGGCGATATCGAATTCGAGCCGTTCGATTTCTCTCAGGCTTCGCAACCACTCCTTGGGGGAAAAATCAGGCAGAAAGGCGAATCCGACACGTTTCGGGGCAACGAGATCCACCACATAGATGATCTTCTCCTTGGGCAGGCGATAAACCGTCATCCCTTTTCCATGATTAGGGCCGAAATAAAGTAGCTCCATGGTCTTATTGCCGAGCTTAATCGCATGTTTGTTGCCTTTCCACGTTTTATCCGGAAGCACCACATTCGGGTTGGGCTTCCTGGCGAGCGATTTTTTGGTTTCCACATGACTCAGGATAGTTGCCCCGGCATCCTTAAACACCTTCCCGCCACTGATATGGTCCCAATGATCATGAGAGTAAATCAAATATTTGATGGGCATATCCGTGACCTCCCGGATTCCCTTCTGCAAGGCGGCCGCGAAGTCGGGATTGACAGAATCCGCGACGATCACACCTTTATCCGAGACGACAAACATCACGTAATACATGCCATCGCCGAAGGAATAAACTCCATCGGCGACTTTAACCGTGTTGTATTCCTGGTCGTGGATAGAATGGACGTTAAAATAAATAAAACAGACAGCGAGTACGAAGAATAGGAGTTTTCTCATAAGGACCTCCTTAATTAGTTTTTTTAATCTTGTCATTCCGCACCTGTCTGCCGACAGGCAGGCTTGATGCGGAATCCAGTTGGACGTATATTCCCACACCTGGATCCCGGATCGTAGTCCGGGATGATGATCTTTTATTCTGTCATTCTGGCATGCGTTTAGCCGGAGTCCAGTCTCTACTAATTTCTGGATTCCCGCTTTCGCGGGAATGACGGTATTTTGATTTTCCCCTTTGCCCCTTGAATCCTTGAACCCTTTCACTCCCAACGGAGTGTACTATAGAGGGTATTTATAAGCCTGCTCCTGTGTGATTTCCTTATCAGTTGCTTGCCGATCCTCCGGTCTGCAGTTTCTGAAGCACCTGATCGATCGAGAAGCTCCCCGGTTTCTGGCGTGGCGGATAGGCCCTGAAGGTCTTCAGGAAATTCCCGACGATCGCTTGTGCGGGAACCAGGACGTAGGTTCGGTCGATGCGCCAACGGGCATACCCTATCGTCTCATGATCAGCCCGCTCAAAAGGATCGGCCCTGAGGTCAAAGATCTTCGGCAGTCTCAAAGGTGTGAAGGGTTCCTGCCAGACCTCCAACCCTTTCGCCCGTTGCTCTGCAAACACAATCTTCCACTTCTCATAACGCAGATTCAGCAGGTTGCCGGTGTCTGAAAAGTAAAAGAATTCGCGCCGAGGGCCTTTGTCCACTTCACCCTTCCAGCGTGGCAGGAAATTGTAGCCGTCCAGGTGCACCTTGGTGTTATCCTTACCGAATACCGCTTTCTTTTTCATGCGCTCCTTCAGGTCCGTATCCCCAAGTGCCGCGGCAATCGTCGGGAACCAGTCGAGGTGCGAGATGATGTCATTAGAGATACTGCCCGGTTTAATGACCCCGGGCCATTTAACGATCAAAGGCACCCGGAAACCGCCTTCCCAGTTGTCGTTCTTCTCACCCCGGAATGGGATGGTGCCCCCATCGGGCCAGGAGAACACTTCGGCGCCATTATCGGTGGAGTACATGATGACCGTATTGTCGTCGACCCCGAGTTCCTTAAGCTTGTCGAGCAGTTGGCCTACATGGCCATCATGTTCGACCAAACCGTCAGCATACACACCATGGCCGGTTACGCCTCTGCTTTCCTCTTTGAGATGAGTCCAGATGTGCATGCGGGTGGAGTTCCACCAAAGAAAGAATGGTTTGTCCGCCTTGACCGAGCGGTCCATGAAGTCCATGGCACCATCGAGTGTTTCTTCGTCAACGGTTTCCATGCGTTTTTTAGTCAGCGGGCCTGTGTCTTCGATCTTCCCACCGGCCGTCGACTTGATCACACCGCGTGGTCCAAAGGCCTCGCGAAAAGTCCTGCCATCGGCAAGTTTCTTGTCACGTGGGTAATCTTCGTTCTCCGGTTCTTCTTCAGCATTCAGGTGATAAAGA
>CAYGBP010000100.1:9453-9804 GCA_964348105.1 uncultured Nitrospirota bacterium
ATTGCCAAAGAACTCGTCAAACCCGTGGTTGGTCGGCAGATGCTCGTCGAGATCCCCAAAGTGGTTCTTGCCGTATTGTGCCGTTGCATAGCCTTTGGATTTTAAGTATTCGGCGATGGTAGGGTCTTCTTTCTGCATACCCTCTTTGGCGCCGGGAAGCCCGACCTTCAACAGGCCGGTACGGAAGCCGCTTTGTCCCGTGATGAAGGATGCACGCCCTGCCGTGCAGGATTGTTCTCCATAGGCATCAGTGAAGATCATTCCCTCTTTGGCAAGCCGGTCGATGTTGGGCGTCTTGTAGCCCATCATGCCCATGTTGTAGGCGCTGATGTTCCAGTAGCCGATGTCGTC
>CAYGBP010000101.1:0-4188 GCA_964348105.1 uncultured Nitrospirota bacterium
CGATCAAGGATCGCAAGAGCAAAGTCAGCCTCACCGATTTTGCGCGGCGATATTCGGTCTCATCCAGCTTCAGCCAGTTTTTGGCTGGGCTCCCCGAGGTGCTCGCGGCCAAGGATTTCAAGGCGGTTGTTCGGGACCTGACCCAGTCCCTCCGGGAAAACCGTCTCATCATCGTCGGCATGGGCGCGCACCCCATCAAGGTGGGATTGAACCCGCTGTTCATCCAGTTGCTGGAGGCCGGGGTGATACACTGCCTGGCCCTGAACGGCGCCTGCATCATCCATGATCTCGAACTGGCCCTGGCCGGAAAGACCTCCGAAGAAGTGGATGAGGGGATTGGCGAGGGGGTATTCGGCATGGCCCAGGAAACATCGGTCATTCTCAACGAATCCATCACGGAAGGCTCCCGAAAAGGAATCGGGATCGGCGAGGCCGTGGGACAGCGGATCCTCAGCGAAGATCTGCCCTACAAACAGCACAGCCTCCTCGCGGCCGGGGTGCGCCTGGGGATTCCGGTCACGGTTCATGTGGCGATCGGAACGGACATCATCCACATGCATCCATCGGCGAACGGAAGCGCGCTGGGTGAGGGCTCTCTCCGAGATTTCCACAGGTTGACCGCGGTGGTTTCACAGCTCGATGGCGGCGCCTACCTGAACATCGGATCGGCCGTAATCCTTCCGGAGGTCTTCATGAAGGCGCTCACGCTGGCGAGGAACCTCGGCCACAATGTGGGTCATTTCACAACGGTGAATATGGACTTTATCCGTCACTACCGTCCCTCCACCAACGTCGTCAGACGGCCGACCATCGGGTCCGGAAAAGGATATACGCTCATCGGCCATCACGAGATCATGGTGCCGCTGCTCATTGCCGCCCTCATGGAAAGCTTGGGCCAATCGCGCGCCTAACTGGGTACGGATGAGGGGAAAGATCAAATCCTTTCGGCAGATGCGCTCACTGGCCAAAAGGCTGCGGGGGAAGGGGCGGCGCATCGTTTTTACCAACGGTTGCTTCGACATTCTTCATGCCGGCCATGTGAGATATCTTGAAAAGGCCAAGAGCCTGGGGGATATTCTCGTGGTCGGAATGAACTCCGACCGATCCATACGAAAAATCAAAGATCCCAAGAGGCCGATCGTCCCCCAGGCCTATCGGGCCGAGGTGCTGGCGGGGCTGGCCTGCGTGGATTACGTCATCTGTTTCGACGAACCCGACCCCGAGCGGTTGATCGCCGCGATCCAGCCCCACTTTCTGGTCAAAGGCAGGGACTGGCCGAAAGATCGGGTTATCGGTCGAGCCATCGTCGAGTCCCGGGGCGGAAAGGTCATAACGATTCCCTTGATCCCCCGTCTTTCAACCAGCGCCATCATTCATGCAGTCGTCAAGAAATATGGACCCCCTCAGTCAAATTCTCGAAAAGCTTCGAAGTAGGGGACTCCCTTCGCTCCAGACCGATATCCTCCCGAAGATCTCCGGCTCCGGCAAAAGCGCGGGCGAGTATCTTCGCCTTTCGGGCTCGATGGAAAGGATCTCGGTGACCGGACTGCGCGCCCCGGGCAAGGCTTTTGTTCTGGCGGCCCTGGCCGGCACGTTGCGCCTGCCGGCCCTGGTGCTCACGGCCACGACCGAGAAGGCGGAGGCGCTTGTTCGGGATATGAGGTTTTTCCTGGAAATGTTGGGCGCCGAGATGCCCCTGATGGTTCTGCCGCCGCAAGACACACCAACGGCTTGGTCCGCCTCTCTTCAGCGCGAATTGACCGGGCAAAGGATGAAGGCGCTCTTGACCGCCATCCAAGACCGGCCTGTCATACTCTTTGCACCGGTCGCGGCGGCGCTGGAGCCGCTGCCATCACCGGGATGGCTCCAGGAATCCATCCTATCCGTCCACGAAGGCGACCGACTGGAGCCCGAATTTCTGATCAAGAAGCTGATAGCGATGGGCTATCACCGCTGCAGCACGGTGGAGCATCCCGGGGATTTTGCGGTTCGCGGCGGAATACTGGATATTTACGCGGTATCCTTTGATCAACCCGTGCGTCTGGAGCTCGCCGGCGACTCGCTGGAATCCCTCAGGGAATTCGATGCCATCACCCAAAGGACGATCCGGACGATCGAAAAGCATGTCATCCTGCCGGCGGATGAGTCCGGCTCCGCCGCAGCCGACGCTCAAGACCAGAACTCGAGGGTGCTCCTGACCGAATATATGCCCGAGCACTACCTGCATGTCATCGAGGAGCCCGAAAGCATCCAGGACCGGTTGAAGGATCTCGACCATCCGGCCCGGTCGGAAGAAGACCCAGCCACAATCCATCCGAAAGACCCCGTTTCCTCCCTGCTGCTCTCCGATGGGCCGGGCTCCGCCCGGCCGGTCGGGATCATCGAATTGCGAAGCCTCGGCGTAGCGGCCACCCGCCGCCGTCATTTGATTCATTTCGAATCCACCACGGCGCAGGCCCTTGGGCTGGGAAGCAAGGGAACCACATTCGATCAAAACATCGCGGCGCTTGGAAAGCTCCGGGATGCCTACGACATCGTCGTCGTCTGTCGACGACCCGATCAACACCACCGGCTGGCCGAAGTTCTTCGCGAATTCGAAATTCCGTCAGTCCCATGCCGCAGGCTGTCCGATGCGGAAGGAAGGCCGGCCCCGGCCAGGATCGCCGAGGGCCATCTCTCCTCCAGCCTGTTTCTCAAGCAACTGGGGCTGGGTTTTTTGACGGAAGAGGAAATCTTTGGAAAAACTCCTCCCCGCCCCATCAAACGGGCAAAGCTTCGCCCTTTCCTGACCAATTTCGAGGATCTCAAACTCTCCGACTACGTCGTGCATGTCCATTACGGAATCGGCCGGTACAAAGGGTTACAGCGGCTCGCCATCAGCGGATTTGAGAAAGATTTCCTCTTTATCGAATACGCAGACGGGGGCCGGGTTTACGTGCCCCTGGACCATCTCGATCTTGTCCAGAAATATGTCGGTGCGGAAACATCGGCCCCTCGCCTGGACCGGCTGGGCACGGGCACATGGGACCGAACCAAGCAAAAGGTCAAAAAGGCCATCGAACGGATGGCCGGCGACCTGATCGAGCTCTACGCATCCCGCGAGGTGGCGCAGGGATTTTCTTTTTCACCCGATAGCATTACGGTCAAGGAATTCGAAACCACGTTCGAATACGATGAAACCCCGGATCAGTTCCGCAGCATCGACGAGGTGCGGGCCGACATGGAAAGAGCCCGGCCGATGGATCGCGTGGTTTGCGGCGACGTGGGTTACGGGAAGACCGAAGTGGCCATGCGTGCCGCGATGAAGGCGGTATTGGATAACAAACAGGTTGCGCTCCTGGTTCCAACCACGCTGCTGGCCCAACAGCACTACAAGACTTTTTCGCAGCGGTTTTCGGCCTTTCCGGTTCGCGTCGAGATGCTGTCACGCTTCCGAACGGCCCGGGAGCAGAAGGCGACGATCCGGGAGACTCAGTTCGGCCATGTGGACATCCTGATCGGAACGCACCGTATTCTCAACAAGGACGTATCCTTCAAGGACTTGGGATTGGTGATCGTGGATGAAGAACACCGTTTCGGGGTCGCTCATAAGGAGCGTTTCAAGAAATTGAGGCAGACCGTGGACGTTCTAACGCTCACCGCCACTCCCATTCCGCGAACGCTGCAAATGGCATTTACCCGGGTCAGGGACCTCTCCGTGATCGAAACCCCTCCCCCCGACCGCCTGGCCGTGAAGACCTATGTCACCACTTTCGACAAGCGAATCGTCCGGGAAGCCATCCTGCGTGAGCTGGAGCGGGACGAGCAAGTCTTCTTTGTCCATAACCGCATCAAGGATATCGAGCGAATCGCGCGGATCATCCGGGAGTTGGTGCCGCATGCCCGAATTTCGATGGCCCATGGCCAGATGCGTGAAAGGGAACTGGAGACCGTGATGCAAAATTTCGTCGAGAAGCAGTCGGATCTGCTCCTCTGCACGGCCATTATCGAATCAGGGCTCGACATTCCGGATGCCAACACCATCATCATCAACCGGGCCGATCGCTTCGGTCTAGCGGACCTCTACCAGTTGAGAGGGAGGGTCGGCTATTTCACCACATGCCGCGTTTCCCGGCATTCCGCCACGGGCATTCGTCACGCAGCAAGCAGGACATCTTCCGAGAGAATTCGAAAGCGGTCAGTGCCGCG
>CAYGBP010000101.1:4198-4725 GCA_964348105.1 uncultured Nitrospirota bacterium
CCGGGCCGATCGCTTCGGTCTAGCGGACCTCTACCAGTTGAGAGGAAGGGTCGGCCGGTCCCGCTCTCAGGCTTTTGCCTATCTCCTGGTCCCGGATCCGGGGGCGATCACGGAAGAAGCCAGAAAACGACTCTTGGCCCTGCAGGAGTTCTCGGAGCTGGGGTCCGGCTTCAAGATCGCCGTCCGCGACCTGGAAATCCGTGGGGCGGGGAATCTGCTTGGGAAAGAGCAGTCCGGCCATATTGCCGCCGTCGGGTTCGAGTTGTATCTGAAGATGATCGACGAGGCGGTCCAGGCAATGAAGGGACGCCCGGTCGAAGAGGAGGTCGAGCCCGGACTGAACCTGCAGGCCTCGGCATTCCTGCCGGAGGACTACATCCCCGATTCCACCCAGCGCCTTGCCCTGTATAAACGAATGGCATCGCTGCAGACACAGGAACAGGTTCTGAGCATCGGCGAAGAGCTCGTGGATCGATTCGGCCCCTATCCCGTCCCGGTTCGGCAGTTGCTTCAGGTGATCGAGCTCA
>CAYGBP010000101.1:4735-7773 GCA_964348105.1 uncultured Nitrospirota bacterium
GCCAGGCGTCTGAAAATCGTCCGGATCGATTCGAAAACCGATTCCGTCATGATCGGATTTCACCCCTCGGTTCGATTGTCCGAGCCCTCGGTCGCCTACCTGCTCAACGACTCCGGGGAATCGATCCGATTCGCGTCGGAGTATGCATTACAAATCGAATTAGCACCTGACAATTGGGACGCCACTTTTGATACAATCAGTAGGGTCCTGGGCGAACTGATCAAACTTCAGGAGAGGGGCTAAGAGATGGCGCATTTTCGAATCCGGCGCTGGGTTGCTCCCTTGGCAATCGTGGTGGCTCTAGCCGCAACCCTTACGGGTTGTAGCCGTTCCTCACAGACGGAACTCCCCCCGATCGTGGCAATGGTCAACGGCGAGGCAATCACCCTGGAGGAATTCAATCGCATGCTGGCGGCAATCTCCTCCGGGACCTCCGCTGAAGGAGAGGAACCGGAATCCACCTTTTTCTGGGACGAAGCCCTGGATCAGCTCATCGAAAAAAAGGTGATGCTTCAAGAGGCGCGGTCCAGGGGAATCAACGTGACGGACCTGGAGGTGGAAGAAGCTATCCGCCAGATGAAGGGTGATTATTCGGATGAGGCCTTTGCCAAGCTGCTTCAGGACGAAGGGATGAGTCTGGAGCGGTGGAAAGCGGAGCTGACCGAGAACCTCTTGGTGGACAAGTTCATGGCGACGGTCACGGAGGGGCTGACCGACGTGACCGATGCGCAGATCAAGGCCTATTACGAGCAGCACCGAAAGGACTACGCCAAGAAATCCGAAGTCCGGGCCAGGCAGATCGTTGTCTCCACCGAGCCGGAGGCCAACGCAGTTCGGGAGCAACTGCTCAATGGGGTCGATTTCGCTTCCCTGGCCAGGGAGAAATCGATCAGTCCGGACGGGGAAAACGGAGGAGACCTGGGCTTTTTTTCGGAAGGGGAAATGCCCGAGGATTTCGCCATCACCTTCAAGCTGCGCCTAAACGAGATCAGTCCCGTGGTGAAAAGTCCGTACGGCTATCACATCTTCCGTGTGGAGGCAAAACGCCCACCCAGAACCCAGACGCTACGCGAGGTTCGGGACTCCATTCAGCAGGCGCTGCTGAGCGAGCAGGAGGAGGCAGTTCGGGGGCGCATTATCGAAGATCTGAAATCCAAGGCCCATATCCAGGTCAACTCCGATCTCCTCATCAGGCAGGCCGAGGCCGAGGGAACGAGTAAAAAAGAGGCGATCAGATTGCCATGAGGACCCGACAGACCGACATCCCAGTAATTCCGGGTCAAGAGCGGACCGTGCCATCGGCTCGAGTCCCGATGCATCCGGTCTTAGCCGTCTGGGTGGGCGTTCTCATCACGGCATTTCTGCTGCCAAGGCTCACACCCGCCGAAGGCGCCGTGGTGGACCGGGTGGTGGCCGTCGTCAACAACGAAATCATTACCTTGAGCGAGCTTCGAACCGCCGATTCCCAGGCTACCAGCCCCCTCTTCGAACAGCTCGGCATCGCAAACGCCACCCCCGGGGAAAAGAAACGGCTTCAGGGCACCCTACGCTTCTTGATCGAGCGAAAGCTGCAGTTGCAAGCTGCAAGCCGCAGGGGCATCACGGTGGGAGAGGACGAGCTGCAGCAGGCCCTGGAGGAGATCAAGATCCGCAACGGCATTGCCAGTGACAACGCGCTCCAGAGATTGCTGGCGGAGGAAGATCTCACGCTGCAGGATTACCTAAAGGAAATCAAGGAACAGATCCTGATCTTAAAACTGGTCAACCGGGAGATTCGGTCCAATGTCGTATTACAGGAGCACGAACTGTCCACCTATTACCGCAGGCATGCCGAGGAATTTCAGGGCCCCGAACAGGTTTCCATCGGCCAGATTCTGCTCACGGTCCCCGCAAATGCCACCCCGGCCATGATCGAGGAGATTCGCCGACGCGCCATGGAACTACATGCCGAATTGTCGAGTGGCGCCAGCTTTCAAGAGCTGGCCAGGGCACATTCACAGGGGCCAGACGCAGCCGACGGGGGGAGACTGGGCTGGTTTAAGGAAGGCGAGCTCATGGAAGTCGTCGATCAGGCCGTTTTTTCCCTCCAGGTCGGGGAAATCACCATGCCCGTGCGCACTCCGATTGGATTTCACATTTTCAAACTTTTCGACCGGACCGGCAAAGGCCCTCTTCCGTTCGAAGCGGTCAGGAATCGGGTTGAAGAAAGACTGTTTCTTGAAAAGGTGGAATGGGCCTATCGCTCCTGGCTCAAGCGGCTGAGGGATCAGGCCTACGTCGAGGTCAGAATGTGATATAATATATAAAATAAAGGTATGGATGAGGTGCCAGCATGAACAAAAGCACACTGATCGGTTTGATGACGGCGTTTCTTTTGGCCGCCCCAACCGGATCCTGGTCCGAGAATCTTTTCGACCGGGAAGCATCCGATGTCCACTTCCAGAAGGGACTTCGCCTTTATTTTCAAGAGCGCTACGATCCCGCCACCCGGGAATTCGAAGAAGCTGTTAACATCAATCCCGACCACGCCAGGGCTTACTATTTCCTCGGTTATGCCTACTACCGGCTTGGAAAGTTTCAGGAAGCCCGAACGGCCTTCGAGCAGGCCTACAACATGAACCCCGAATATTCCCCGATCCCACGCCAATAAAAAAAAACCCTTTCTTCCCGGGCGTCTGTTTCGGCATCGCCGCGAGAAGAAAGGGCCGTTTTCGAGAAGAGAGAGCTTTAGAAACCGTTGTGGATCTATTGCCCTGGAGAGATCAGCGACCCGCCACCAGGGTAAAGTCCAGATTCACCGTCTTCTTGCCTGAAATATTAACCGGCTTTGAGATCACCACAGAGGGATTCAGCCAAGCCTTCAGCGTATATGACCCATCGGGGACATCCTCGATGCTGAAGCTTCCATCCTCGGAGGTCATCGCAAAATAGGGATTTTCCAGCACGAGAATGTAGGCATGCATATGGCTGTGGATGTGGCAGAAGACCTCGACCACCCCAGGATTCTTCAGGTGGACGAACTTTTCACGCCCTTTCTG
>CAYGBP010000101.1:7800-9671 GCA_964348105.1 uncultured Nitrospirota bacterium
CGTTCCCTTAAGCACGGCCAACACCGTAGGCTGGAACGAAAGATTGATATGGTTCAACTCCGGTCGCTTGGACGGAAGTTGAAAGTTGCCTCTCGGCCCTTCGACATACACGATCACGTTTTGATGGTCCTTACGGCCCTGAACCTTCGCCTTCCCTAGGATGGTGCCCGCCTCGGCCAACCCGGCGAAGGCTACCCAGAAAAGGGCCATGAAAAATAGCGTCGCCTTCTTCACAAGAAGCCCTCCCTTTCTCTCTCGGTTTACATCCCCATCCAGCTGCCGGATATGGGATCATGCATGGTTGAGAACAGCCCGTGTCACCCCCCGGCACTCGCCCGCGGAGCCCTGACCTCTCTATCGTTTCGAGAGGGTGGCAACCTGAGGCAGTTGGGGATAGGACACGATCGGCATGTCGCCTGTCAATGTCATCAAAAACGCCACCAAGTCCCTTTTCTCCTGACGAGTGAGACCCAGCTTGAAGATCTTCGGGGATTGATTCGGGTCATCCCCTCCCCCCTTGTTGTAGAAGTCAACCACCTCGTCCAGAGTGGCGAGCACTCCGTTATGCATATACGGAGGGGTCATGCTGATATTGCGGATCGACGGAGTCTTGAAGGCCCGCTTGTCGACCTCGCTCTTGGTCACATTGTATCGGCCCAGATCATCTTTCGCCGGCCCGGCAGGGGGCACTCCAATATTGTGAAACTTATTATCCGTGAGGTTCTCCCCGTTGTGACATTGGGTGCATCCCGCCTTGCTGATGAAGAGGATCAGGCCTCTCTTTTCCTGGACCGTCAGAGCGTTCTTATCTCCCTTCATATAGCGATCGAAGGGGGAATCACCCGTCACCAGGGTCCGCTCAAAGGCAGCGATCGCTTTACCGATATTTTCCATCGTCACACGACGCCCGAAGACCTTTTTGAATCTTTCTTTGTATTCCGGAATTGCGTTGAGTTTTCTCTCAAGCTTTTTCGGGTTTGAGTTCATCTCCCGCTCGGCCTGGATGGGGGCAACGGCCTGCTCCTCCATCGTGGCCGCCCGCCCATCCCAGAACTGCAGGCTGTTGAAGGCGATGTTCAGGACGGTTGGCGTATGCCGATCGAGCTCCTGCTCGTCCCCGAATCCCAGCGATCGCGGCAGCCCGTCGCTGAAACCGAGGCTCGGATTGTGACAGGTCGAGCAGGCCCAGTGATCGTTCCCGGAAAGGCGCGGGTCGAAGAACAGCATCTTCCCTAACTCCACCTTTTCCGCCGTCGTCGGGTTATCCCGGGGAGACTTAACCTTCGGCAAGGGACTCAGATCCCCGGGCAATCGATCCATCGTGTCCAGAGTATCCAAAGTAATTAAAACGCGTCTGGCCTTCTTCACGGCATCGGGGTGGACGATTTTTTCGCCCGACTGGACGGTAAACGCACCCAACCCGACAAGCAGCAGAGATACTAGGCCCATAGCCATAATCCGATAAAACGGCCTCCTCCCGCTTACACTCTGCATCATCAACCTCCCTCGACTTCTTCAGCCGGTTCGTACGGAATCGCAAAAAATACGTCGAAACGATTCGCCTTTCATCAAGTGTACTTTGGTTTATGGTTTTGTCAAGCAACCCACGATAGCGGTCACCCCTCCGCATGAGGCGCTCTGCGGGCGCACCCTTGGAGCAGGCAAGACTCATGCCATCGGTGGCTCCCATCGGGACCGGAAGGCACGCAGAAATAAATTATCCCTAGAATCAATGGCTTAATCGGCTTATTCTCCCCCGCCGGCTTGCCTTGCGATCGAACAAACGGGACCAAAGGCTCAAAGGATTGACGATTTTCGCACGTGCTGACAAATTTGGGCAGCGTCTGTTCGGAAGGTCACCTGCGGGGGCC
>CAYGBP010000102.1:0-6592 GCA_964348105.1 uncultured Nitrospirota bacterium
AGGTGGGCGTCAAGGTGGCGGCCAGAACGGCGTTGATCAGGAAGGCGTATTTACGATTCTTGGACAGGGTCCGCGGCGTCATCAAGCCCATCCGGGACAGGAGCGTGACCGCAAGGGGAACCTGAAACACCAAACCGAAGGCCAGATAGAATTTGAGGGTGAAATCGACATAACGGCCCACCGATATCAATGGCTGGATTCCACGATCCACGCCGAATCCCACGAGGAATTTCAATGCGAACGGGAGGGCAACGTACCCGCAGAACAGGAACCCCAAGGCAAACAGCAGCATGGACAATGCCATGAAGATCACCGCGTACCGCCTCTCGCCCCGGTAAAGCGCGGGAGAGACAAACCGCCAGAAGTGATACAAGATCAACGGCAGGGACAGCCCCAATCCCATAAAGAAGGCCACCTTCAGGTGAGTCCAGAAGGCCTCCGTCGGCGAGAAGAAATAGACCTCTTCTCCCAGCGGTCCTTTGAGCCACGTCAGGACGGGACCCGTCATGGACAGCGAAATCCCGAAAGCGACCAGAACAGCGCAAATCGAGATCAGGAGGCGCTTGCGCAACTCCTCCAGATGTTGACCGACGGGCATACGCCCCTCTTCGGACTGTTCCTCCTCCCGTTTCTCAGTCATCCGGCTTTTCCCGCTGCTCCGGCTTCTTCTCTGGGGAGCGATCTTCGCCCGCCTCCGTCTCCATGAACTGTTTGACTTCTTCCGATATCTCCTGAGATGCGCTTCGCAACCCCGAGATCCAGGCGCCGATCGTCTGGCCCAGCTCCGGCAGCTTCTTGGGGCCGAAGATCAGCAGGGCCAGGACCAGGATGATGACGAATTCCGGCAGCCCGATTCCAAACATTTACGAAGCCCCCTGCAGCTTGAGTGCCATTAAGAGCGCGTCTTCCCTGGGCCGGTCGTAATAATTCCTGCGGATACCGACCGCCTTGAACCCCAGATGCTCGTATAATAAACGCGCGGCGTCGTTCGATTTTCGAACTTCGAGATGAACGGAGCTCACCCGATTCTCTCTCGAAACCCTCAGGACGTCTTCAACGAGCCGTCTGGCGATGCCTTCACGACGCGAGGCCGGATCCACGGCAAGGTTCATGATGTGAACCTCTCCGAACAAGAGCCAGAAGCAGCAGTAACCCACAACCCGCCCGCGCGGATGCTCGCCGGGCCGGGCTGGCCCCCTGGCGACCAGCAGATTGGAAAAAGGGTTGTCCCGCAATTCAGTCAGAAACATCCCTTTTGACCAGGGCGTGGAAAAGGAAACCTCTTCGATCCTCATGACCTCGGCGAGGTCTTCCGAGGTCATTTTGTCCAGGCGCACCTGAATTACAGCCCCCCCCTCCCGCCGGGACCCGACACGGTCTTCACGCGGCTGAGGTAGACCGGGACCGGATCGCAGCCAGCCGTCTCGCCCGCCAGCAGACGTCTCAACCCGATGCGGGCTGCCGATGCGGCGCTGGGGTAGTGGTCCATGTCGGGCGAATAGACGATGCCCGCTCCCACCCGCTGCCTGAACAATTCCGCGTAGGCCTGGGCACCGGTCCCGACCGTCAACACGGGATCGTTCTGCTTGCCCAGCACATCACACAGATCGTCCGGCTTCATCACCGCATCGGCCAGGAGGCGTTTAACCCCGGCCTCGCCGTTCTTCTGAAACAGGGCGGCATACACCTCCCCCCTTTTCGCGTCCAGGATGGGGCAGATGAAATAGGGACACCCGGCCGCTGCGTGTGAGGCCGCCAGAACCTCGAGCGAGGAAAGCCCGATGACCGAAACCCCGAGCGCGACCGACAGTCCTTTTGCGGTGCTCACACCCACCCGCAGGCCGGTGAAGGATCCCGGACCCAGCGACAGGGCGACGGCCTCCAGCTCCGAAGGCGCGAGCTGGATATCCCGCATCATCTGCTCGATCATCGGCATCAGGCGCTCGGCGCGGGATCGCGTTGCCATCAACCGATACTCGGCCAACAATCCGGCAGGTTCCATGACTGCCGCGCTCATCATAAGCGTGGAGGTCTCCAGGGCCAGGACACGCGGGCTTCGGTCCGCCCACGGTCCCCCTTCCGCTCTCGGCCCCTGCTTCAGGTCGGCTCCTCCTCCACCAAGGATGGATCGACCCGGGGATCGACGCCACGCCGCCGAGAGACGCCGGGCGCCTCATCGGGATTAAGCTGCAATTCTCTATATCCCAGGTGGATGGAGTGACGCTCGCCCATTTTGGCCCTGACCTGCATCGGCCACCAATGGCCATCGACTTTCTGGTATTCATCAAGGCTCACATCCATCCATCGTCTGCCATCGGGGTCATACGCCTCCAGTCGGATAATTCGGAAATGAACCCTCTCCAGCCAGACCTTTTTCGCAAGCCTTGCCGTGGAACCGTTGACCTTCAAGAAATAGAGGATATAAGTGTCATGCCCCTTTTCCAGGGCCGCGGTCATACCGTCTGCTTGAGCCAGCCCCCCCGGAACACTCATCATCGCGATCAACTCGGCGCGTCCCGTCAGGCCCCGTTCCTCGACCCTTCGGATGAAGTCCTCGCCCGCCCTGGGCCGGACCGGCTGGGCGGGATCCAGCGTGATCCCGTCCTCCCGAACCTCCACATCCATCATGACGCGCCCCAACGGGTCGAGGGCCCGGAACCGAACCGCGTCCGGTTTGTTGTAGGACAAAATTCCGTTGAAACGACTGCGCTGGCCCGGGACCTCGGCCTCAACCCGCACCAGGGCCTTCAGGGCATCAATCTCCCGATAGCGTTCGTTAAGGATCCCGAGCAGATCCTCCAGTGAGGCATCCGCCAGCGGACGGAACGTTGCCGCCTCCTTCGTGGCGGAAAGCGTCCCGCACCCCCCCAGCCAGACGACCACCGGCAGGACGAAAAGCCCGAACGCGGCCCGCCGCGCGAAACGGCCCGGGCCGAAAATGGCTTGGATCAGGATCGAATGAATTCCAGCGCCTCCTCGATATGCCGCACCCCGATGAGCTCCATGCCCGCCGCTTCGCCCACCGGCAAAAACGCCCGGGAGAGTCCACCGGGTTCCGGGCGCGGATTCATCCTCGATGCATTTCTTGACTTCCGGCCCGCGGTTTCCTGGAACTCTTCCAGGTTCTTCGCTGGAAGCAGGCAGCGCTTGAATCCGAGCTTGGCCGCCTCACGGATCCGGAGGCCCGCCTGGGCGACCGCGCGCACCTCGCCGGACAGTCCGACTTCCCCGAACATGATCAGATCCGGGTCCAGGGCACGCTCTGTAAGCCCCGAGGCCGCCGCCAGGATCAGGCCCAGATCGATCGCGGGCTCGCCGACCCGCAGTCCCCCGGCCACATTGAGATAGACATCATGCCCTCCAAGCACCAGCCCCCCCCTTTTTTCCAAAACGGCCAGAAGGAGCAATAACCGGTTGGCGTCGACGCCGACGGCCATTCGTCTCGGCAAGCCGAAATGCGTCGGAGAGACCAGCGCCTGCAGCTCGACCAGGATGGGCCGACTGCCCTCCAGGCTGCACACCACCACGGATCCGGAGGCCCCTCTGGGCCGTTCGGCCAGAAAAATCTCTGAGGGATTGATGACCTCGCAGAGGCCACCTTCCTTCATCTCAAAGACGCCGATTTCCTGAACCGATCCGAAGCGATTCTTCACGGAGCGAAGGATCCGGTAAGGCGACCCTGCCTCCCCCTCGAAATAAAGGACTGTGTCGACCATATGCTCCAGGACTCTCGGTCCGGCGATCGAGCCATCCTTCGTGACATGCCCAACCAGAAATAGCGCGATATTCTCCTTCTTCCCATAGTAGATCAGGCGCGCGGCCGACTCACGGATCTGGCTCACGCTTCCCGGAGCAGACGCGACCTGGGGGGAATAAACGGTCTGGATGGAATCAATCACGACACAGGCCGGCGAGATTTTCTGAATATGAGCTAGGATTTGATCCAGATCGGTTTCGGCGAGTATATAGAGGCCGTCGGCCCGCATGCCCATCCTGCGGCTGCGCAGCTTGATCTGATGGGGCGACTCCTCCCCCGACAGATACAGGACCGTCCGATTCTGGCGACCGATTTGGTACAGCGCCTGCAGCAGCAGGGTGGACTTTCCGATCCCGGGGTCTCCCCCGATCAGGATGGCCGAGCCGGGGATCACACCCCCGCCGAGGACACGGTCCAGCTCCGCCATGGCTGTTGACATTCCTCCTGCCTCGTGAATCTCCTCGATCTCGTCCATCCGCTGCGGAACGGACTTCGCGATCGCAGGCATCAAGATCCCGGATCGGCCGGCAGGCTCCATCCTCTCCTCGACGAGGCTGTTGTACTCGCCGCAGTCGGGGCATCGGCCGAGCCATTTCGGGCTTTGGGACCCGCAATTCTGGCAGAAAAATGCGGTTTTGGTCTTCGCCATAGCCAGATGATATGCCAACGGGAATCAAAAATCAATGAAGGCAAACGCGGGATGAAGGGATGGGGGTCAGGTGTTGATCGCTCCTTTTCTCTCCACAACGACCTCCTTGATGACCGTCACCTCCGAAAGATGAAGGAGAAACCGCACCAGCTCGGCAATATCCTCTGCTGGAATCATCTCATCCGCCGGGACGGGGACACCCCGGACCATGGGCGTGGCGACATACCCCGGACAGATGACCGTCGCGCGGATATTGGAGTCGATGGCCTCCTCCAACAAACTCTGGGTCAGGCCCACCACCCCGAACTTCGAGGCGCTGTAGGCCGCCGCCCCCCCGAAGCCCGACTTCCCCGCCAGCGAGGCAATATTGATCACATACCCGCTTGCCTGGCGCTTCATGATCGGCAGCGCGGCCCGCGTGCAGAGAAAAACCCCCTTCAGGTTGACCGCCTGCACCGCTTCCCATTCCGCCTCGGTCATCTTCGAGATCGTCTGATGGCGCCCCACGCCGGCATTGTTGACCAGGAGATCGATCCGCCCCAACGAATCCATCGTTTGTTTGAAAAAATCGCGCACCTGATCCCCGCGGGAAACGTCCGACGACAGCGAAACGACGGTGGCCCCTTTGTCACGAAGCTGGCTTGCTGCCCGTTCCAATCGCTTGCGGTTGCGGGCGCAGATGGCCAGTGCCATTCCCTCCTCGGCCAGGCGGTCTGCGATAGCAAGGCCAATGCCGCTGCTGGCACCGGTTATGACCGCAACCCTCCCTTTTAAATGTGCCATGTCCCGCCCTGGATCATTCTTTAGGCCCCTCCCAGATAGACTGCCAGGCCCGCGATCAAGACGCCGAGGATGAGGATGACCGCGGACAGACCGTCTCTTCCTCGCCACGACCTCTTCGCGGTTCCGCTTCCGCCCCTGCGATCCGGCATGAAGTCGTAGACCCCGGTCAATCCGATCGCGACCGCAACCAGCAACAACTTGATCATCAGGACGCCGCCCCATGCCGACTCCATCCGGGCGGAGGCCCCCTCGTTCAAAAGATTGAAAACCCCGGTAATCAGCAGGGTGATCAGGCTCGCCCATCGCAGCTTCCTGAATCGCTCCTCGATTCGGGATCGCAGCGCTCCATGGGGCGACTCACCCGGCGCGGGTTTGAACGCAGGTCCCAGAACGATCCATTGGACTACCATTCCCCCTACCCAGGTCATCGCCGCCACCAGATGAATCCAGAGCATGATCATTCCCGGTGGGATCGTCAAGTGAGATCTTCCTCATGGGATTGAATCAACGCGTATTCTCCCATCTCCCGAAAACCGCCCGCCCCTTCCGTGCTCCGGGGTCCAAGAGGCCATCGGCTTGAGAAGGCAGGGCGATTCTAAAGAATGTCACAACCCTTTGTCAAGAAAGGAAAAAATTGAAGCGGCTCATCGCGGGCCCAGGAAGAGGCAAGACCCTTTGGGAGGGTCTCCGGGCTCCCCAAAAATCAAAGATCGTTGATATTTCGCTCAAGGTAGGAGAGCAGCATGCTGTGCTCCTGGTGGTTGAGGCCTTCGAAGGCGATCCCGATCGCGTAGGATGATCCGATCTTCTCCTTCCAAGTGACTTTGCCCCAAACCGATTCCGCCACCTCCCGGTCCGGACCGATCCGCAGGCAGACGGCCACCTGAACCCTGCCTTCGAGGCTGTGCCGGCTATAAAGCCCGACCCCTCCCAGACTGATATTGATGATATGGGCTTCGACCGGCGAACTGCCGGCGTCGGTCTTCACCGCCGCGGCCGCGACCATGGTGGCTCTCTTCTTCTGTCGCTTGTTGGACCCGCCCATCGTGCTTCCCCGGATATCCATTCAAGGGTAGACGATCGACGGCGCTTTGTCAAAAGCGTCTGCCATCGGCGAGGATCCGATGGCACCTTCGCCTCGCCTACCGGTCGGAAGTTAAGAAGGAGGAGATGTCCTTCATCGAGGCCGTCCCGGCACCGGATTGGAGGGCTTGTACAAAGGCCTCTACTATGTAGGGATCGAATTGAGAACCGGCCGAACGCCTGAGCTCACGAATGGCTTCCTCCCTGGACATCGCCGGGCGGTAGGGACGCTCCGTGAGCATCGCGTAGTAGGCATCCGCCACGAGAAGAAGGCTGGCGGCATACGAAAGCTTTTAATGAAGCTGAATTAAGGGTTTCAA
>CAYGBP010000102.1:6602-9170 GCA_964348105.1 uncultured Nitrospirota bacterium
CCGCTGAGCTGGGCGGGATAGCCGCCGCCGTCGAACCTTTCTCGATGATGAAGGACCATCGGGAGGACATGCTTGAAGTTGGTGTTTCGCTTGAGGATCTCCGCGCCGATCAGGGGATAGGCCTTGATCGAGGCCATTTCCTTCGCTGATAGCGGACCCTGTTTGGAGAGGATCTCATCGGATACGCTGATCTTACCCACGTCATGCAGCAGGGCTGCAAGCCCGATGTGATAGATTTCATTCCGGCTCAGGCCCATCTGTCTGGCCGTGGCCACGGCATACCCCGTGACCACCTCGGAATGCCGATGCGTATAGTGATCCTTTTCATCCACCATCGAGGTCATGAACTGCAGCGCGCTCATGATCATGCTGTCCCGGAGCAGGTGGTCTCGGCCCACGAGGGAACCCGCGCCCCGCTCCTGCTCGTAGAGATGGACCTGGTTGCGGCCCAGAACCTTGGCGTAATACATCATCAAATCTGCGCGTTCGATCAGCTCTTCCTTGGTCCCCGCGTCCTTCGGGTATACGGCGATCCCGATGCTGATGGTCAACCGGACCTGCTCGGGGACACGGGACTCAAACGAAAACGCCTCCACCTCCCGCCGCAGACGCTCGGCCACCCGAACGGCCTCCGCCCCTTCCGTGCCGGGCAGGACCAGCGCAAATTCCTCTCCCCCGTAGCGGGCCGCGACATCCATGCCCCGTTTGGATTGCCGGATGATATCCGCCACGCTCTTCAGCGCAATATCGCCGAGGTGGTGTCCGTTTAAGTCATTGAAGGCTTTGAAATAGTCCAGATCCGAAAACAGCAGGGCAAAAGGCGATCCTGTCCTGGCGGAACGCTCCATCTCCTCGGCCAGGCGGTCCTGAAAGTATCGATGGTTGTAAAGACCCGTCAGGCCGTCCGTAATGACCAGTTCATTGAGCTCGCGATTCAGGGATAGGTACTCTTCCCGCTGACGCAGGCCCTTGATCATTTCATTGAAGGATTCGGCCAACCGCCCGAGTTCATCCTTGGACTCAAAGCGAATCTCCTGATTCAGATCGCCCTGTGCCACCCCGTCGGTAACTGCCACGATCTTCTTGATCGGATGCGTCACGGCCCGCCCGATCCAATAGGAGAGCAGGACGATCCCGATCAGGGTGGCCAGGAACAAGATTCCGGACGAGACCAGAATATCTCTGCCGACATCCATGCCTTGCGCCGGCGTCATTGCCGCAACGGTCCAGCGATCCGATAGATGCGCCACCGGCCGCATGGCGCGGTAGGTCAGATACCGATCACCCCCCTCCAGGCTGAGCCGCTCAAAACCTTCCCGGCCCCCGGCCATCTTCCTGATAACCCTTCGCAATTCGGCGGCCCCTTTCGCCCCCATGTCCGGGGCAAATACGGCGGCATAATCCGGCGGGGCTTCGGTATTGAAGACAAGTTCGCCGCGGCCGTCCACGACAAACAAGGTGTTGCCGTGCCGCATGCGGCCTTGCAGCTGTCTTCGCATGTATTCCAGGTCAAGCTCCAGCAGGATCAAGCCGGCGGGGACCGGACCCGAGCCGTAGACCGGAGTCAGGAGGGGAAGCACCAATCCCCCGCCTTGGCCCTTGACCCGGGGGCGCTGCTGATAGACCCAGCCCGGGCGCAGCTCTGGCTCTTCATTAAGGAAACGATGGACCGCTCCATTGGTCCCCAAGACACCGGGTTCCGAGACGCGTCCGGAAACGATCCGGCTGATTTCGGTCCCGTCGGCCCGCACGAAGGCTGCCTGGTAGAGCGGCCCGGGGGAAAGGGTCTGCAGGTCATAAAGGGATTCTTGCAGCTCTACGCGCAATGCCTTGCTGCCCGGCGATTCCTCTAGGTAACGGGCGAATGACGGGTCACGGGCAACCAGCAGAAGATCGGACCGTGTCTTTTCCAGCATGGCCTCCAAGGTCATGGCGGCCTCGGATGCCTCCCGCTCGATTTCGAGCCGTTGCCTCTCCAGGAAGGCATTCTGGGATATCAGAATGAAAAAGAGGCTGGCAACCCCCAGCGGAAGCAGACCGATCAGCAGCAATAGGAGGAAGAACTTGATCCAAAGCCTCTCACTGATGTAACGAATCATTGAGGACCCTCCGAACCGCCTCAAGACGTCTTCACGACCCGGTTATGTCGCCGGTTACACAGTCAGTATGTAGTAAAGGTAATACTGACGATTTTTGCCCCGATTTCATTTTGAAATTCTCAAAAGTTTCAACTAGTTCGAAGCCCATTCCCTTCACCCCCCGTTCCCCGGTACCAAGGAGTCCAAGGTTATAATGCAATTCACGTACCGGCCCCGCGATCCATCACGCGAGATGGCGCTTCGAAACTCATTGATTATAAATGAGAAATTTCTGGCAGGCGGCGCCGGAGCACCAACACATTCATCAGTAAAACTTTTACCAGTGTTGTCTTCAATAAGCGGGCACTTTCCATTAACACAGTTTTGTACAGCTTTTCCACCACTACAAGTTTCTATGTAATTTGGGTTATCTCCATGGGGGTCTGTTGGTTCTTCTTCAAGAAAACAACAGGTGTAAGTTCTAAAGGCA
>CAYGBP010000103.1:0-8947 GCA_964348105.1 uncultured Nitrospirota bacterium
GTCCACCGCGCCGGCTTTCCCCATGTGCTCGCCGGTTCCCTTGATGGGCTTGGCGGTGATCAGCTTGCCGTCCTTGCCCGTCAGGCCGACGGCTTTGCCGCCCTGTCGCTGGATCAAGGCCACGATTTGCTTGTTGATGGCGCCCCCCAGAACCATCTCGACGATTTCCATCGTCTCGGGATCCGTGACCCGAAATCCCTTGATGAAGGCGGGCTCCTTGCCCAACCGTTTCATCATCTCGTTGATCTGGGGTCCGCCGCCGTGCACGACGATCGGGTTGACGCCGACATACCGCATCAGGACGATGTCCTGGGCGAACTGCTCCTGTAAGCCAGCGTCAATCATGGCCTTCCCGCCGTACTTGATGACCACCGTCTTGCCGGCGAAGGCCCGAATATAGGGTAGGGCCTCGACCAGAATCCCCGCTTTGTCCGTTTGTCTCTGCATCCCGTCTCCGGCTGGCATCTTACCCGATAGCCGGTGTTCGCACCGCATCCGGGCGTTTGACATTCGCCTAAAGAATGTAGCGGCTCAGATCCTCGTCCTTAACGATATCGCTGAGCTTTTCCCTCACATATTGTGCGTGAATCGTGATTTTCTTTTCCTTCAGTCCGGGCGCTTCGAAAGAAATTTCCTCCACCAGCCGCTCCATGATGGTAAAGAGCCGGCGCGCGCCCACGTTTTCCGTTCTTTCATTGACCTGAACGGCGATGGCGGCGATTTCTTGGATGGCGTCTTCGGAAAATTCCAGCGTCACCTGTTCGGTCTCCAGCAGCGCGACATACTGGCGGATCAAGGCATTTTTTGGCTCTTTGAGGATCCTGACAAAATCATTCTTGCCCAGGGGCTCCAACTCGACCCGAAGCGGAAATCGGCCCTGAAGCTCCGGGATGAGATCCGACGGCTTGGAGATATGAAAGGCGCCGGCGGCGACGAAAAGGATGTGGCCGGTTCGCACCATCCCGTATTTGGTATTCACGGTCGAGCCCTCGACGATCGGCAGCAGGTCGCGCTGCACCCCTTCGCGGGAGACGTCGTGACCGGTGACCCTTTCCCTTCCGGCGACCTTGTCGATTTCATCCAGAAAGATGATGCCGGATTGCTCCGCCCGATGGACCGCCTCCCGGACCACTTCGTCCATGTCGATCAGGCGTCCGGCCTCCTCCTGGATCAGGAAGGCCATGGCCTCCGGGACCTTCATCCGGCGCCGCTTCTTCTTTCCGGGAAACAGGTTTCCGAACATCTCCCGAAGATTTATTTCAAGGTCTTCCATCCCCACGTTGGAGATGACTCCCACCGGCATTGTCTTTTCCTTGATCTCGATCTCGACCGTCCGGTCATTGAGTTTTCCCTCTTTCAGTTGCTGGCGCAGCTTTTCCCGGGTCTGCTCATAGGTATCGGAAGGCGGCGCAGCCGGGGTCTGAGGCCGGGTTTCGTCGTACACGCCCGGAGGCGGCTTGGCCGCGGGCTGGGGGAGCAGCAGGTCCAGCAACCGCTCCTCGGCCATCTTGACCGCCCTTTCCTGCATCTTCTCGGAATGCTCGGCCTTGACCATGTTGACGGACAGCTCGACCAGGTCACGGACCATCGATTCGACGTCACGCCCGACATATCCGACTTCGGTGTATTTTGAGGCCTCGACCTTGATGAAAGGGGCGTCGGCCAGCCTGGCCAGTCTCTTGGATATTTCGGTCTTCCCCACTCCCGTGGGGCCGATCATCAGAATGTTTTTCGGGAGTACCTCATCTCTGAGGTCCTCCGAAAGCCGTTGCCGTCGCCACCGGTTTCGCAGGGCGATGGCTACCATCCGCTTCGCCTTGCCCTGACCCACGATGTACTTATCCAGCTCCTCCACGATCTGTTGCGGGGTCAGGTTCATCAGGTCCTTTTTTTCATCCGGATTCGGGGACATCAGTCTTTGAGTTCCTCCACGACGATTTCCTGGTTGGTATAGATATCCAAGCCCGCCGCGATTTCCATGGCCTGCCGGGCCACCTCGGAGGCCGTGAGCGATGAATGCTTGACCAGCGCGCGGGTCGCGGCAAGGGCATAGGGACCGCCCGATCCGATGGCCAGAAGGCCGTCTTCCGGCTCGATGACGTCGCCCGTGCCCGACAGCAGCAGAGAGTGTTCGCGATCAGCCACGATCAGCAATGCCTCCAGTCTTCGCAGGACGCGGTCGGTGCGCCAGTCTTTGGATAGCTCAACCGCGGCCCGGGTCAAGTTGCCCCGGTATTCCTGCAGGCGGGCCTCGAATTTCGCGAACAGGGTCAGGGCGTCCGCCGTCGCGCCGGCAAAGCCCGTCAACACCCGATCGTCATACATCCTGCGGATCTTCTTGGCGTTGCCCTTCATGACGGTACTCCCCATCGTGACCTGTCCGTCGGCCGCCATGGCCACGCTTCCCTTGTGACGGACGCAGAGGATGGTGGTGGCTCTGATTTTCAGATTCTTCATCCTAGGGTTTCCTCATCTTGGGACGACCTTTGGCCCGTGGATGACTCTCATCGTAGACCCGCATCAGCCGGTCCGCGTTCAGGTGCGTATAACGCTGGGTGGTGGCAATGCTGGCGTGCCCCAGCAGTTCCTGGATGGCCCGAAGATCGGCTCCCCCCTCCAGAAGGTGCGTCGCGAAGCTGTGCCGAAGGGCGTGCGGGGTCAGTCGCGACAAACCGCTGCGGCGCACATAACGCTCCACGATTCGGGCCACCCCCCGGGCCGACAACCGTCCCCCCAGCCGGTTCATGAACAGGGCGGCTCCGGATCCCTTCCGCTGACTGGATCGGTACCGGATGAGGGCGTCCAGCGCCTTAGACCCGATCGGGACGATCCGCTCCTTTTTTCCCTTGCCTTTGACGCGCACCAGTCCGGACCCAAAGTCCACATCATCGATATTCAGTGCCACCAGTTCGGCGAGCCGGATTCCGGATGAGTAGAGCGTTTCCAGCACCGCCCGGTCCCGGAGGAAGAATCGGTCACCTGGGTGCGGGGCTTCCATCAGGCCAATGGCCTGGTCCACCGTCATGAAGCCCGGGAGGGGCCGATCCTGACGGGGGAGACTGACGAGCCGCGCCGGGTTGATCTCGGCGACGCCCTCCTGGCGCAGATATTTGAAAAAGCTCCTCAAGACGGCCAGCTTGCGGGAGAGCGATGATTTCTTCAAGCCCTGCCGGTGCAGATCCGCCAAAAAGGCCCGAACCTCTCCGGGGTCGGGAAGCGCAATGCCTTTCTCTATCGCTTGTCTGTCGTTTCGGGATGATCGCCTTTTCCGCCCCGCAAAACTCCGGAACTGATTCAGATCGGAGGCATAAATTCTCAGCGTGTGCGGGCTGGCCCCCCTTTCGACCTTCAGGTGTTGGATAAAACGTCTGATTTCTGTTTCCATTGCTCCAGGTCAGCCAGGGCTCGCTCCGCGATCTTCTTGCGCCGCAACTCCTTTTGGGGGCATTTCCAGCCCAGCGGCGGGAAAATCCCGAAATTGGCGTTCATCGGTTGAAAATAAGCGGGGTGGCTCGTGGTCAGATACGAAATCAAGGTCCCGTGCGCCGTGGTCGGCGGAGGGACGATGGGGGAACGGCCCTGGACCTTGCGCGCGGCGTTCATGCCGGCCAAGAGACCCATCGCCGCCGCTTCCACGTATCCTTCCACGCCCACGAGCTGGCCCGCAAAAAAAACATTATCCTCCTGCTTGGCCTGAAGGGTTTGTCTCAGAAGCAGCGGCGAGTTGATGAATGTGTTCCGATGCACGCTCCCGAGCCGCATGAACTCGGCTCCTTCCAACCCCGGGATCATTCGGAATACGCGCTTCTGCTCAGGCCATTTCAGCTTGGTCTGAAAACCAACCATATTATAGCAGGAACCGTACAGATCCTCCTGTCGCAGCTGAACTACCGCGAACGGCCGTCTTCCCGTCCGTGGATCCTCCAGGCCGACCGGTTTCATCGCCCCGAACAGGAGGGTCTGCCGACCCCGCTCGGCCTGGACCTCGATCGGCGTGCACCCCTCGAAATAGGGAACCCTCTCAAAGTCCCGCAACGGGACCTTTTCGGCGGTCTGCAGGGCGCCGTAAAAGCGGTCATATTCCTCCTCGGTGAGGGGGCAGTTGACGTAATCATTTCCCCCCTTGCCGTATCGCGAGGCCCGGTAGGCCACCTCGTAGTTGATGCTCTCGCCGTCGACAATAGGGGAAATGGCGTCATAAAAATAGAGATACTCGGCGCGCGTGAATCGCCTGAGCTGTGCCGCCAAATCGTCCGAGGTAAGGGGTCCCGTGGCGACGATCGTTAGCTGTTCCGGGTCGATCTCGACACGTTCCTCATGAAGCACCTGGATATTGGGATGACTGCCGATTTCCTTGGTGACTTTTTTTGCAAATTCATTTCGATCCACGGCCAGGGCGGATCCGGCAGGAACCCTACAGCCTTCGGCAACCCTCAGGATCAAGGAACCGAGGCGGCGCATTTCCTCTTTGAGGATGCCGGCCGCGTTGAGGATCTCGGCCGACCCCATCGAATTGCTGCAGACCAGCTCGGCCAGGTTGCCGGTTTTGTGGGCGGCCGTCGGTTTCCCGGGACGCATCTCATAGAGCCGGACCCGGACTCCCCTCTGGGCGGCCTGCCAGGAGGCCTCACAACCCGCCAGCCCGCCGCCAATGACGACCAGTTCAGGTTTCTTCATCCCTCCGCTCCGATGGCACAAACAAAAAAAAGAGATTTCTAAGATTCGGTCGAAATGGGTCTGGATTGAAACCTTGGAGATCTCGCGAGGTCCGATCAGCCCGGAAAAACCGCTCGGTCACGATTACGAAGACCGATCAACAAGCCGAAAAAACATTCTAAATCAAACCTCCGCAACATTCAAGCCTTGGGAATGGAGGGCAGAAATCGGAAAGGGGAAGGACTTCGGTCAGGACTCCTCGTAAGCGCAGGCTTTTTCGCGGCATCGAACGCGGGTTTGCCTCATCTTTCGGTCGTATTTTTCGACCAGGAAGGGAGCTTTGCATTCGGGACAGGGCCGTGGAATCGGACGATCCCACAGGGCATAGGTGCAGGCGGGATAGCGCATGCAGGCAAAGAAAATCTTGCCTTTCTTGGTGCGTTTTTCGCCCAATTCCCCGTCGCAATCGGGCTGCGGGCATTTAACGCCCGTGCTGACCGGCTTGGTGAATTTACAGTCCGGATACCGTGAGCAGGCCACGAACCGCCCGAATCGGCCGGTCTTGATGAGCATGGAGCTTCCACATCGCTCGCAGAGATCCGGCACGGTGGTCTCTTTCGGAACGATCGATATCTCGCCTGCCTCGTTTTCCTGAAACTCCTTGGTGTTCCGGCATTCCGGATAGGCGGTACAGGCCAGAAAGCGTCCGTTTCTACCCCATCGGATCACCATGGGCTGTCCGCATCGATCGCAGGTGATGTCGGTGGGAATTTCCTCCCGCTTGATATCCCGCATTTCATGCTGGGCCTTTTCCAGCCTCTTGGTGAAGGGCTCGTAGAAATCCCGAACCGCGTCTACCCACCGCTTATCACCTTCCTCGATTTCATCCAGCTCTCGTTCCATCTGAGCCGTGAATTCCACATTGAGCACATCCGGGAAATGGGTGACCAGCAGCTCATTGACCAGATCCCCCAGCTCGGTCGGCTGGAAGCGCGCCTCCACCTTCTGCACGTATTTCCTGTCCTGAATGGTGGAGATAATCGTATGGTACGTGCTCGGCCGGCCGATGGCCCTTTCCTCGAGTTCCTTGATCAGCAGGGCCTCGTTGTAGCGCGGGGGCGGTTGCGTAAAATGCTGCTTGGGCTCCAGTCCTTCGAGCCGCAGGCGATCCCCTTGCTGCAGGGCCGGAAGCGTTCTCTCCCCCTCCTCGCCGGATTCGGAAGCCTCGCCATTGCCCTTTGCGGATTCTCCGGGCGCGGCCCCTTTCGAGGGTCCGTTCTGATCCTGCCCTTCGACATAGACGGCGGTGAAGCCTGGGAATTTGGTGACCGTTCCCGTGGCCCGGAAGAGGTGGCTACCGGCGGAGATATCCACCCGCGTCACCTCCAAAACGGCGGGATTCATCTGACTGGCCAGAAATCTGTTCCAGATCAACTTGTAAAGCTGGTACTGGTCTTTTTGAAGGTACCGTTTAATCGCATCCGGATGCCTTCCAGCCGAGGTGGGCCGGATGGCTTCGTGGGCGTCCTGGGCGCCTTTCTTGTTCTTAAAGGTGTTGGGTTTGGCCGGCAGGTATTCCCCCCCGAACTGTGCAGTGATCGTCTCTCTGGCTTCCTGTTGGGCGTCGGCGGACAGGCGTGTTGAATCGGTGCGCATATATGTGATGAGTCCCACGGGCCCTTCGGTTCCGATATCCACCCCTTCGTAGAGCTGCTGGGCCAGCATCATGGTCTTTTTCGGGCTGAAGCGAAGCTTGCGGACCGCATCCTGCTGAAGCTTGCTCGTCGTGAAGGGCGGTGGCGGATTTCTCTTCTTATCCTTTCGCTCCACCTGTTGGACGGTGAAGTCTTCCGCCCGGATGGCTTGCGTCAGGCGATGGGCCTGCTCCTCGTTCGGGATGTTCACGGGCTTGCCCGCGACCGAGTGTAGCTTGGCCTCGAACGGCGGCGGGGTCTGGCCCCCCAGCCTGGCGGTGATGGACCAGTACTCCTCCGAGACGAAGGCCTGAATCTCCTTTTCACGCTCGCAGACCAGACGAACCGCAACCGACTGAACCCTCCCGGCGCTGAGACCCATTCGGACCTTTTCCCACAGCAGGGGACTGATCGTGTATCCGACGATCCGGTCCAGAATGCGCCTGGCCTGCTGCGCGTTGACCTTTTTTTGATCGATCTTGCCGGGATGGGCCAGGGCCAGTTTCACGGCTTTCTCAGTGATCTCGTTGAAAAGAACGCGAAAGATCTTGCGCCGCTTTCCGTTGAGCTCCTCGGCGATGTGCCAGGCGATGGCTTCCCCCTCCCGATCGGGGTCGGGGGCAAGGAAGACCTTCTCGGCGCTGTCGGCCGCCTTTTTGATGTCATCCAGGATCTTCTTCTTGCCGCGGATAATGACGTATTTGGGTTTGAAACTCTTGTCCAGGTCAATGCCCAGTTTGCTCTTGGGCAGGTCCTTGACGTGGCCGACCGATGCGACGACATTATAATTTCTGCCGAGATACTTCTTCAGTGTCTTGGCTTTTGAAGGCGACTCGACGATGACCAGAGATTTGGGCATTGAATACCGCTCCTGACCGTGGCGCAGGCCTCAGTTTCGCACGTAGAGCTGTCCGCTCAACTGCCTGACCGTTCCTTTCAACTCGAGTTGGAGAAGCGCGCCGCTCACCTGGGCCGTGCTGAACGCGGTCTTCGAAATCAATTCGTCGATGTGCCTCGGCTCCTGCGAGAGCAGGTCGTATAGGTTGCTTTCCACGGGATCCAGCGCAGGGCCTGCGGCCCGCCTCCGAGTTTGCCGGCCAATCCTCAGATGAGGCTCCAGCTCCTCCAGGATGTCCTCCACCTGCTCGACCAGCTTCGCCCCTGCCTTAATCAGACGATTGGTTCCCCGGCTGTTGTCCGAACCCAGGTTTCCGGGGATCGCAAAGACCTCCCGCCCCTGATCGAGGGCGAGTTGGGCCGTGATCAGTGACCCGCTGTGCTCGGCCGCCTCGACCACAAGGGTCCCAAGCGAGAGGCCGCTGATGATGCGGTTGCGATGTGGAAAATGACCGGGGTAGGGCCTTGTGCCCACCGGGTATTCGGAAATGACGGCTCCCCGGCTTTCAATTTTTGCAAGAAGACTCGAGTGCTCTGGCGGGTAGCAAATGTCCAGGCCGCACCCCAAGACCGCCAGCGTTCGTCCCCCCGCCGCCAGCGCCCCCTTATGGGCTGCGGCGTCAACACCGCGCGCCAGTCCGCTGACAATGGTCAGACCCAGGTCCGCCAGCTCGCGTGCCATTCGCTCCGCGTTGAGGAGGCCGTAGGGGCTGGCGCGCCGGGACCCGACGATCGCAAGGGCTTGATCATCCTCCGGGCGAAGCTCTCCTCTGACATAAAGGATCGCAGGGGGTTGATGGATATTAGCCAGCGCGTGCGGATAGGCTGGATCTTTCAGCCAGAGCGTCCGGATCCCGGCGCGCTGCAGCGTTTTGAATTCCTCTTCGCTCTTCTTCCTGGCGGGCGGCGACTTGACGGCTACCGTGGTCTGGGCGGAAAGGCCGAACCTTCGCTGAAGCTCAAGGTTGGGTGCCGAAAAAAAAGATTCGGCCGAGTCAAATTCCTGCATCAGCTTCAAAAGCATGGTGTCAGGCAGGTTTCCCGCCTGCCGCACGGTGAGCCATCCGATGATTTCCCGATCAGACATCTTTTGATTTGAAGTAAACCGCTTAACCCATTTTACCCAATAAGATGATATCCCGTGTCTACTGGGCTGTCAAGCAGCGCCCGTGAGCGGGCGGGAAGGCATTGTGTCGCAAGTCCTCTGCGGCCGGACTCTCTGCGTGCGGCGATGAAGGGAGGCGGAGCCGGTGAGACGGCTTACAGCGCCATGATGTCGTACTGCTCGATGTGAAGGCCCGAATCCGCCTTGATGACGATCTTTTTGTGAAACTGACGCTCCAATTCCTCGACGCCGTGCCTTTCCTCGTCATAAAGGAGGTTGGCGACGTTGGGGTGCACCCCGATGATCAGCTTTTTCTCCTTGGGGGTGAGCCCGAGTCTGCGAATTTCCCGGAAGATCTCGTAGCAGATGGTGGTGGGCGACTTGGTGTATCCCTGCCCTTCGCAGTAAGGGCAAGGTTCGCACAGCGTGCGCATGAGATCATCGCGCACGCGCTCGCGTGACATTTCAATCAGACCCAGGTCCGATATCCTCAGGATATGACTTCTGGCCCGGTCCGTCACCAATGCCTCTTTGAGGGTGTTGAACACCTTGTCCCGGTTTCTTTCCCTTTCCATGTCGATGAAATCGATGATGA
>CAYGBP010000104.1:0-6270 GCA_964348105.1 uncultured Nitrospirota bacterium
GGCACCCAAATCGGCCATGCTCTCAAACTCGGTCACCAGGACCACATCGGCCGCCGCGTCGGTGCGGTTGATGTCGATACCCACCTCAAGCGACACGATCTGGGGAATCGCCTGCCGAAGCGCCTCGAGACGGGCCTTGAGGGCGTTTGCATTTTTTCCTTTCTCGCTCCCCGCCTCCTTCAAACGCCACATAACGATATGCTTGATCATCGCTACTCCCCCCGCTTACCGCTGCAACTTGCTCCGAGATCCGGCGCCGGACATGAACCGGGCAAACCGCTCCCCCGGACTCAGATCGCCAGGGGATGCCCCAGCATCGACAGGACCACCCGGATGAGGAATGCCATCATCACCGAGTAGCTAAAGTTCACCAAAGTCCCGCCCAGATAAAACCTCGGGTCCCGCTTGATGTCGTCGCTGCGCACGATCGATTTGGCCGCGAAGATCAAAGCCAATCCGGTATAAGCACCGGAAAGAATGAAGGTAATCGTCCGGAAATTTTCGCATTTCCCGATGATGGTGCCCACTTGATATTTCCCCGCGGCGCGATCGTCCTTGGGCCTTTTTTCGCCCTGTTTTGGATCCGGGACCCCGATCAGAAGCCGGATGACCAAACCGCTGGTGAGAAACGTCAAGAGATAACCGACGGTCACCACGACGATCTGAATCCATTGGATGGACGCCTCATCAGCCACCGGCAATCATCCCCCTTACATCCCGGCCAGGATCAGCTCCACCGACTTCTCCGCGCGCGTCAACTCCTTCCAGCGCGCCAGCCTCAAGGCATCCGAGACCGCCTGTTGGGATATCTTGAGTCGGTCTGCCACCGCCTCCTGTCTGCCCAACCTTTCATAAAGCCGCACCACCTCCCGCTGGTGATCGCTCCATCCGTCCTGCATCAGGTGAATCAGGTTCGCGAGCTCAGTCAGGCACGCATCGTCATTCGGGCAGGGCCCGCCGATTCGGAATGAATACAGGCGCCCGTACCGCTTCCCGGCCAGGACGAGCTCGGCGGCCTGGTGAAAGGCCGGCCCGTCCATCTTGCGCGCGTCCCTGGTCCTGACGCCGACGTCCAGGTGACCTCGGACCACCGCGAAGCGGATGAGCTGCGGATGCATCTCCTCATTGAGGGTCTTGCAGATGCGATAGGCGACCGCGGGATGCCCGAGCACCCCCGAGAGCTCGTCAATCCCTCGGGTCAAGACCAGCGGCGCGTACAGCTCCCTCTTGAACCTTTTCGAGACCGAACCGAGGCTGGAGCGAATCCGGCGCGAAAACCCGGACCGGTCCTTGATGTCGCGGGATCTCACCAGATCGCCGACCACCACCGTGAAGGTCCTGCCCCCCTCCGCCATGGCACAAGTATATCAATTTGTAAGGTCACTTACAAGTCATACAGCTTGTAGACTGCCGGCGGGGCGGGCGCGAGGAATTCCCGGCATCATCTGGCTCCCCTGCACGGATCCGGTAAAGCGCAGGACGTGTGTTGGCGATCCGCTCGACGCTTCCGGTGGCCTCCAGGTCCAGCTTGGCCACCTCCACATCCCAGGGGACCGATCCGGCAAACCGGGCGGACAGGCGTTTCCCCGCCCGGTCCGCAAGGAAGCAATCGGACAGAGAACCCTTTCGGAGTTGTGACGAGGCTCGCCTGTCTGACCCTCCGGTACTTCGTCAACTCCATATTGACCCTTTTTCTCCCGTGAGATGCCGGGTCAGAATTCGTTTTACGCCCCTTTCTCCCATCCTCTGCGCCGTTCACCACATATCGGGTGGCGGGACCTGCGCCCCCACAGGCGTCCCACGCCAAAACTCAACACAACCTATTGATTTTAAATCACAAATCTTCACTTATCATTTCCGAAAAATTGACCGGCACTTCCTTGACAGCCTCGGGACCCTCGGCTACCTTTAAATGATCGGGGTAGAGCACATCGCTGATCCGCCCCGTCCATACGACACGCAAGAGGAGAATCCATGAAGAAGTCCTGGTTGGCAATTCTGGTTCTACCCCTGATCATCGGTGGTTCCACCGTCCTCGCCGGCGGCAAGGACGGCAACTCGATGCAGTTCAATCAATTCAAGAATGAAACCCGTATCCTGATCTCTGACCTTCCCCGCGGGGTCAAAGGAGACCGGGAGGCGATCCACCGTCTGGTCGGCCTGGCCTCAGGCCGGTATATCGACACCGCCGAGGGCGGAGAATGGATCGCCGAGACCTACCTGGATCTGCTCGTCAAGCAGCCCTACGCATTCTTATCCGTCCTGGCTCAGCAGGAGCCGGCGGTGCAGCGCCGCGTCCAGGAAAAACTGCTGTCTCCGGTAAGCGAAAAATATCCCCGGGAGCAGCTCCTGGGGGCCGTGCAGTCGGTGCGAGACAAAAAGCTGGACGAAGGTTTTCTGGATCGCTTGGCCTCGACCTACAGCGCCATGCCCCGCTGACCCGTCCAAGGGACGGTTATCCGGGTCTGATAACAGTCGCTTCCCCCGGATCGGGGATCACCGGGCCTGCGTGTGGCTCGTCAGGAATGCACGGGCCTCTTTGAGGGCCGGCCGATCACCCTCTTGGGAATCACTCAGGTCTACGAGCTTTTCATAGTAGGTTGCGGCCGTTTCCGCGTCCCCCGAGCTTTTGGCCGCCCGTGCTGCTCCGTAATACGCGTTGAAGCGGTTTGGCGAGGATTTCAAAGAAAGCTCGAACGCCTTGAAGGCCTTTTCGGGCTGGTCCGCTCCCAGCAGCAGCTCTCCGAGCATTTCCCGAACGGGAAGGATCGGACCCGGCGTCACGGGATGTTTTTCAACGGCATCTTCCAGATCGGCGGCGGCGCGCATGAGCGACAAGGCCTCGCCCCGTTTTTCCTCGGCCCAGAGAATCCAGGCGGATGCCGCCTGTTGCTGGATATCCACCTGCCCCGCCCAGTAATCCTGGCTGTCGTTGGCAAGCCCCTCATGGATATCACTGAGTTTATCTTTTGCCAGCCTGGCCGTTTTCAAATCTCCGCTGCGCGCGGCGCCGATGGCCCGCGCGTAATGGATGATCGCCTCGGCGTATGAAAACTTAGCCCAGGGAAAATCGGGCGGATGCGGGCGAAGGACGACAGCGTCTTCCCATAGAGCCTTTTCGAGGACGTAGCGGGCGGGCATCGCCGCCAGGGCATAGGCCGACGCGAAGTTTTCGGGCATCGCCTTCTCGACAGCCTTCACCTCTTCCAGGACGCCTTTGGCAAGTCCGTCCTGTGCCCTTTGCAGATAGGCGTACATCAGATAGTCCATGGCGTGCAGATCCTCGAACGAGGCCGACCCCGCAGGCGCATCCGCCGCCGCCCGAAGCGCGGAAGAGGAGGCCCGATTGGAATCGATGGATTCCTGCCACAGACCCAGCCGGGTGAAGATGTGCGAAGGCATATGAAGCGCATGCGGCACGGCCGGCGCGATGGCGGCATAACGCCTTGCGGCGCCCTCGGCCTTTGAAGCCAGGGCCGGTGAGTCGAAGGAATGGATCATGTAATGCGCAACCCCCGGATGATCCGGATTCCTCTTGAAAAGAACCTCCAGGATCTTGGCCGCCTTTTTCTGGTTGCGATAAGTCTTGTCCGCCGGAAGCGCCGTCGAATTCAAGGCCAGGGCGTAAAAGGCCGCTGCCTCGGCGTCTTCTGGGTAATCCCGGTAAAGACGCTTCATCGCCTTTTCATAGGCCAGGGCACGCGTTCGGTGATCGTGCTTCTCATAACCCTTGTAAAAGGCCTCCATGGCGGCCACATAGTCCTTCTCCCGCTTTGTCTTGGGCCCGATCGCTTTCGCCCGCCGAACCGCCTCGAATCCTTTTTTGAGTTTCTCGCCGTCAGGCGGGGCCCACAACGGAAAGTACTGGCTCATGGCGATTCCCCAGTGAGCCATGGCGCACTTTTCATCGGTGGCCAGGGCCTCGGAGAATGCCTGCTCGGCCCGCGCGTACCAGAAGGAATGAAGCAGGGTGACGCCGGTTTCAAACCGCTCCCGCGCCTGGGGCGTGCAGGAAACCGGAAAGGACACCCGGCCCATTTTCTCCGCCTCGGCCTCTCCCGGGTGATGACCTTCCTCCGCCGACGTTGGGCCCGAAAATCCGCCCAACGCCATTGATACTGCAAAGACGACCGCTAAGCGTTTCATGACGGATCCCCTCCCGCGATACCGCCGTTTTCCTTCCATCCCGACCGATTCCCGGGGCCGGAACGGCATCATTCTATACCAGGACGGCGCAGATCTTCAATCGTTGCACTACGCCTTCTCATACCGCCGGCGAAGCTTCACCGGGGCCGCCTTTCTTTTCCGAACCCTGAGGTTGAGCATCTCCACGAAGAGCGAGAAGGCCATGGCGAAATAGAGATAACCCTTCGGAATATGAAGGTCGAATCCCTCGCCGATGAGCCCCACCCCGATCAGCAGGAGAAAGCTCAATGCCAGCATCTTGATGGTGGGGTGTCGGTCCACGAATCGGCTGATGGGCCCCGCAAAGACCATCATGACCAGAACCGCGATCACGACGGCGATGACCATGATGCTGACCCGGTCGGCCATCCCGATGGCCGTGATCACCGAATCCAGCGAGAAGACCACATCCAGCACGAAGATCTGGGCGATCACGCCGGCGAAAGAGGCGCGAACCGCCTTGGAGCCGTGCTCCTCCTCCCCTTCCAGCTTGTCATGGATCTCGAGCGTGCTCTTGGCAAGAAGAAACAACCCCCCGCCGATCAGGATCAGATCCCTCCCCGAAATCGCCATCCCCAGCACCGAGAACAGCGGGGCGGTCAGACGCATCACCCAGGTGAGCGAAAACAAGAGGATGATCCGGCTGATCATGGCCACCGCCAGGCCGAGCGTCCTGGCCTTGTCCTGCTGTCGGGCGGGGAGCTTGCTCGCGAGGATCGAGATGAAGATCACGTTGTCGATCCCCAGGACGATCTCCAGCGCCGTGAGCGTGAGTAAGGCGATCCATCCGTGCGGGTCCGTCATCCAGTCCATTGCCTTCGTCCTCTCATGCGATTAGGGGTGCGCGGCACGCGGTCTTCCCACGATCTGTCCGAAATAATGCCGATCGAAAGCATAGCGGGAGGCATTATGATAACATTGAGTTGAATGAAAGTGAAACGGGAGATCGTTTCATTGGTAAGATTATGAAAAACCCTCTCCTATATGTATTACTCTTGGCAGGCTTCGCTGCGGGCATCGTCGGATTGGTGCTTGACGGCGTTTACCATTTCCTCTGGGGTTATCTCCCGACCCCGGCCATGGAATCCATCCATCTTTATCCGCTCGCTATGGTGCTGATCGTTTCGGTATCGGCGATTCCGCCCTGGAAATGGCCGTTGCCGTATGCGATCGGCTATCTCATATTCGGGGCGGGACTCTTTCTTCACCACTACCACCTTCCCTACGGAACCGCGACATTCCTGTTCCTCCTGTGGTCCCTGGCCTGGGTGCATGAGCGGGAGCGGGAACTTTCCGATCCGCTGGTATATATCGTGAGCGGCGCGGTGCTGGTTCTCATCGGTCAGACCACGACCTGGTACTGGTACGAATATTGGTATATGAAGACTCTCTCGGCGGGCGACTCGCGGATCTTTCTGCTCCCCGGCCATTTCGTGCAGCTGTTGGGATGGCTGGCCGGCCTGGCGGGCAGCTACGCCTTCCTGCGTCACTCGGCGCCCAAACCGGTGGAGCGTAACGATCTTACGGGCGAATCGGCCGGGAGCCCGCAACAGGCCGATTAGAAGCTGCCGCGTGGACCCGTAACCCAAACGTATCCATCGAAGCGATTATTCACCGGATCGGAGGGAGGCTCCAAGCCTTATCCCGCAGATTCTCGCTGATGAATCGATAGGCCCAATGCGCCGTGAGCGCCAGGCAGACGGCAGCAATCCACCAGTCACGCTGAAACCCGGCCAGGGTCCACTCGTAATCTGTCCCGTAATAGAGAAGCTCGCCCAGGCTCAAGGCCCACGCCAGGGCGTTGGTCATCATGTGGCAGACGATCGGGGCCAGCAGGCTCCCGGTCCTCAGGTATAGGATCGCCATCGCGAAGCCGAAAAGAAAAGCGCCGATGAGGTCGGGATGCATCGCGGCAAACAGAATGGATGAGAACAAGACCGCCTTGCGGATTCCCCACTTCAGCTCCCAGCGGTGGAGCAAGAATCCCCGGAACAGAACCTCCTCCACGACCGGAATCAAAACCGCCATCGAGATGAAACCCAGAAGGTTGGGGATGAAGGGGACCCGGCCTTCGGTGCCACGCTG
>CAYGBP010000104.1:6280-8878 GCA_964348105.1 uncultured Nitrospirota bacterium
GAGGGGCATGAGATCGATGATCCAGAACTGCACGAATGCGGGGTAGTAAAAGGACAGCGGCCAATAAAGCGCCCACAAAACCCCGATCGAGAAAAGCGTGAGGGCCGCCGCCAGCCGGGCAAGCGCCGTGTAATTCAGCGCTGCCGGGTCTCCTGTCAGGAAAGATCCAGGGGAAAAGCGGTGCCGCCTTGAAAGCAGCCACAAGCCGCCCCCGACCAGCAGATACATGCTGTACTGCATCAAGAGATCTTCCCAATGCGCGGAGGAGGCCTCGGGCAGGCCCAGCAGACCGGCCACGGGGGCGATCAATCCCGCCAGGATGATCGATAAAAAGAAAATGGCCAGGACACTGCCGGCCCGGATGTTCTCGAACGGATTCATCGGCGTGTAAAGACCCCTTTGTGATCGTCGGCGAGATTCTAACACATCCGGTCGGCCTGGATAAGGCGGAAGGGCTCGCTCGGGGGAAGAGGAGAGATCAGGTCATCGTCCGACCTGCCGGGCCGATCCATTGTCCCCTGGGCGGGAGATCGGACAGGACATCGATGCAGTCGTTTATCGCGACGATGAAATAGTGGCGGATGTTCATGCCGTCTTCGTGTCGCATCGCCTTGAATATCTCACCTCCTCAGGGCGGGGATGTCCGGCATGAGAATTGGGGAGGAGAAGGCCCCCGCGCTCATCCCTCAAGGCACAGGTTTGTGGATTCCGGATTTCCACGGCTCGGGCCCCGATTTTCGGAAAAAATCCGGGTCAGCAGGCCTGCCGGGCGGGGGCGATTTCCCGCAACTCATTGATAAGCCAAGACAATGAATCAGATGTCCCGGAACGGGATCCGCTTGACGGCCCGCTGCTTTCCTGACAAGGGGAGACTTCTGAAGTATACTTATTAACTGGAACATAGGAAGGGAGAAACGGCTGCAAAAGGAGGTCACTATGGCGAATAGGACAAGCGCAGTGACTGTAAAAGGCGTCTTCGAAGGCGTCATCTGGCAGAGCCGGCTCATCATCGTGCTGGCCGTCGTCGCCAGTCTCCTCTCGGCCATTATGATTTCGGTAATGGCCACGGGCGGCGTCTTCAAGCTCACCTGGACATGGCTACAGACCTTTTTCCAGGGCGGGCAGGTCGTGGCTGTAGACAGCGCCTTCCACTCCCAGGTCGTCACCCAGGCCACCGGAACGGTCGTCGACTTTCTGCTGGCCATGCTGCTGTTCATCATGGCCTGGGGGCTGTATGAGCTGTTCATCAGCAAGCTCAGCAGCAACGGGTCGATGGTCCATCAGAGCTCCAACATCCTTCTGATCCGGGATCTGGACGATCTGAAGGACCGCGTCATCAAGGTGGTGATGTTGATCCTGGTCGTCCTGTTCTTCGACCACGCCCTGCACACCAAGGTTACCGAGGCGATCAGCTTCCTGTATCTGGGAGGCGGGATCCTGATGGTTGCCCTGGCCCTGTTCCTGTCCAACAGATCCGACTTCACACACGGCAAGAAATAACCGGCAAAGAGCCCAAGGCAGACCCCGTGGATCGGGGTCTGCCCGAGGGCCGGCAGTCACCCCCCCGACTTTAAACCCTTTTTTCAAATCTTGCAGACGAGCTCAGGATTCCGAGATGGGATGGCGGAGCATGACCCGCTTGATCACGCCCTCCACCGTAAGGCCCTGAACCAGGATCGAGAATGCGACGATGGCGTAGGTGATGCCGACGATCGCGTCCCGCTCGGGTCCGGCCGGCAGGGAAAGCGCCAGCGCGACCGAGATCCCGCCGCGCAGGCCGCCCCAGGTGAGGATCCGGACCGCCCCCGGGCTGAAGGCCCGAAAGGGCCGAAGCAGCGTGATCGGGATTCCGACGGCGACAAAGCGCGACAGCAGGACCAGCGGAATCGCCAGGATGCTGGCCAGCAGATACTGCTCCTTGAAGGTCAGGACCAGGACCTCCAGGCCGATCAGGACAAATAGCACGGCGTTGAGGATCTCGTCGACCAGCTCCCAGAAGACGTCCAGATGCCGGCGCGTCTCCTCCGACATGGCCAGGTACCGCCCCTGGTTGCCGATCAGCAGCCCGGCCACCACGATCGCGATCGGGCCGGACATGTGAATCGCCCCGGCCAGGGCGTATACCCCCGCCACCAGGGCCAGGGTGATCAGCACCTCCACCTGGTAGTTGTTCACGCTGGCGAGCATCCGGTAGGCCAGGTAGCCGAAGCCCAGACCCAGCAATGCGCCTCCGGCCACCTCCTGGACGAACAGGGTCGCGATGTGCCCCACGGTGGGCTCATGGCCTCCCGTCGCGATCTCCAGCAGGACCAGAAAGAGCACCACCCCCACGCCGTCGTTGAACAGCGATTCTCCGGCGATCTTCGTCTCCAGGCTCTTGGGCACCTTGGCAATCTTGAGGATGCCGAGGACCGCGATGGGGTCCGTCGGCGAGATGAGGGCCCCGAACAGCAGGCAATAGATGAAGGGCAGATCGATGCCCACCCACCCCAGGACCCACCCGATCAAGAACGCGGCCAGAAAGGGCGGGATGAGCGTCCCTCCGGTGGCCAGCGAGCCGCGCAGCTTCCTCCTCGCCGCGATGGCCAAGACGGGCGC
>CAYGBP010000105.1:0-8586 GCA_964348105.1 uncultured Nitrospirota bacterium
TGAGGCGCTGGCCGAGAATTGGAGGTGTCTGAGATTCGGGCAGGTGAGCGCTTCAAACGTGGCCGGGAGCTGGCACTTTGAAGCCCAGGTCTTTTTCGGAGACCTGGACGCGAGTCTGGTCGAGGTTCAAATCTATGCCGATCCGGAAGACGACGGACACCCGATCCGTGTCGCCATGGACCGCAAGGAGTCAATCCATGGGACCATCAATGCCTTCCTGTTCAGAGGGGAAATTCCCTCAAAGCGGCCCCAGGCGCATTTCACGCTTCGCATCATTCCTCGTCACCCGGAAGCCGTGACCCCATCCGAAATGCCGATGATTGTCTGGCAGTCATAACCGGCGCCCCGTGGCTGGGCGAAGCGGCAACCCAATCCTCGGTATTTTCCTTTACTCGCCCAGCCGTCTGGCGATCTCGTCCGTTTCGAAAGGCCCGAAGTTCCGCTTTTTCCCGGCCTGCATCCATTTCATGCCCATCGACCGTTTGGTAACCCGCCCGATGAGGCGGGCGATGATCCCTGCCTTCGCCAGGCCCGTCCGAATGGATTCGGCCTTCGCCGGACGGGCGGAAATGAGCAGAGAGCCCGAAGCAATGGCGCCGTAGGGATTGATTTCGAAATAGTCGCAGAGGGCCGAGAATTCGGGCAGAATGGGGATCCGTTCTGCATCGATCAAGAGTCCGACGCCTGAGGCAATTGCCATTTCATAAAGTCCTGTCGCCACGCCTCCTTCGGTCGGATCATGCAGGGCGTGAACGCCGCCGACGCGCAACGCGATGCCGGCGTCCTTCCTGATGCTGATCCCCGGCTTTTGGACCAGCCTCCGGCACCGGTCGGCAAACCGGGAGCCGAATACCTTGACGATTTCTCGTTTCCTTTCCCGTGCCAGGATGCTGGCGGCTTCGATGGCGATTCCCTTCGTCAGGATCAGCACGTCACCCACCCGGGCTCCGGCTGAGGTAATCAGGTCCCTTTGGGAGACCTCTCCGAGCATTTGGCCGATGACGATCGGCCGGTCGAGGCCTGGGGTGACCTCGGTGTGTCCCCCGCAAAGGCTGATTTCCAGGGATCGGCAAGCCCGGTGGAGTCCGTTGAAGATGGACTCGGCCAGCGCGGGGGTGGCGGATTTTTCGGGCAGGAGGACGCAGGCCAGAAACCAGCGCGGCCTTCCGCCCATGACGGCGATGTCGTTTGCATTGATATGCACCGCGTACGTGCCGATATCTTCCGCCACAAATGTGATCGGATCCGTCTTGGCCAGAAGAATGCCGCTGCCGAATCGAAGGGCGGCAGCATCGACTCCAACGGAGGGCCCGACCAGGACGCCGTTGCCCGTAGCGGCGTAGCGGTTGAGCATGCGCTGAAGCAGGTCCAGGGGGAGTTTGCCGCTCGCGAGTCGGCGATCATCTTTCTTTCTTTTTCTCGTCCGCTTCATCCGCTTAAGAGCCCGTGATGGGTGGGCATGGAGCGCTGCATCATGCCTCGGTGGCCTCATCCTTCATGCAGAAAGAGGGGGACGATGGTGGATTGGCTTACATTCACCAGACCGCGATCCGTCAGCTTGAGATCCGGGATGACCGGGAGTGCCAGAAACGAGAGGGTCATGAATGGGTTGGGCAATTGACATCCGAGGCTGCGGGCGGCGTTTAACGTATCGGACATCTGCCGGCCGAGCGGTTGCAAGGGCAGATCCGAAAGCAGGCCGGCAACGGGCAGCGGGACACGGGCGATCACGGTTCCCCTTCTGACCGCCACCAAACCACCCCCCATCTGCTCAATCGCCCTTGTCGCCGTGAGCATGTCTTCATCATCCATGCCGGCAACCACGATATTGTGCGAATCATGCGCCACGGAGCTGGCAATGCATCCATGACGCATGCCCAGTCCTTTTAAGAATCCCAGGCCCACTCGACCCGTGGCGTGGTGGCGCTCAACCACGGCGAGCTTGGCCAGGTCGTGGGTTGGATCGGCCGCCACCCGGCCTTCCCGCAGCGTAAGGTCCATGACCGTCTCCTTCGTCAGGATTTCATCGGGGATGAGCTCGATAACCCGGGCGCGGGTAGATTCCGAGGAAGGATTTTGTATGCCAAATCCGGGGAAGCTGTGCCAGTCGATTCGGATCGTATGAGCCGGAGGCGGGGGGGGTGGAGGGAAATCCAGGGTGGGTTCGCCCTTTTCGGCGGCCAGTCGACCGTCCTTGAACACGGCCCTCACGCCGAAATCCTCCAGGTCCTCCAGAAGCACCAGATCCGCGCGGAAACCCGGAGCGATTGCCCCCAGGCCGGCCAGTGAATAAAAAGTGGCCGGATTGAGGGTTGCCATCTGGATGGCCGTAAGGGGCGATAACCCCCGGGACACCGCTTGCTTCAGAATACCGTTGAGATGTCCTTCCTGGAGCAGGTCGGTAGGAAAGCGGTCATCGGTGACGAAAGCGAAACGGCGAGCGTTTGCCGGAGTCACGCTGGGCAGAAGCGCCTCGAGGTTGCGGGCCACGCTGCCTTCCCGGATCAGGATCGACATGCCCAGCCTGACCTTCTCCAACGCCTCTGAAAGCCGGGTGCATTCATGGTCTGACTGGATGTGGCATCCGATATAAGCCTCCAGATCCCGGCCGCTCATGCCGGGGGCGTGTCCGTCAATGATTCGGCCCTGGGCCATGACGAGCTTGGCCAGGACGCCCGGATCCCTTGCCAGAACGCCCGGGTAGTTCATCATTTCGGCAAGCCCCAGGATATTGGGCTTGCGCAGGAAGGGCTTCAGGTCGTTCGCCTCGAACCGGGCCCCCGACGTTTCGAGTTGCGTGGCTGGAACGCAGGAGGGGAGCATGAAGAAGATATTCATCGGCAACCCTGCCGAACTGCTCAGCATGTACTCAATGCCCTTTTTACCCAGTACATTGGCGATTTCATGCGGATCGGCGATGACGCTGGTGGTCCCCATAGGCAATGTCGCCCGGACGAACTCAGGAATCGTCATGCAGGTCGATTCCAGATGGATGTGCGCATCGATAAATCCGGGAGCGGCATACAGGCCATCGGCATGATATACGGCCCGCCCCTCGTGCGCCGCAAGGCCGAGGATCCGGCCTTTGTAGATCGCGATGTCGGCGGGATAGATCTCATCGGAAAACACATTCACCAGGTTGGCACCCTTGATGATGAGGTCGGCAGGGCGCTCCCCCCGGGCCACGCTGATCCAGTCGTCGAGCCCTTCCAACTCTCGTCGATGGACCGCCAAGCCCGTCTTTTTCCTTTTTTTGTTTTGCGGACTCATGAGTCCTCCACGGCTCCGACATACGGCAGGCCGCGCCCTTCCTCTCCGAGGTCCAGCCCGTAGCCAATGAGCCAAACGTCCGGCACCTGGAATCCCACATAGTCCAGATGGACCGGCACGGTGCGCCGCGAGGGCTTGTCCAGCAGAACACAGGTCCGCAGCCATGGCGGATTTTCACGCTCGAGATGGGCCACCACCCGGGCGAGAGACTCGCCGGTATCCAGAATATCATCGACGACCAGGATGGCCTGTGCCGCGATTGAAAGCAACGGTCCCGGCTGAATGCGGACAGTCCTGGAGGCATCGCGAGTCTGGCCGTAGTGGGAAGCCGACAAAAAATCGATTTTGGGATCGATTCCTAAGAGGGACAGTTCCCGGATCAGATCCGCCATGAATACGAAACTTCCCCGGAGAATGCCGATCAGGATCGGCTGCCGCCTGCCCAGATCGATAGCAATCTGCTTCGCCATCTCCCTGACCCGGTTACGAAGTGATGCCTCATCAATCAGGATGCGGTGCCGAATCATAGCTATGGTCCTTGAGATCGCCATTCGGAGAGAACCTGCTCTCCCTTCAACAACCATGCCGAGCGCCATCCTCTAGCAGATCGGGAAACGCCCTTGCGCAAGATCACGACAGAACTCATCGATTCTCGAAATTTGTTCCGCGATGATTTTCCGGATCTCGGGGTCATATTTTTTCCCCTTCATACCGGCCTCCGGAAGCACCTGGACCGAAATGATTCGAGGACGGTTGATCGGATCTCCGATGCGGGCATAGAGCCAGAGGTTCACCTCCCGGATGCCGGGGATCTCCTTCTGGATCCGGTTGGCCAGGAAATACGAAAGGACACTGTAGATCTTTCCGACATGGCTTACAGGGTTCTTGCCCGGGGCCGCCTCGGATCCCCGGGGTCGATTCAGAGAGATGACCCCGTTGACCTGATTGCCCCGGCCGACCTCTCCCGAATCGGCGTCTTCGGCGGAGGTCCCCAGCACGGACAGATACATGCCGGCCATTCCGATGCCTTTGCGGTCCAAGGTGTTCAGATGGATGCGAACCTGCTTGATATTTCTTAAACGGGGCGTCATATGTGCCTTTAATGCCTCCAGAACCCCCTCTTTTCGCCTGAAATAGTCCGCCTCGCTTTCGATCGAGGAATCCAGAAACGGCAGGGCGACCGTCAGCGAGATCTTATCCTGTAACCTGACGCCCATGATTTTCACGTCTTCGCCGGTTTCCGGAAAACGGGATTTGAAAGCGCCAGAGTTTAAATATTGCTCCGCATCGAGAACGATCTGTTCGGTTTCGCTCATCGGCGCATACCCGACCGCGGCCGAGGTGTCGTTGGATCGCATCACCTGCCCACCGGGCCGGAACAAATGGCCGAGGGATTCGGAGCCGGGTTTCAATGCGACCTGGTAGCGGATATGCCGGTCCGGGTCCACCCGCGGGAGATATTTTCGAAACCAATCCTTCGCGGTTTCCACGGCGATTTTTTCGATGTCCAGGGTCTCTCCGTTGAGGCTGTTGGCTGCCCGGTCCCCGATGATCAATCGCATCGGTGAGAGGATCCTTCCGCCGCCGAGACGCCGTTGGGCCTCGCCGGCGGCCAGCAGACCTTTATCGCAGTTGTGGTGCAGAATACGGCCGAACCGTTCAAGGTAGCTCCGGGTCAGGCCCAGTGAGATCTGCTCCATCACCGAATCACAGATTGTATCCGGATGTCCGAGACCTTTTCGTTCCACAATTTCCACGTCACGCTCGGCGCTCGCCGGCCCTTCGATTTTCTCAATCAGAAGATTTTCCATTTTGATGCTTCCATTCATTGCTCAATGATGGTGACCCACCGCATCGGGGCGTAGAAGAATCGGCTTCCGACCCCCGAATCCAGCCGATGGATCCCTTCCTCCCGTGTTGCACGCAGCGCCTGCTCAAACTCCTCCGCCGTGATCGGGCGCGCAATACTCGGGAAGCGATAGGCCTTACCGCACGGGCGGTATTGATCCATCAGGTTCACGTAAGTATCGGGCGAGATTTCGGTGGCGATAAATCGCATCACCTCGCGCGTTCCAGCCACCTCGTGTGGCATGACCAGATGCCGAACCAGAAGACCTCTGACCGCGATCCCGCTTGAATCGATGATCAGATCACCCACCTGCCTGTGCATCTCACGAACCGCTGCGCGGGCGACTTCGGGATAATCCTCGGCCCCCGCGAACTCCTTTGCGAACCGGGGATCCACAAACTTGATGTCCGGCATATAGATATCGATGATGCCATCCAGCAGTTTCAAGCTTTCGACCCGATCGTACCCGCCCGTATTGTAGACGAGAGGAATACAAAGACCCATCCGGATGGCGAAAGGAAGTGCCTCCAGAATCTGAGCGATCATGTGTGTGGGGGTGACCAGGTTGATATTGTGGCACCCCATGTCCTGCAGCGCGATCATCATCTCGGCCAGGCGTTGATGGCTGACTTCAGTCCCCTCCATCCGGTGGCTGATGTCCCAATTCTGGCAGAAGACGCAGCGAAGGCTGCAGGAGGTAAAGAATATCGTTCCCGATCCGTGCCTTCCCACAAGCGGGGCTTCCTCGCCATAATGCGGGTGATAGGCAGAGACAACGGGCAAGGCCCCCGTATGGCACCGGCCCCGCCTGCTCTCGAACCGGTTGATCCGGCAGAGGCGCGGACAAAGGGTGCAGTCCTTCAGCCTTTGCCTCGCCTCCCGGATACGCTCCGCGAGGATTCCCTGTTCATAAAGGACCCGATAGGAGGGATATCCCGCAGATTGAATCATGATACAAAGCCTCCCACCCGGGGAAGCCAGCGAGCCCCCTTGACAAGGCCCTTTTCTCCCCTCTTAAGAAAAATCATACCGGACAGAGGAAGTCAAATAGCGCGCGGGCTCGCGTTTATTGACCCCGACTGCGGTTCCCATGTTTCTGCAGTCCCGTGCCATCGATTCGGAGCCGGATCGGCCCCGGGCCTGCCGGTGTCTCAAGGTTGATCTGGATCTGAAGAAACCGGCTGACAGCCCACAAATTCGTTTTAAGGTGAGCCGTGGCCTTCGAAAGTGTGACATCGGACCGGCCTGCAGCGAGGGCCATCGGCAGGACGAGCTGATCGGCTAGATGAGGGTCAAGGGTCCCTTCCGAGGCCAGGTAGTGAAGGAATTGATCCGTTGCCTCGTCTGCCACCTTTTCTGCAGGTTTTCCGATGGCCCCCAGGGCCGAAAACCCGGTGCGCACGTTCTCGAACTCCGCCAGGATCATGCAGAATGTCCCCTTGCCCGGGGCTTCGACGGATGCCGGTTCTCCCTCGGCGGAAAGGCCTTTTCCCTGAAGCCTGGATCGGACTTGCCCAAGCTGTCTTTCCGCGATGCTGAGCGGGAGGTTGGAGACATGCGAGATGACACGAATCCTCCGCAGCCCCCCTCTGAAGCCCAACTGGAGCGGAGCAAGCGGCAGTTGGAAGGGCTCGATCGTCATCCGGAAGATACCGCCGCCCATCGGGTAAAAGCCCCGCCTTGCAATCTCCGGCTTGAAGAAGACGCCCATTCGGGATACCGCGGTGCCGAAGACGTCGGAAATATACTCGGCGGGCGGGCTCCAGGGTACATGGGTTCCGCCGCGAATCTCGACCTGTGAAGGGTTGGGGGCAAATCCCAGGGGCCACAGCACAGTCTGAAGGATCAAGGTCGATGATCCCGCGCTGGCCTTCTGCTCGGAAACATCGAAAGCGTAGTCGCCCCCGCCGACCGGGCCCGGGTAAAGGATGACCTCGGTTGAGCCAAGCTCCGCGCCTTCCAGCCTTCCGGAGCAGATTGCGGCGACCGCCCTGGTGCCCATCAGATGCTGGGGTTTCAGGCCCGGATCCTTCCGGCCGGCCCGGACCTTGAAGACCCTGACAGGCAGCCCCGTCACCGCCGATAGCGAAAGGCTGGACCGGAGAATCTGCCCCCCGCCTTCGCCATAACTTCCGTCGATCTCAATCATGGCTCAGCCTTGGTAACATCCTGCCCCCGCAGTGCATCATCAAGCATATTCTAGATGAAAGTGAGCAGGGCTGCAATCCGTGTGAGCCAGGACTTCCCGAGTCGGGAGGGATTGCCATTCTGAAACGGGCTGAAGGGAGTGACAGGCCCGATCTGCACAGGGATTCACGGCGAGCGGGAGGGCCTTGAGGATGGATTCGGACGAATTTAGAGTGATGGCACACGAAAGGTCTGTTTATACCCTGTCTGGTTAAATGAGCCTGGCTCGAAATAATGCTCTATTGATGTCCCTGGAGATTTGGAATCGTTGGGTTTCGTTTTTAAACACGGCCGCTGTATTGTCCCTCGGCCTGATTGCCAAAACTCGGTCCAGGCGAAACGTTGCAAGATTCGATTGGATATGTTACGAAATTTCATTGTAGGGTACTGCTTTGTCGCGGCGTCTGTTGAGGCTGAAGATGATCACCCTTTCCGCCTCAGCAGGACCTTACTTTCAAGGCTTGATTCCGAAAGGGTCAATGTGAACATGGCAAGTCATTACGGGATCCGGTGAGCATGCACTGGCACAGGAAAGGTATAGAGCAGGTTTTTGACGATTTGCAGTCTTCTCCAGAGGGTCTTTCGGCGGTCGAGGCCGAGAGCCGGCTAAAGGAGTACGGCGCGAATGTAATCGTCGAGAAAAAGAAACGGACTCCTTTTGCGATGTTCCTGGACCAGTTTAAGGACTTTATGATTCTGGTTCTCATCGCGGCGGCGGTGATTTCCGGCATGGTCGGCGACCTGGCGGACACCGTTGCCATTGTGGTGATTGTGGTCCTGAATGCGGTGATTGGTTTCGTTCAAGAATACCGGGCTGAGAAAGCCGTGGCCGCTCTCAAAAAGATGGCTGCGCCCATGGCGACCGTCCTGAGAGAAGGGAACCCTGCAATGATTCCGGCGGCTCAACTCGTTCCGGGTGATGTGGTCGTTCTCGAATCAGGGATGGTTATCCCGGCCGATATGCGTCTCGTCGAGTTGGCCCAGTTGAAGGTGGAAGAGGCTGCCCTGACCGGAGAGTCAGTGCCTGTGGAAAAAGACACGAGGACGCTGCACGAGGAGAAGTTGCCCCTCGGCGATAGAAAGAACATGGCCTACAAAGGCACCATCGTGTCTTACGGGAGGGGGACGGGGCTCATCGTGGCCACCGGCATGGAGACTGAGATCGGCCAGATTGCCGCCATGCTCCAGGAGGAGGAAGAGGTCAAGACGCCGCTCCAGAAAAGGCTTGCCGTATTTGGGCAGCGCCTCGCAGTTATCGTCCTTGCGATTTGTGCGGTCGT
>CAYGBP010000106.1:0-6097 GCA_964348105.1 uncultured Nitrospirota bacterium
GCCGGATCCGCCAGGTGGCAGCGGACCGCTTGGGATTCCGAAACCGGAATCCATCGGGGGGCGGTCTGGCGGCAGGTTTCCCAGGCATGCGGGCATCGGGGCTCGAACCGGCAGGGGGGCAGGTCCTGGTTCAGGGAGGGAACGCCCCCCTTGATGATGGCCAGCGGCTGGTCGCGCTTGGCGAAGTTGGGCACCGATTCGAATAATTTCCGGGTGTAGGGATGCCGGGGCTCGGAGAAGAATTGCTCTCGGGCGGCCATCTCCACGATTTCGCCGGCATACATGACCGCGATCCGGTTCGCCATCTCCGAGACCACCCCCAGGTCATGCGTGATCAACAGGATCGACATTCCGGATTGTTCCTGCAGTTTTTTCAAGAGGGTCAGGATCTGCGCCTGAATGGTCACATCCAGCGCGGTGGTGGGCTCGTCCGCGATCAACAGATCGGGCTCCCCCGCCAAGGCGATGGCGATCATGATCCGCTGTTTCATGCCGCCCGAGAGCTGATGGGGATATTCGTGGTAACGATCCGCGGGATCGGGAATGCCGACCGACTCCAGCAGATGCAGCACCCGGTCGCGGGCCGGTTTCCCGGTCAAGCCGGCATGCTGGCGCAACGGTTCGGCGATCTGCTGACCCACGGTCAGGACGGGATTCAGGCTGGTCATGGGTTCCTGGAAGATCATGGCGACCCGCCGCCCCCGGATGCCCCGCATGGCCGACTCGGGAAGCTGCAGGAGGTCCTGACCCTCCAACCGGATGGCGCCGCCGGCGAAACGGGCGGCGGGACGTGGGATCAACTGCATGATGGACAGGGCCGTCATCGATTTGCCGCAGCCGGATTCGCCCAGCAGCGCGAAGGTCTCCCCCGGGAAGATCTCCAGGTCGATCCCGTCCACGGCCCGGACCATCCCCCGGTCCGACGAAAGATAGGTCTTCAAGGATTCGATCTTGAGCAGCGGGCCGTTGTTTGTTCGCATGGATTGCATCATTGCGTTCAAGGTTTACTTCCTGAGACGAGGGTCATAGGCGTCCCGTACGGCGTCCGAAAACAGGTTGGCCGACAGGACCAGGCCGAACATGAAGATAAAGGCCGCCAGGAGCGACCACCACACCATGGGCTCGCGGGCCATCTCCAGCCGGGCGCTGTTGATCATGTTGCCCCAGCTCATCATGGAAGGGTCCACGCCGACCCCCACGTAGGACAGCACGGCCTCGGCCAGGACCAGGGCGCTGAAATCCAGCACCACCGCGATCATCACGATATGCATCACGTTGGGGAGGATGTGCCGGGTGATGATCTTGGCGTGGCTGACGCCGAGGGCGACCGACGCCTTCAGATAATCCATCTCCCGCAGTTTGAGCGTTTCGCCCCGCAGCAGGCGGCAGAGTCCCGTCCAGTTCGTGATCCCCAGGATGACGCATAAGAATAAAAGGCGGATGTCCGCCCGGGCGGCGATGGTCTCGAACCATTCCGGGTGATTGGCCATGAAGATCTGAAGGCTCAGGATCGCGGCCGCGATCAGCAGCACCCCCGGAATCGAGTTCAAGGTCGTATAGATGTATTGAATAACGTCATCGACCCATCCCCTGAAATAACCGGCCATGATCCCCAGCCAGATGGCGAATGGAAGCATGACGAGCGTCGCGAGGGTCCCGATCACCAGGCCGGTCCGGATGCTTTTCAGGGATTGGTAAAGGACGTCCTGTCCCACCTTGTCGGTCCCCAAAATGTGGTATTGGGGTCCGACCAGGATCACCAGGCCCGCCAGGACGAAGATCAATCCGACCGAATACAGAAAAACATTCCATGGAATCTCGGTCCGTCCGCCAAAGACCTCCGAAAGAAAGGCGCTCGGGCCGACGGCGTGCCGACGGGACATCCAGGCGATCCAGAAGGCGACGAAGATCGCCCACGCCATCACCCCGCTCACCAGCCCTTTGGCCGTCACCATGGCGATATCCGTCCACCGCTCGGAGTCCGGGTCGGTCAGGTGGCTTCCCCCGTACTCAAGCCGGGGATAGGCGCGTGCCGGGGTTCCGTCGGGCAGCGTGATCATCTCCTTGGCGTAGAGGTGGGCGGCGAGCGGCGCGGAATAGGTCTTCTCCACCCGCTCACGGATGGGCGTGCCCATGAGGTCGAAGACGCTCAGGACTTCGACGGAATAGTGCGTCTCACCCGAAGTATCGTTTTCGGCGGGCGGGAGGGCCTGGCGGAAATGCAGGGAATCCAGAAACCCGATGGCGAGATAGGCCGACAGGATCACCAGCGCGGCCATGCTGAGACGCCCGCGGATGACCTGCGCCCAGGGGGCGCGTAGATGCTCCCTTCTCCTGGCATAGACGGCGAAGGCGAGGACCAGGGCCACCAGGATATAGATCAGCGCGTCGGTCCATAAGATGACGGGCTTGAAATCCATCACTGAAGCCTCACCCTCGGGTCCACCAGCGTATATGAGATATCCGTCAACAGCAGGCCGATGATGTACAGGACGGAGCCCAGGAAGACCATGGCCCGGACGATCGAGAAGTCCTGCATGTTGATGGCGTCGATCGTGTAGCTTCCGAGGCCGGGAATGCCGAAAAAGGATTCAAGGATCAGGCTTCCCAAAAAGAGGACCGGAATGACCACCACGACGCCGGTCAGAATCGGGATCATGGCGTTCTTCAGGACGTGCCGGAAAAGCACGCGCAGCTCCGAAAGTCCCTTGGCGCGGGCCGTGCGGACGTAATCCTTTCCGATTTCCTCCAGGAAGATGGTGCGGTAGAGCCGGGTTCCCGAGCCGATTCCGTAAATCACGCCGACCACGACCGGGAGGATGAGGAACGGGATGGCGTTGAAGCCCGAGCCGAAGCCGGAGATCGGGACCAGGTGCAGCAGCTTGCTGAGCAGGTACTGCCCCCCGATAATGTAAAAGAGGCTGGAGATCGACATGAGCACCACGCAGGCCACCACCCCCCAGATATCGATGTAGGTGGCCCGGAAGAGGGCCACGAGCAGGGCGAAGGCGATGTTGACGAGGATGCCGGCGATGAAGATCGGAATGGCGATGGCCAGGCTGGCCCACATGCGCTGGCGAATATCATAGCCGATGTCCCGCCCGCTGTCGGAGCGGCCGAACTGGAAGGCGAACAGCCGGACCGATTTCTGGAAAAAGATCGTCTCGGTGAGCTTTTCGATCCCGTCGCCCTGACGGTTGAAGATCATGGGCTTGTCGTAGCCCCGCTCCTGCTTCCATTTTTCGATCGCATCGGGGGTGACCCGGCGCATCCCCAGGTGCATCCGGGCCATGTCCTCCGGGCTGTTGACGATGAAGAAAAGAAAGAAGGTGATGAAATTCACGCCGATCAGGATCGGGATGGCGTAAAGCGTTCGGCGGATGATGTAGGCGGTCATCGCTGGAGGCGGTGCTCCCTGCGGCGGTAGGTGATGACGGCCGGGACGAGGCTCAGGGTCAGGGCGGCGGCGGCGACCAGCACCGGCCAGAGGACCGGCCGGTTCCAGGCGAGCCTATTATCGGCGCGCAGCGCGGGGTCGATCCGCCTGTACTTGAGCGTGTTGTTGGCCATCAGGTTCGGTTTGGCGTTTCGGACCCAGGCGTGGTGCAGGACGAAGTCCTTGGGGTGAAATCCCCAGATCCAGGGGGCGTCCCGCCGGGCGATGTCCACCATCTCACGAATGATCTGTAGCCGCCGCGGCCCGTTGTCCATGTTCTTCATTTGATCGAAGAGGCGGTTGAATTCGGGACTGTCGTAATTGGCGGCGTTTTCTCCCTGGTGCTTCACCTTCCCGTTCGGGCCGTGCAGCAGGAATAGAAAGTTTTCAGGATCGGGGTAATCCGCGTTCCATCCCCAGATGAAGAGCTGGGCGCTGCCCGTCAGGATCTTTTCCTGGAAACGGTTGTAGTCGGTGTTGCGCACGACGAACTGGATATCCAGTTTTTTGAGCTGTTTTCTCATCCAGTCCAGCCGGGCCTTGTCGTCGGGGCCAGTGGCGGTGATGTCCAGGTGGATCAGCAGCGGCTTGCCGGTCCTGGCGTCCCGTCCGGACGGGTAGCCGGCCTCGGCGAGAAGCCGCCTGGCTTCCTGGACGGACTTCCGGACCGCCTGACCGTCCACCCAGTCGTAGACGTAGGGATTGATCCCCTCCCGGCCTTCCAGGTGGCCGAAGAGGCCGGGCGGCAGGGGGCCCTGGGCGGCGATTCCGCGACCGTTCGTAAAAATCGAGATATATTCCTCGAAATCGAACGCGATGGAGATGGCCCGGCGAAGCTTGCGGGCCCGTTCGTCGTAGCCGCCCACCACGGGGTCCAGCATATTGAAGCCCATATAGATGGTCGTGGCGCGCACGGCCGTGATCAGATCGATGCCCTTCTCCCGCATCGGCTCGGTCAGGGAGATTTCGCCCTGACCGGTCAGCAGGATGGCCTGATCGAAGCTGTCCGAGGTGATGCCCGAGCTGTCGTAATAACCCTGTAGGAATTTATTCCAATAAGGTATATCTTCCTTTTCCAGGCTGTAGACGGCCTTTTCGATGAAGGGCATGGGCCTTCCGGCGTCCGCCAGCAGGCCGGCCTCGCGGTCCCCGGGGTCTCCCTCCAGGGGATAGGGCTCGCCGCGAAAGTTGGGATTGCGCTCCATCACCATTTGCCGGTTCGGGTTGTTCACTGTCAGCATGAAAGGGCCGGTCCCCACCGGATACCAGTCCAGCGAGAGGTTGCGCTCTGCCATTCCCGGTTGCGAGTAAAACTGGTCGGCCTCGTGTGGAATGGGCGCGAAGAACGGCATGGCCAGCCAGTACGGAAACTGGGGATACTTGCCGTGGATCTTGACCCGGTAGGTGTAGCGGTCGACCACTTCCACGCCTTCCAGGGGAAATGCCCTCAGATCCAGGTAGGGCGTATCGGTCCGATCCTTCGGGAGCCGTTCGTATGCCTCGCGGAGGCCCCGGGCATATTCCCGGAGCCCCACGATGTACTCGCTCATCAGGCCGAGGATGGGGGAATGAACCTTGGGATGGGCCAGCCGTTTGATCTCATAGACGTAGTCCGCCGCCACCAGCTCCCGGGTTCCCGTCTCCGGAAAATCCGAGATGGTGTATACGCCCTTCAGGTCGGCGGTCCTTAGGCTGTGGTAGATGAGGTCTCCGTCGTCGTTCCTGGCAAAGGCGGGGTGGGGTTGAAACCGGATGCCTGGGCGGATCCGGATCTCATAGACGCTGAAGGCGATCTTCCCTGGGTCCGCTCCCTCGGGCAGGCGGCGGCCCTCCCGGTCCAGGAAAACCGGCCGGGCGACTTTTCGAGCCGTCAGGGGAACCAGTTCATAGGGCCGTCGAAGGTAATGATATTGAAAGGGCGGCTCGTAGATCTGGCCGATAAATGCGTACTCGTTCGAGCTGTAGGACTGGACGGGGTCCAGGTGCTTGGGACGCTCCGAGAAGGCCGAATAGAAGATGTTCTGGCCTTCCTGCTCACGGGGATACGGATTGTTCCATGCCTGCTGGGTGCAGGCGGGAGTCAAGAGGATCAGCGCGATGAAGGAGGCCGCGCGGATGGCTGTCTGAGATACCTGTCTATGCTTGGGAATCATTCGGCAAAGGCCCATCGAGGGAACTTTAATTTTATAATGATCATCAAAGGGTGTCAATTGCGCGGGCCCGCGGCGCATCCTCCCTCCCCGCCGCTCGATCCGGCTAACATGCCTTCTTTCAACAACAAAATTTGGCGCCCCGGTGTGGGGGATTCCCCCCATTTGCGGATTGGACGATCCGGAGGTATTTCGAGCCTTCATTGAAAGGCCATAGAATTCAGTGCATTAGGGACATAAGTGTTTCCCCGACCCGTGGCAGGGATCTTGCGTAATGAGTCTTGGTCCGGGTGGGGTCGGATCGAGCCTTCAGAAATCCGAGCGGGGTTTCCGATGACTGAAAACGCCAAGGTTCTGATCATCGATGATGAAAAATCGGTACGGGATTTTCTTAGGGAATTCTTGGAAGGCGCGGGTTTTGGAGTGGTGACGGCCGGCACCGCCGAGGAGGCCCTCCAGCTGCTGGGATCCCAATCCTTCAAGGTGATTGTCACCGACATTTCAATGCCCG
>CAYGBP010000106.1:6107-8281 GCA_964348105.1 uncultured Nitrospirota bacterium
AACGGCGATCTTGGTGACCGTCTGATCGTCCGGCCCATAATAGGCGATCGTGGCGATGGGATACTGCGGCTGCGAGCGACCGGGACGTCGCGCCAACAACGCGGGGCCAACAGCCTTAAAGGTCCCACGCTTGCTTCGCCCTTGCTTCCCCTCCCTAGTCGAGACCGATATAATTCATGAAAACACCGAGTTGTTTTACCCCCTCGATGAACATGCAGATGCGTTCATCGTGCGGGAGGTCGGCCTCCCCAGCCAGGTCATCATCATGACCAGCCTTGCCACCTACGAAACCATCGTGGAGGCCGGACGCAACGGGGCGTTCGATTACCTGAAAAAGCCTTTCGAGGACCTCGAGTACCTCTTGACGGTGGTTCGGCGGGCAGCCGAAAGCAGTATTCGAACCCGGCGCGGCGCTTCCGTGAGGGCGCGGGCATGATGGAAGAAAAAATCCGGATTCTCGTGGCGGATGACGAGGCCAGCCTCCGAGGCCTACTTGCCGAGGTCTTGAGCGAGCACGGCTATGAGGTCACGACGGTCGAGAGCGGCGAGGAGGCCCTGAAGGTCTTCCGGGCGGCCCCGTTTCCCCTGGTCATCACGGATATCCGCATGGGGAAGATCAGCGGGATCGATCTGCTCGAGGAGGTCAAGCGGGTTAGCCCGGAAACACAGGTCGTGATCATTACGAGCCACAGCTCCTTTGAGTCCGCGATCACGGCCCTTCGCGCCGGGGCGTATGACTATCTGATCAAACCATTTGAAGATATCAGCCTCATTGCGACCGTGGCGAATCGCGCAGCCGAGAAAATCCGCCTGTCGCGGCACAATGCCGAGCTGATTGAAGCGCTAAAGGGCAAAAACCAGGAGCTGCACCGCCTCAACCTTGCCTTCAAGGATCTGGCCATCCGCGACGGACTGACCGGCCTGTTCAATCACAGGTATTTCCAGGAATGCCTAGCCAAAGAGCTGTATCGATCCAAGCGTCACGGCGGGCCGGTCTCGCTTCTCTTCCTGGATGTCGATTCCTTCAAGGCCTACAATGACGCCCATGGCCATGTCCGAGGCGATCAGCTGCTCTCCGTCCTGGCCGAAATTCTCAAGAAAAATCTTCGTGCGACGGACACGGCGGCCCGGTACGGAGGAGAGGAGTTTACGGTCATCTTGCCCCAAACCTCGCGCGAGGGGGCCTATGCCCTGGCCGAGAAGATACGCTCCCAGGTGTATGAACACGCGTTCGAGGGGAGCGAGAGCCAGCCCTCGGGCCGGGTCACGATCAGCGTCGGGATCGCCTCATTCCCGGAGGATGCCGCGGACGGCCTGAGCCTGGTCCATCAGGCCGATCAAGCATTGTACGAGGCCAAGCAGCAGGGTAGAAACCGCGTATGCCTGAAATGACCGTGGTTTAAGCAGGTCCCGCCTTATTTCTACAACGCCTACCGAAGAGATCCCCGTGATCGCAGTATCCGCTCAGCCGGGCCCAGGTCCCCGGAAACGGTCCGACCCGTCATCTGGTTGGAATCGGGTACAATTAAGGTCAGGAGGAAGCGTCTTGAATGCAGGAGCTTGAGGCCAAAATTCTTCTGGTTTCCGAGGGGCCGCATTCGCCTCAACCCTTCGTCCGGGGTTTCAGGACGCATGGATTCGAAACCCGGGTGATCGGTGCGGCGGATCGGATCGAGCAACAGATCTCCGCTTACGGGCCCGATCTGCTGCTCATAGAGATTATCAGACCCGGATCAAACTGGAGGCATCTCCTGGAAGCAAGGACCGCGAACGGATCCCGTCTTCCCGTGATCCTGATCGCGACTCTGGAAACCCTGGCAGAGGCGGTTGAAGCCGTCAAGAACGGGGTGGACGACTTTCTGATTCAGCCTCTCGGATTCGAGAGTCTGCTCTTCCGGGTCCGAAAGGCGCTTCAAACCTTCAGGGCGCAGACACAGATCGAGGCCCTCAGCCAGGAAATCAAGTTCCGCCGCAGCCAGGACGTGATCGTCGGAGCCAGTCCGAAGATTCAGCAGCTTCTCAGCCAGGTGATAAAGGTGGCGCGCACGAACTTAAACGTTCTGATCACCGGCGAAACAGGGGCCGGTAAGGAGCTGGCCGCGCGGGCCATTCATTCCAACAGCCTCCGCAGCGACGGTCCTTTCGTGGTGGTCAACTGCTCAGCCATGCCGGAG
>CAYGBP010000107.1:0-2458 GCA_964348105.1 uncultured Nitrospirota bacterium
TGACACGGTAATCCCCGAAGGACACATTGAGCCTGGCATCGGTGAATTTACCCTGAGATGAGACCTCATAAACATGGGCATTCCCTGCCAGAATGGGATCCAGCTTCATCATCACCGAAACGGTCGTACATCCCCCCGTCCACGCAACAGCCAGGATCACAAGCGACGCCAATAATGATTTCTTGAGGTCTTTGACCAACGAGTCACTCCCGAAAACCCACGAATCAGCCTATGGTCTTAATATACCGCCGAACGGTCTTTTTGTCCTATTATTGAAAAGTGGGAGAGCGTCGTAAAAGGTCGTCGAGTTTTTTAGTTTGATGGGATTGACACGGGTCCGTGATCTGTCATAGACTGCGGGCCATTGCGGCCCGACACGCCGGCATTGGGGGACTGATGGGATCTCACAGCGCGGTGAAGCCGAATCGCCGATCCGGCGATCAAGCGAAGAAATCCCGACTCATTCACATTGCTCTGGCGGCCTCTGTCATGCTCCTGTTGATTCAGGGCTGCGCCACGGTCAAAGTCATCCCCATCGATCGTCTGAATGAACAGCAGCTTGCGCCGGAATCCGAGCCTATCGCCCACATATATGCCAGCAATTGGGGAGTCTATCTTTTCAAATACATTCCTCTTTTCACGGGCGATCTGGATTATCCGGGCGTTCCACGGATGCCCTTCCGCAACAGTGTACGGGTCGATCGCCTGGTCGATAAAATCACGAAGGAGAGTCAGCGCCTGGGAGGAACGCTGGTGACGGACCTGCGGGTCAGAAATCGATCGCACTGGATCCGATGGTCCCTGATCTTCTGGGTGATCGAGTACGAGGGCTCGGCCAATGTTTCCACGTCCGATCCTCCCAAGCAGCGACAAGAGTAAAGATGATTCACGAGTGGCCATTGCAAGGCCCCGCGTATCGAGCATTCCTTCCTGAAGGCGTGATATTCTGATGAGATTCACCCGGTTACGTTGCAACCAGCAATGATTCAACCGACCGATTGGATGGAGTGAGGGAACCATGATGATTAACTCAATCGCATTTACCGCCTATCCCGTCACTGACATGGCCCGGTCCCAGGCCTTTTACCAGGACGTGCTGGGTCTGCGCCAGACCTACAACTGTGATAACGAGTGGGTGGAGTACGACATCGGCTCCGGCACTTTTGCAATCACCACCATGGAGATGGGGCATACCCCCGGGGCCAAGGGCGCGGTGATCGGATTTGAAGTGGATGATGTGGACGCCTTCGTGCAGATGCTCAAGGGCAAATCGGTCCCGTTCGTGGTGGATCTCTTCGAGACGCCGGTATGCCGGTTGGCCGTCATCGAAGACCCCGACAAGAACCACCTCACGATCCACAAGCGAAAGGCCTGAGGAAGTCCCGCATCGTGAATGCAGAGCGGCATCAAAGAGTGCCAAACGATATCCAAGCACTCAACCAATAATCGGTCTAAAAACGGGGGCGGGAAATGTCACGCATGGGAAAAACGACAATCGGACTGATCTGGGCGGTAGCGTTCGTGCTTTCTCCGGCCCCGGAGACGCAGGCCGGGAAGATGGAAAAGGTGGAGACGATCGACCTCGTGAAGGCCGATGAAATTCAACACGCATCGGCCGTCAGCGAGGCCATCGACAGAATGTCCGATTCGGTCATGGATTGCATCGAGACGAAAAAGCTGTCGCCTGATGAATGCACGTGCCTGCATACAAAAGAACTTGATAAGGTCAAAACCGCCTATCAGAATGCATTAAAAAGATATCCGCATTGGAAGGATAGGGTTGTTTTCTACAAGAGAGAGAATGATCCGATGTCGTACAACATTTCATTCGGCGGATTGCGCCGCCAACTCGAGGTAGAATGCAAGAAGTGACTTTTCTCGTGCTAGATGATTCTATTTTTAGCTTGTATACTCTTTAGGACATTTCCTAAATTTATATAGTTAATCATTCAATTTTTAGAAACGATAAGCAATTCCCAAAGCCAGAATGCCAACCACATCCTCATCCAAAATAATCTTAGAAAGGCCGTCAAATCCGATTAATTCGAGGTTGAACGTAAGAGCGATAGCGGGCGTGAAAAATCTTGCGATCCCCAGTCCTCCACCATACGCTAATGCATTATCTGTAGTTGAGGGTCCTGCTCTGGGAATTTCGAAAAATGCCGCGCCCGCCCCTCCCTTGACGTGTAGAAAGAGTGCTTCAGTGCTATCTAGTGGAACCGCAAGTACGATTCCGCCTAACACCGATGTAACGCTAAGGGTCTCATTTTTCGCAATATCAAAGCCATGAGCCACGTCCAGTTGCGGCCCCAGGTACCAGTTGGATTTGCCCATCGGGATAAAATAGCTCCCTTTACCCCCCACCATCGCTCCCCCCCGTTCAATGCCGGCTTGGACGCCCAGAAGGAATCCACCCCTTTCAGCAAAGGCAATATCCAGGGGAGACAAAAGGAAAATG
>CAYGBP010000107.1:2468-6316 GCA_964348105.1 uncultured Nitrospirota bacterium
GCCATCTTCGCCTCGGCCTCTTCCATTGCCTCTAGTTCCGAGCCCAGATCTCTAAGCGCTTTGGCACGCTGGCGAGCAGCATTAGCCGCTGCCTCATCTTGTTCTGCGGCATCTGCTGTTGCGGCGGCAGAATCAAGCGAAATGTCTGTATTTTGCCGCAGCGCTTCATTGACTGAATCTATTTCCGCTTTAAAGGGATCAATCTATCGGCTTGAATACCACAAAGGGAGATTCTTGTAAACCCCCTTTCCGTTATATCCCATCCCTTAAATTGACTCGCATAGGAGTTGGGCTCGTGTTATTGAGTACTTCGCACGCCGGGACGAATGGGGTGGGGCAGCGTGTTCGAGCCGGCCGTGGCGGCGGATAGGAGCAGGGTGGCATAGACCGTGCCGCGGCTGGCTTTGACGGTTGATTGAGAATCCAAGAACCGCTCCGCCATCTGAATCTCCGACACGGTGCGCACGGCGAAAAGATGGGGCCCGATGCCCTCCAACCCCAGCCGATCTTCTCTGGCGGCCCCTGTTTTTCAGATCGGCATAAATAGAGTCGGATAGGCCGTCGGGATTCAACCTGCAACGGAGGAATTAATACGGGGGCGTTCGAGGACCCTGGGCGGGGGAAATATATCATATTTAAGATATCAAGAATGAGTCCCTTTCTTATTTCCAGGTGAATTACAGTTTATATCGCAGCAAGTCTCCGTCTGCTCGGTTTCATGCTTCACCTACAAATTAAAAAAACATCCCTGAGAGTCTGTGATTACGAAGAGAAAGAGAGTAAGGGGCTGCTCCTCTTGAACCCAAGTCCCTAAGCTTGGCAATCAATTGGCTCTCGCCGGCGAAAATGCTGGCTGGCGTTTTTGTTTTATCGAGTGTCGAATATTTTTTGCATTTCCCCGTTTTAGGTTTCATCTTCCTACCCTATTCTTTTTATTCACTTTACTTCTCATTCATGCTCCCTGGGGATATCCAATGGCTTTCTAAATGTCAACTTGTCTTTGCAGATTCTCACTAATGTGAGCTGCATACGGCAGTCCTTATCAGTCCCAGCCCTCACCGCATAGAATAAATTATCTAGCGAATTTAATAAGTTATAAAATCTGGCCATATAATTTCTGAGAATCCAGAGACCTGGCATATTCGTTGCTCTTATTAATAGATAAGGTGCTTTGGGATGGCAAGAGGCCATTTGTTAGGGTGTGGGAGCGCCCGCGGGAAAAGGAAATTCCTATCATGCATTATCTAGTTCGGGGACATTACATGAGTTGGATTTGCTTGTTGTGAAACAAAGGGGTAGTTTACGGTAATAGAGTCTTCGTGCATAAGGTTGGTGCGGAAAAGAGAAAATATCATTTGCAGGAATGAAGTGAGGAGACGTAGAAGTGTTTATTGAGTGGGCGGGGTCGATTGCCCGTTTATTCCTCGGTAAGGCGGAGTTTAGGTGCCACAAAGAGGAGTTCGATAATTTAGGCAGAAAACATATCAAGGAAAAGAAAGAATGAAAAAATCATACTTTTACCTAGTTATTATAATGGGCCTTTTATTTTATCGTACGGCCGTCGCCGCGGACACCCTTGTTGTCGTCGAGACCCAGGTGACCGACACGCCTCTCTACGAGACGACACCAACGTTGAGCAACGACGTCGTAGTCTATACCGCGCGTGAGCTGCTGAACACCGGCTTCTTCGATCAGGGTGACATCTGGTACCAGGATCTCAACGACCTGAGCGTCGGGCCCGTTCAGATTACGTCTGACCTCACAGATGACAAGCTCAGCGACGTGTCGGGTGACCACATCGTCTTGACCTCGTACGACAGCACGATGAGCGCTACCGGCACGGTCATGCTGTACACGATCTCGACCGGCCAGCTGCAGCCCATCGGCGATCCGTTCGAGATCCAGGAGCCGCGCATTCACGGCAACAGGCTGGTCTATGTTCAGGGTACGGTTGGCGCGACTCAGATCATGCTCCGTGACATCACCGATCTCAGCGCGATCCCCGTGGCACTCACCGGAACCGAACCGCCTGCCTTCAACGTCGACATCGGCGATCGGTACGTGGTCTGGGTGGAAAACAGGGGCAACTTCGACATCGGCATCTACGACCTTGCGAACAACCGGCGCACCCAGCTCACCGACACCAGTACCGTCGATGAGTTGCATCCGAGCACGTCCGGCGACTGGATCGTATGGGAATCGCGCGACCACGGTGCCTCGAACAAGCGCATCGAGGCGTTCAACCCGGAGCTCAACGAGTATCGCCTCATCATCGATGACGGTTCGGTGGCGTCGCGTCCGAGCATCCACGGAGACTTGATCGCCTACGAGAGCAACGCCAAGGGCAACTTCGACATCTACCTCTATCGCATCTCGAGTGGTGACACGTACGCAGTCAGCATGAGCCCGGACAACGATTACCTCACCGACGTCTTCGGCGACAGGGTCGCGTACGTCAACTACCACGCGGACGTACCCGGGCCGTTCGACGAGGACGTCTGGGTCGCCCACCTCGAGTTCATAATGGATCTTCCCGGCGACCTTGATGGCGATGGCGATGTCGATCTTGATGACCTTAACATTCTCTTGGCAGATAGAGGCAAGACAGTCGGTGATAGCGCATGCGGTTCACCCTGCGACCTGGATGGAGATGGTGTTATAAGCGCACTGGATTCCCGAATACTTGTTACACTCTGTACGCATCCCAGGTGTGCGACTCAGTAAAAAATGCAAAAAACTGTCCCCCTTAAAAAAAGTTTTAATATTAATACATTGCCGAGTGAAATATGGCATCTCGCACGTATAATATGTTTTTATATGTACCTGACGATACAATCTTCAACTGTGCCGCAGGCAGCTGCCGTATATTGATAACCGTCCACGATTGAACGAAACTGAATTTCGACGCGCTGTAAGTCAGCCAATGATGGATCAAACTTGTTGAAACTGAGCGTTGCGCTGAATCTCTCTGTCGGTATCCCAACAATAGGATCAGCGGACCCTTCAAAAGGCTGACCATGAATACTTGTTGATACTACTTGCGTTGCATCACTTATGAACGCATGACTGTTCTGGGTAAGAGCAAACCCCTGTACAATCACCGCAAGAAAAAGTAAACGTAGTAAAGTAGGCATTCTTGATTTCATAACCTGCCTCCTCTCTGCCGTAATTAACTTATGCTCTAAACGTTCTCCTCAAAACTCCTATCCCTACCAAACCGGAGCCCAGGAGCAGGAGAGAGGCGGGCTCGGGAACCGCGGTTACACTCCCGCTCTGAACCGTGGCATCCAGAGGAAGTCCGAATCCGTCCCCAAGGGCGTTGATTGACATGCCGAGGGCACTCGTGCCCAAGTCGATGGTGTCAAAGGTCAAAGTGGCCAGGGTGAAACTTGAAGGCTGAATATCGTCTAGGAAAGGAGGGATACAAAAAATACAAGTCACACCGTCAGCTTCCAAAAGGCTCAATTCAAACAAATTGACCGTTCCGGGCAGGCTGGCATCAAAAGATGCAATCGCCTCGCCCAAGGATAGATCACCTAAATAGGGGCCAAAGGATACACTGCTAAAGCTCAATAGGCTGGAATCATAGCTGACATCCAGATCGAACGTACCCAAGGAAGGTGCGGTAAAATCCCCCAGGCCGGAGATGTTCAGATTCACCGTGACCGGGTCTCCCAGGTTTACGGTCTGATTCACCGGGTCAAAGCTCAGGGTGATGGCCTGGGCTGAGGTCACGCTGAGGCCGACCATCAGCCCGCAAATGATGCCGATCAGAATCTTTTTCATTTGAATCCCCCTTCCGGATTAATGATATGCACATCCGGATAGTTTACGGTTTCTAACACCTC
>CAYGBP010000107.1:6393-8237 GCA_964348105.1 uncultured Nitrospirota bacterium
GTACCGCGCAGCGCGGTAGCGTACACTGTAGAACGCACTGCCGGGCATCCAGCGCGGTGATGGTCCCGTCGCCATCGGCATCCCGCGGGTCGTCCGGGCCCGAGGCCGATGTATTGCGCGCCCCGACGATGGCATTGATGTCGTTCAAGTCCACATCGCCGTCCGCGTCCGCATCGCACATGGCCACGGCCACGCCCGGCCAGGCGGTGGTGACTCCGAAGGGCACGGGGGCTGTGGAGCGGAAGGTGATCCAACCGATGTTTTCGCCCCATGCCCGACCGCTGAACTCGCCTGTGGATGGATCAATGGTGACTCCGTAGTCCACCGTGGCACAACTGGAGGTACTTTGGCAGGAGAAGCTGATCCAACCCCCGTTCTCACTCCAGGCATAGCCGGAGAGCCCTCCCAAGCCGTCGTTGGTTACCCCGTAGTTCACCGTCCCGCAACTGGCGGTATTGGTGCAGGAGAGGCTGACCCACCCGATGTTCTCGCCCCAGAGGTAGCCGGTGAGCGCTGAGTCGGTTACCTCCACACCGGGCCCGCCATTGCCGGAAGGCTCGGCGTTGAGCCAGCCCACGTTCTCCCCGTAGGCGTATTGGGAGCCGTCATTGTCAGGATCAATGTTCTCGGCCAACACCAACCCACCTGTCAGGCCCACTAGGAGGGCCGTCAACAATAGCAATGGAATGGTCTGGAATCTTGTACTATTCATTTTCCCGGCCTCCGCTCCATATTATCCGATCATTCAAATGACCCAATCACTGACCATCATGGCCTTGCCCACCGCGTACACACCACACATACAAATCGTTGAAATTAGGGATGGTGCCCACAGCGCCATTATTGAAGAAGCTCACGTACCACGCGTGGCCGGTGATCGTGGTATTGCCGGCTCTGGTAGTCGCCGACCAGTAGGAGGCCAACTGCACATTGCTAAAAGGATGCCCACTGGGGAGGGCGGGGCTGCTCTGCGTGCTGTCCACCAGGCTGGCCAGCTCCTCGATAGTGGGGAGCCGCCACCCTTTACGCCCGCCCACTTCTCTTCCGTAGCAGTGGATACTCGCGTTTGCCCAGGACCTTGTTGTTATAACCGGCGACTGATCCCAGACAAGCCCCGTCTCCTTGTCCTTAACCGCCACGCCCCCCATCACCAGTTCAAACCGCTCGGAACCTGGCAATATCTGATCCCACGTCGGCGGAATCTGCGTGGTCGGCCCCGGAGGGGTGCTGGGCTCCAGGTTGCCAGCCTGAACGGGGCCGGTTAAGAACACCAGGGCCGGCAGGCTTAACATAAATCTCAGAAGGCTGATCTTGAATCTCTCGCGCATGATCTCCTCCTTGTTGTGCATTGTGCAACCGGAAATCACCAAATCACTCAAATCACCTAATCATCAATACGCGCTAGCATTCATGTCACCTCGGACACACCAGACATAGAAGGCGGACGCCTTACTGGTGGTGCCCACATCGCCACCGTTGAAGTCCACGCCCCACGCGAGCGAGGGAAATTCGGCATGCGCCGTCGCCGACCAGTAGGCGGACGACTGGACGTTGTTGAACGGATGGCCAGGGGGCAGATCGGGATCGCCGCCAGGATTATTGGGATCCACCAGGCTCGCCAGCTCATGCACCGAGGGGAGGCGCCAGCCTTTGCGCCCGCCGACTGTGCGGTCCGTACACTGGGATCGAGCAGATGACCATGTGTAAAGGGTGGTAAGCGGGGACTGCTCCCAGACGAGCCCCGTCTCCTTGTCCAGGACGGCTTCATTGTTAAAATCAGCTAAGACCTCAAACCGCTCGGAGGCCGGAAGCTTCCGGCACCAGGCACCACTCAGCTCATCTAA
>CAYGBP010000108.1:0-309 GCA_964348105.1 uncultured Nitrospirota bacterium
CAGCGGGGCAGCCGGCGGGCGGCCCGCCAGATCCTTTCGGGATTGCGGAAAGGGTACATTCTGGCCTTCCTGATCGATCAGGATACCCGTGTGGAGGGTGCATTCGTCGATTTTTTCGGGCGACCGGCCTACACGCCGACCGGGGCCGTTTCACTGGCCATTCACAGCGGGGCTCCCGTCGTTCCGGGATGCGGTCACCGGGTGTCGCAGGGGAAACACCGAATCGTTTTCGAAAAGCCCATGCCGATGGCCCGGACCGGCGATTTGCCCCGCGATATCACGCTGAACACAGCAAAGCTGACCGAATTC
>CAYGBP010000108.1:336-1108 GCA_964348105.1 uncultured Nitrospirota bacterium
GAAGGCTGCATTCGCCGGTTCCCGGAGCAGTGGGTTTGGATGCACCGGCGCTGGGGGACGCGTCCGGAGGGCGAATCGTAAGAGGACGAATGGGGCGGGCGGGATAAAGAAAGGGATCGAAAGGGCAAGGTCGAGGGGTCAATGAGCCCACGGGACGGTTCGAAGGCCGATAAAAGCGATGCCTCAGAGGAGCAGGTCCTCCTGAACGTTCCGAATCTGCTGACGGCGTTGCGAATTCTGCTGATTCCCGTCTTCGTCCTTATTTTTGTGGCCTCCACCCCGATGCGATCGGTCTGGGCGGCGGCCGTTTTCCTGCTGGCGTCGACGACGGACCTGTTGGACGGTTACTTCGCTCGGAAGATGGAGCAGGTAACCCGTGTGGGGAAGTTGATGGATCCGATCGCCGACAAGTTGCTGGTGCTTTCGGCATTGATCCTGCTGGTTCAGTTTCAACGGGTGCCGGCTGTTCTGGCCATCTTGATCGTCGGTCGCGAGATCGTGATTACGGGTATGCGCCTCATCGCGGCGAATCAGAGCATCATCATTCCCGCGGAACGGCTGGGGAAATTCAAGACGGTCCTGCAGGTGGTGGGCATCACCGTCCTGATCCTGGATCCCGCGGTCATTGGGGTAGGCCCGGAGTGGAACCTGCATGTCTGGGGTCTGCTGGCCCTATGGCTGTCGCTGGCCCTGGCCCTGATATCGGCCTATCAGTACATCCGAAAATACAGCATGGAAATCAGGAAGCGGGATTGAGGGGGGCACGGCGTGG
>CAYGBP010000108.1:1118-8188 GCA_964348105.1 uncultured Nitrospirota bacterium
CGTGGAGGTCGTCCTGCTGGTCGTGGGGATGGGGTACCTTTTGGGGACGGTCCCTTTCGGGATATTGTTCAGCCGGGCCTTGAAGGGGAAGGATCCGCGGGATTCGGGAAGCCGCAATATCGGATTTACGAATGTGTTGCGGGAGGTGGGCTACGTGCCGGCGGTTCTGACCCTCGCGGGTGATGTGGGCAAGGGTATGCTGGCCGCCTGGCTGGGCGTTCGGTTCGCGGGGCCGCTGGGGGGAGAACTCGGCGGAATATTCGCCGTCTTGGGGCATTGCTACCCCGTATTTTTGCGCTTTAAGGGGGGGAAGGCCGTGGCGACCGGTTTTGGTGTCCTGGGGATTCTTTTCCCCGTGGCGGGGTGGGTGACCTTGGGGATCTGGGGATTGATTACGGGCCTGTCCCGGTACGTGTCACTCGGATCGCTGGTGGCATTCGGGTCCCTGCCGGCGGTGCTGTTTTTGTTGGAGCCGCGGAAGGACGCGGTGCTGTTCGGAATGGCGTTGGGATTTTTGGTGTTCATACGGCACCGAGAAAACATCAGGCGTTTGATGGGGGGCGAGGAAGGGCGTCTGTTCGATCGCCGGTGAGCGGCCCGTTTAATGTCAGATAAGATATATTATGTTAAATTTATAAAATCGCCCACCGTTTTCCGCCAGGCCTTACTCTGCAGTCCTAAAGATGCTCCTTGCACGATGCAGCAGCGCATTTTCTCGGGGCCCTGACTGATCCCTTCCTGCCCCTATCAGCCCAAACGTACGACCCACTTTGAAGATCCTTCCTCATGCGATCCATCGCGCGGCACAGGACGATCTTAGAAACAAGATGGCTTGCGGATCGATGGATTTTTCGAACCCGGATGGGCCTCTATTGGGTCTTCGTGTCGCAGCTTCCCGGGCTCAATTCTTTTATCTGCTTTCATCCACAGCTTTTGTGGAGAACCTGTGGGAAAGCTGGCTATAGCCCCTTGAGCGGATGCTAGGCGGAAGGATTCGAGCAGATTGCCTAAGAAATAGGCACAGAAATAGTTTATATATCAGTAGGTTGGAAGATAGGCCCCACTTCAGGTCTTTTTGGGTCATCTACGCCGTTTTGCGGATGACGCTTCGCTGGATTTGGCGTTCCAAACGGGCCGACTGCCTTCGCAATGACCAGAGACGAAACCGGATTGGAAGCAGGCGCAACCAGTATTTCAATTCCGTCATTGAAACCTCGATCCTAAAAGATCCACCGGCAGCTTCATAAGGCCTTCCTAGAGCAATAATCATACCGGTTGGACACCGGGTCTCTGGGCTCCCCTGAGGAATACAATTTATTACCTTATTTCAATAAGATAAGGAATGATTTTTCAAATGGCACCTTATTTTCCCTTCAGGACGGGAAAGGCGTGATCTATCCCGGACATGGGAAAATAATCCTCATCGTGGGGATGAATTTCCCTTCTTGGGGGACAGGCGCGACTCGGATCCGGGCAAAGAGCGGTTACGACGGTAAATCCACCAGGCCGCCATAACTATCCCCACGCCGTCAGCCGTAAGATCCGCCGGGTCGGCCTGCCGCGTGGGAACGAACATCTGATGGATTTCATCCGTGACGGCATAAAACAAACTCCCGGCCACCACCACCGCGAGGCGCGATGCAAGGCGGTGATTCGGAAACGAGCTCTTCAAGGCATGATGGAAGAGAAACGAGAAGATTGCGAACTCGACGGCATGAACCAGCTTGTCGAAATGGGGAAACAGAAGAGGCCCTTCGGGCGAAGGCAGCGAGGAGAGGAAGAAAATCAGGGCCCCATATGAAAGGAAAATCACCCAGCCGACGATTTGGCCCATGATCACTCCGGAGCTCGGCGCGGCCCCGTCCCCTCCACTGTGACGGGGTCCCCGTACCGTCCCCCCAACTGTTTCGCCGCGCTGCCCTGATTGACGTATATCTCAAGGTGGCCGTTGCTGTTGAGGATCGCTCCGGCCTCTCCTACCGGCAATTCCCCGTAGAACCGGGTCATCTCCAAGGCATGAGAACCCAGTGTGATCCGGACCGCACGCCCTCCCTTGCGCAATATCGGATCGAGGTGGGCACTGCGAAGGTTCGTGATCAGGTTTCCAAAACGATCGATGTAGATCACCCGCGCTTCGACCTTGCCTGAAATGAATTGGGGCTGTGGGATGTCAAGGATAACCGGGCGATCTGCGGGCTCTCCGAGCTCGTCGGCCTCCACCCCCCTGGACAGCCAGGGGGCAAAGAGATCGCGGCCGTGAAAAGTGGCTCCGACAGGCTCGCCTCTTCCCTGCAAGAAGTAGGCTTGCCGCGTGAGATGAATGATCCGGGTCGGGGGCGCTTGACGGTAGATATCACTCAAGACACCATTGTCAGGCCCGATGAACCAGTGCCCCTGCGCCTCGACCAGAATGGGCCTCCGGCTACCGCCTACCCCGGGATCCACGACCACAACATGGATGGAGCCCTTCGGGAAATAGGAATAAAAGCTCCCCACCATGAAGGCGCCGGCGGCGACATTGAAGGGATCCAGATCGTGGCTGATATCGATGATCCGGGCCGCGCCGTTGATCGTCAGAATGGCGCCCTTGATGGATCCCACATAATAATCCCTCCACCCGAAATCGGTGGTCAGAGTGATCACGCTTTGGGGGAAATCAGCATTGTGTTTCATTTTCCGGTTCAGGATCGGCCCCGTACAGGGCGTGCCACGGGACGGCTTCACGCACGGTGGGCCGCGCCGATGATCTGGCGCAGGCCTGTGTGCCCTTTCCGGACCAGGTAGGCACGAATCCCCTCAATCGCCTCCAGGGTGGCGTAGGGGTTCTGGAAATTGCCCGTGCCGATTGCCACGGCGCTCGCTCCGGCCAGAAAGTATTCGATGGCGTCCTCGGCATGAATGATGCCGCCCATTGCGATGATAGGAAGCTGCACCGTCCTGGCGACCTCCCAAACCATGCGCAGGGCGATCGGCCGGATCGCCGGACCGGATAAGCCCCCCGTCATGGCGGATAACGCGGGCCGCTGCTTTTCGATGTCGATGCTCATGGCCAGAAAGGTGTTGACCAGGGAGACAATATCGACGGAGGCGGACTTTGCGGCCAGGGCGATTTCGGAAATGTCGGCGACGTTCGGAGACAGCTTGGCGATGAGTGTCGTTTGCGTAACCTCGCGCACGGCAGCCAGCAGCTCGAAGGTTGACTTGGGGTCGCTGCCGAAGGCCATGCCGCCTTTTTTTACGTTCGGGCAGGAGATATTGACCTCCAGGCCATGGATGCCCGGCGCTTCGGAAAGCTGGCGGGCCAGCTCACAATACTCATCGACGGTTTCTCCCCAAATGTTGACGATAATTTTCGTCTTAAATTTCCGAAGGAATGGAAGCTTATCCTGGAGAAATGCTTGAAGCCCGACGTTTTCCAGGCCGATGGCGTTTATCATTCCGGAGGGCGTTTCGTGAAGCCTCGGCGGCGGGTGTCCTTCGCGTGCCTTCAACGACAGCCCCTTGACCACAACGGCCCCCAAGCGGTTCAGGTCGACGACGGAAGCATACTCCTCGCCGTACCCGAAGGTCCCCGAAGCGGCCATGACAGGATTATCCAGGTGAAGCCCGGCCAGGTCGATGGATAGGTCCGGTTCGCCGCGCGGTCTCATCCCCTCCTCCATCCTGCGATCTGTGCCCGGAGCCGAATCACCTTGACGAGACCTGGCCATTGCCAGGGCTTGAGCAGGACCTTGTATCCGAAGCCGAAGAGAGGCCGGCAAAAAATAGAGTCGAATGCCACGCGTGGGCTGTTGTTCACGCCGAATCGTGCGGTTCCAAGCATCAGGTGGCCCACCAGTCGCCATTGGCGGAACGCCTCCACCAGGACCGAGGGCCTTCTTCCGGCGCCGTGTCGCTCAGGGTTCTTCAAACCGGATCTCCAGAATCTCGTACTCAACCCGTTTGGCCGGGGTCAGGATCTCGACCATATCCCCGACGGTATGGTTGATCAGGGCCTTGCCCACCGGCGAATGTACCGAGATTTTTCCGTCCTTTAAATCCGATTCGTCCTGGCCTACCAAGGTATACCTCTTCCTTGATTCATCATTCACGTCCAGCAATGTGACGGTGGCCCCGAAGACGACCCGGTCCGACTGGAGTTTGGCCGTGTCGATGACCTGGGCGCTTGCCAGCTTGGTTTCCAGCTCCTTGATCCGGCCCTCGATGAACCCCTGCCGCTCTTTCGCGGCGTGGTACTCTGCGTTTTCGCTCAAATCGCCGTGGCTTCTGGCCTCGGCGATTTCCGCCACGATCTTTGGCCTCTCGGACTTGATGAGCCGATCCAACTCTGCCTTCAGTTGCTGGTATCCCTTCTTGGTCATTGGAATTTTCACGGCTACCCCCTGTCCTTTGGGCTCTGGGCCCCTAGTCCGCTGTGATAATCCTGGAGGGCCTTGACCCGAATTCCGCGCTTGCGGTTCGCCTCGATGGCCCGGATTGCGGCCCTGGCCCCTGCGATCGTCGTGCAGTAAGGGATGTCATAATTCAAAGTCGTCCTCCTGATCACCGAAGAATCCTCCTGCGATTTCCTGTCCCCGACCGTGTTAATGACGAGGTGGATTTCACGATTCTTCATGAAATCCACCACATGAGGCCTTCCCTCCTTGACCTTGAAGACCGTCCGGGGGGACAGGCCGGAGGCGGAGAGGAACTGCGCCGTTCCCCGGGTGGCGAGAATGTCGAATCCGAGGGTCTCGAGCTTTTGGGCCACGGGCAGGATGCGCTGCTTGTCGGCATCCTTGACGCTGACGAAGACCGTGCCCGTATCGGGCAATGATCCGCCCGACCCCGCTTGCGCCTTGAAGAAGGCCAGGCCGAATTCTTCGTCGATTCCCATCACTTCCCCCGTGGATTTCATCTCGGGACCCAGGATGGTGTCCACTTCCTTGAATCTGCCGAAGGGAAACACGGCCTCCTTCACCGCGGTATACTGGGGAATGACCTCGCGGGTGATCCCGAGCCCGCGGAGGGTCTTTCCTAGCATCACCTTCATCGCGACCTTGGCCAGCGGGATGCCGATCGCCTTACTTACGAAGGGGACGGTCCTGGACGCGCGGGGGTTGACCTCCAGAACGAAAATTTCCCAGGCCCCGTCCGGGGGCGCTCCGAATTTTACGGCGAACTGCACATTCATCAGCCCTTTGACCTGCAGGGCCTTCGCCAGAACGACCGTTTGGCGGCGCACCTCGTTTAAGATCTCGGGCTTGAGTGAGAACGGCGGAAGGGAACAGGCGCTGTCACCCGAATGAACCCCGGCCTCCTCGATATGCTCCATGATTCCCGCGATCAGAACGTCCGTCCCGTCACAGACGGCGTCGACGTCCAGCTCAACGGCGTCCTCGAGGTATTTGTCGATCAGGATGGGATGCTGGCCGGACTCGATCAACGCCCATTGCACGTAGCGTTTCAGTCCGGCTTCGTCATACACGATTTCCATGGCCCGTCCGCCCAGGACATAGGAGGGTCGGACCAGGATCGGATATCCCAGGTCTCCGGCAATGCGAACGGACTCCTCCAGGGTGCGGGCGATCCCGCTCTGCGGTTGCTTTAGGGCAAGGGGATCCAGGAGGGCCTTGAACCGCTCCCGATCCTCGGCACGGTCGATGGCGTCGGGAAGCGTTCCCAGAATTTTCACCCCGGCCCGTTCAAGCGGAATGGCGAGTTTCAGGGGGGTCTGACCGCCGAACTGCAGGACCACGCCGTCGGGCTTTTCGGTCTGAATGATATTCAGGACGTCCTCCTCGGTCAGAGGCTCGAAATAAAGGCGATCGGAGGTGTCGTAATCGGTGCTGACCGTTTCGGGATTACAGTTGACCATGATGGACTCATAGCCGAGCTCCCGGGCGGCGAAGGCCGCGTGCACGCAACAATAATCAAATTCGATTCCCTGCCCAATCCGGTTGGGCCCACTGCCCAGGATCATGATTTTCGGACGGCTCGTGGGTTCGGCCTCGCATTCCTGCTCGTAGGTCGAATACAAGTAGGGCGTATGCGCATAAAACTCTCCGGCGCAGGTGTCCACCCGCTTGTAAGTGGCGCCCATTCCCTTGGCCAGCCGGATTTCGCGGACCTTCGTCTCGTTCAGGCCGGCCAGACTTGCGATCCTTGCGTCCGATATCCCATAGCGCTTGGCCTCAAGGAGAAGTTCGTCCGAAAGTGAGCCTTCGCTCATCCCCCCAACCCGCGAAAGCCTTTCCTCCATGTCGAGGATCTCGCGGATCTGGTGGAGGAACCAAGGGTCGATCGCGCTCAACGAAGCGATCGTTTCCACGTCCAGTCCGGCGCGCAACGCGTGGGCGATATACCAGATGCGCTCCCCGTTCGGAATGCTGATTTTCCGCTTGAAGGGCTCGATTGAATCCGGCGCCGACGGGGGGGTGGCCTGCCCCGGATCGGAGACCTGCTGGGAAGTTTGATTTTGTGGCTTCGCCACGGGGTCCAGTCCAGAGCGGCCCATCTCGAGTGAACGGATGGCCTTATTGAGGGCTTCCTTGAATGTCCGGCCGATAGCCATGGCCTCCCCGACCGACTTCATCTCGGTGGTAAGGGTTGGGTCGGCCTGGGGAAACTTCTCGAATGCGAAGCGCGGAAATTTCACCACGACGTAATCGATGCTCGGTTCGAAGCTGGCCGGCGTCGAGCGGGTAATGTCGTTGGCGATCTCATCCAGGGTATAACCGACGGCGAGCAGGGCCGCGATCTTGGCGATCGAAAAGCCGGTGGCCTTGGAGGCGAGGGCGGAACTACGGGAGACCCGCGGATTCATTTCAATGACCACCATCTCGCCCGTGGCGGGATGAAGGGCGAATTGGATGTTGGATCCTCCCGTATCCACCCCGATTTCCCGCATGATCGCGATTGAGGCGTCTCTCATCTGCTGGTACTCGCGATCCGAAAGGGTTTGTGCCGGAGCGACCGTTATGCTGTCGCCGGTATGCACGCCCATGGGATCGAAATTTTCGATGGAGCAGATGATGACCACGTTGTCCTTCAGATCGCGCATCACCTCCAACTCGAACTCTTTCCATCCC
>CAYGBP010000109.1:0-301 GCA_964348105.1 uncultured Nitrospirota bacterium
TTGTTGGCGCGTCAGGTGGGCGTTCCCTACATCGTGGTGTACCTGAACAAGGTGGACATGGTGGATGACAAGGAATTATTGGATCTGGTGGAGTTGGAGGTCCGGGAGTTGTTGACGAAGTATGAGTTTCCCGGGGATCAGATTCCGTTCGTGAAGGGCAGCGCGCTGAAGGCGTTGGAGGGGGACAAGGGCGAGATGGGGGAGGCCTCGGTTTTGAAGTTGATGGAGGAGGTGGACCGCTATATTCCGACGCCGCAGCGACCGTTGGACAAGCCGTTTTTGATGCCGATCGAGGATGTGT
>CAYGBP010000109.1:450-4938 GCA_964348105.1 uncultured Nitrospirota bacterium
GAAGGAGGACGTGGAGCGCGGGATGGTGATCGCCAAGCCGGGGAGCATCACGCCGCACACGCGTTTTAAGTCGGAGGTGTACATATTGACGAAGGAGGAGGGGGGGCGTCACACGCCCTTTTTCCAGGGGTATCGGCCGCAGTTTTATTTTCGCACAACGGACGTGACGGGCGTGGTGAAGTTGGCGGAAGGGGTAGAGATGGTGATGCCGGGTGACAATGTGACGTTCGAGGTGACGCTGATCACGCCGATCGCGATGGAGGAGGGGCTACGCTTCGCGATTCGTGAAGGCGGCCGGACGGTGGGCGCCGGCGTCATCAGCAAGATCCTGGAGTGAGTGGACCCGTTCCGTCTGGGTGGGTTTGTGAAGGGTATCGGTGAGAGGAAGAGCGCGGGCGGTGTGAGCGCGGGGTTGAATCGGGTAAGATCACGGAGGCGCGGGAATCGAGCGAATGGACCAGAAGATTCGAATTAGATTGAAGGCCTATGATTATCGGATTCTCGATCAGTCGGTCGGAGAAATCGTGGAGACCGTTCAAAGAACGGGTGCAAAAATCGCCGGACCGATTCCACTGCCTACCCGGATCAGCCGGTATACCGTGCTGCGCTCCCCGCATGTGGACAAAAAGTCAAGGGAACAGTTTGAGATGCGGGTTCATAAACGCCTGATCGATATTCTGGAGCCCACCCCCGAAACCGTGGATGCCTTGATGAAGCTGAATCTCTCGGCCGGCGTGGATGTGGAGATCAAGCTGTAGAGGGAGGCGCCTGACAAAATACCGTACGACCGGCAGGAGTCATGAGATGATAACGGGTTTGATTGGAAGAAAATTGGGGATGACACAGTATTTCGGAGAAACGGGAGATGTCATTCCGGTCAGCGTTCTGGAGGCCGGGCCCTGTAAGATTGTCCAGGTGAGAAATCCTGAAAAGAACGGATATAGCGGAGTTCAGCTTTCATTCATGGACGTGAAGGAATCCAGGCTGAACAAGCCACTGGCGGGATATTTCAAGAAGACCGGGGTCGGTCCGGCGCGGCACCTGCGGGAGTTCCGGTGCGAGGTGAAGGGCCTCGAGGTCGGTCAGGAGGTACGCGCCGACTTGTTCGCCAAGGGCGAGCGCGTCGACGTCACCGGCGTTTCGAAAGGAAAAGGATTCGCCGGCGTGATCAAGCGGCATCATTTTGCCGGGGGGCCGGCCACTCACGGATCGATGTTTCACCGCGCGCCGGGATCCATCGGGGCGAGTTCATACCCTTCCCGGGTCTGGAAAAATCAGCGGTTGCCGGGCCAGATGGGAAACAAGCGGATCACCGTCAAGAATCTGGAGGTGGTGGAGGTCAGGCCCGAGGAGAATCTGCTGCTCATACGGGGGGCCATTCCGGGCAGTCCCGGGGGCCTTGTCCTGATCCGAAAGAAGAAGTGATCTGGCATGAACGGCGGGCAGGATGGAAATCGGGGGGGGAAGTTTAACGGGAGCATGATTGAATGCCTAGTGTGGATGTCATAGAAGCCGGGCCTGTAAAGAAGGGGACCATGGACCTGGATGATCGGTTCTTTGGCGTGGCGGTCAAGGAGGTGCTGATCCACGAAGCGGTCCGCGTCCAGTTGTCCAATCGTCGCCGGGGCACGGCATCAACCCGGACCCGTGGCGAAGTCAGGGGCGGCGGCAAGAAGCCCTACCGACAAAAGGGAACGGGAAATGCACGCGCCGGCTCCATTCGCTCGCCCATCTGGAAGGGGGGGGGCACCATCTTCGGACCCCGTCCCCGGCGTTATATTCTTGGCATGACGCGCAAAAAAGCCCGCGCGGCCCTTTACAGCGTCCTGACCTCCAAGGTCAATGACGGAGCGCTGAAGGTGGTGGAGGATTTGCCGGTTGCCGAGCCCAAGACCCGGTCACTGTCCGGAACGGTGCGGGCCCTGGGGCTTCAGGGATCCGTCCTGATCCTGCTGGATGGTCCGGCGGAACCCTTAAAACGGGCGGCAGGCAATCTGCCATGGGCCACGGTTCAGGATCTAGCAGAGGTCAATGTCTTGGATATCCTGCGACACGACCATATCTTGACGCGTCGTGGCGACCTGGAGCGCCTGCAGCAATCATTCAGAGATAGAACGGACAGGTAACGAGGTGAAACGAGATTCCCATCAAATATTGATCAAACCGTTGCTGACCGAGAAGAGCACGATTCTGAGGGAGAATCAGAACAAGATCTGCTTTGCGGTTCATCCCGGATCGAACAAACTGGAGATCCGACGGGCCGTTGAAGAAGTCCTGAAGGTTCGGGTGGCGAAGGTCAGCGTGGTGAACATGAACGGCAAGCCGAAGCGTGCCGGCCGGTTCCTGGGAAAACGACCGGACTGGAAGAAGGCGATCATTACGCTGCGGGAAGGCGAAAAAACCGATATGTTTGAGAGAACCTGATCGAATTGAGGAAATGCAGTCATGCCATTGAAACAGTATAATCCCAGGTCTCCGGGCCGTAGGGGGATGAGCACATCCGATTTTTCGAAGGTCGACAAGAAGCGTCCGGAAAAGGGTCTGCTCATCAGCCAGAAGTCCAAAGGCGGTCGGAATCATGCCGGTCGGCTGACGGCCCGTCATCGGGGCGGGGGCCATAAGCGTGCCTACAGGCTCATCGATTTCAGAAGGGATAAGATCGGCGTTCCTGCCCGCGTCTCCGCGATCGAGTATGATCCTAACCGGTCCGCCCGTATCGCTCTGCTCCACTACCGGGACGGGGATAAGAGATACATCCTGGCCCCGGACGGGGTGACGGGGGGCGATACGGTCATGGCCGGACCAGAGGCCGACGTCAGGGCTGGCAACGCACTTCCCCTGTTCCGCATACCGGTCGGGAGCATGGTTCACAACATCGAATTGAAGGTCGGCAAAGGGGGACAGCTGGTTCGAAGCGCTGGGTGCGCGGCCCAGCTCATGGCCAAGGAGGACGACTATGTCCAGATCCGCCTCATGTCCGGCGAGGTGCGAAAGGTCCTGGGTCGGTGCATGGCGACGATCGGCCAGGTGGGAAATCTGGAACATGAGAATATCAAGATAGGCAAGGCCGGGCGTTCCCGCTGGCTGGGAATACGTCCCCGGGTTCGGGGCGTGGCGATGAATCCGGTTGACCATCCCCACGGAGGCGGCGAAGGCAAGGCCGGTCAAGGAAACCCGCATCCCGTTTCCCCATGGGGGCAGTTGGCGAAAGGATTCAGGACTCGAAGAAGGAAAGACTCGGATAAGTTCATCGTGAGGCGCAGAAAGCTCAAATAAAGAGTAGGGGAGAAGTATGCCGCGTTCAGTACACAAGGGCCCATTCGTGGATCAGAAGCTGCTGCTGAAAATTTCGAAAGCCGCGTCCGAGGGAGACCGAAAAGTCATCAAGACCTGGTCCAGACGCTCGACGATCGTGCCTGAAATGATCGGACTCACGATTGCGGTTCATAACGGAAAGAAATTTATTCCGGTTTACATCAGCGAAAACATGGTGGGCCATAAGCTGGGGGAATTTTCGCCGACCAGGTTCTTTAAAGGACACGGGGCCGGCAAGTCAGAGAAACCCCCTCCGCTGAAGTAGCTCGACCGGTGGGGCGGATTCATGCGTGAAAATGGATTTGGATGAGGGTCAGGATGGCGGAAGCGAAGGCAACGCTCAGATATGCGCGGGTGACACCCCGCAAGGTACGGCTGGTGATGGATTTGATCAGGGGGAAGCAGGTCGGAGAGGCCCTCTCGGCGCTTCGATTCATTCCCCGGGGCGCGTCGTCCGTCGTGGAAAAGGTGCTTAAGTCGGCCATCGCCAATGCCCAGCAAAAGGAGATCGGTGATCCCGACGACCTTTGGATCAGCAAGGCCTGTGTCGACGGCGGCCCCGTGATGAAGCGGTTCCGGGCTGCTCCGCAGGGAAGGGCACATCCGATCAAAAAACGAACAAGCCATATTACATTGACGCTTTCTCCGGCCAGAAGGCGAGAGGGCAATAAACCAAGTTCGAGGAAGTGAGGAAACGATGGGACAGAAGGTCCATCCGCTGGGATTTCGCCTGGGATACGTGAAAACATGGAATTCGCGCTGGTATGCCGAAAGAGATTATGCCTCCATGCTGCATGAGGATCTGAGGATCCGGCGGATGGTAAAACAGAAGCTGTACCATGCCGGGGTGTCCAATATTGAGATTGAGAGATCCGGCAACCAGATCAAGTTGCACATTTCTACGGCCCGGCCCGGCATCATTATCGGGAGGAAAGGGGCCGAAGTGGATAAGTTGAAAAGCGAGTTGGACGCGCAGACGCGGCGGCAGGTCCAAATCAATATCAAAGAGGTTCGCAAGCCGGAGCTGGACGCCCAGCTGGTGGCGGAAAATATCGCCATGCAACTGGAAAAGCGTGTTTCCTACCGACGGGCCATGAAAAAGGCGGTCGCGGCCACGCTGCGCCTGGGTGCGCATGGGATCAAGGTGCACTGTGCGGGCAGACTGGGCGGCGG
>CAYGBP010000109.1:4948-5233 GCA_964348105.1 uncultured Nitrospirota bacterium
GCGAAAGGAGTGGTACCGGGAAGGTCGGGTTCCCCTGCACACCTTGCGGGCGGACATCGATTACGGCCTCGCGGAGGCGAAGACCACCTATGGGCAGATCGGGGTGAAGGCCTGGATCTATCGTGGCGACATGTTGCCGGAGGAGGGGCGCACCTCACGCGGAATTTCATGAACGAGGAGACGGGGCGAAAATCCTTTGCTGAATCATGCTGAGTCCTAAGAAGGTAAAATATCGCAAAAAACAAAAAGGTCGGATGCACGGAAAGGCCTACCGCGGGTCCGATG
>CAYGBP010000109.1:5307-6396 GCA_964348105.1 uncultured Nitrospirota bacterium
CTGAGGGTCTTTCCCGACAAGCCTGTGAGCAAGAAACCGGCTGAAACGCGCATGGGCAAGGGAAAGGGCAATCCGGAATTTTGGGTTGCGGTCGTTCGGCCGGGCCGGATTTTATACGAGATGGATGGCGTTACCAGAGAGACTGCACGGGAGGCACTGCGCTTGGCCTCCCACAAGCTTCCGATTGCCACCCAATTTGTGGAACGGGGGGTATTTTAGGATGGAGATGAAGGAACTGCAGGATTTGACCACTGAGGAATTGATCAAAAAGGAAAAACAACTGAGAAAAGAGCTGTTCAACCTGCGGTTTCAGCTGGCCTCCGGCCGCGTGGAAAGTCCTGCCCAGATTCGCAAAGGGACATTGCGCAGGTCAAGACCATTTACAACGTCAAACGCAGAGAGTCACCGGCACCGGAGTAGGCCGTTTGTCCGCGTGCACTGACGGGGGAAGGTAATTCGCCGATGGAGAGCAAGAGAAGGAGCCTAGTTGGGGAGGTCATCCGCCAGAAGATGGAAAAAACGGTCGTCGTCAAGACGCAACGGATTGTTCAGCATCCGATCTATGGCAAAGTGATCCGGCAGAATACCAAGTTCAAGGCTCATGATGAGAAAAAAGAATGTCGGGTGGGAGACAAGGTCCGGATCGAGGAATGCAGACCATTGAGCAAGGATAAACATTGGAGGGTGGCCGAGATCATCTCTCGCTCCCGGGAAACCGAGATCGCCCTGAGCGAGGAAGTGACATGATTCAGATTTATTCGATGCTCGATGTGGCTGATAATTCGGGGGCCAAGAAGGTGATGTGCTTTCATGTGCTCGGCGGCTCCCGGCGACGGTATGCCACGGTCGGGGATGTGATCGTGGCCACCATCAAGGAAGCGATTCCTCAGGGTAGCGTCAAAAAGGGGGAGGTGGTTAAGGCCGTCATCGTGCGAACGGTGAAGGCGGTTCGCCGCGACGACGGTTCGTATATTCGATTTGATCGAAATGCCGCCGTTCTGATCAATGCCCAGGGTGAGCCGATTGGAACTCGCATTTTCGGTCCCGTGGCCCGCGCAAGGCCTTTATACCAATGGCGAAATCGCCACG
>CAYGBP010000109.1:6417-8175 GCA_964348105.1 uncultured Nitrospirota bacterium
TGGCTCCGGAGGTTCTTTAACCGGAAGGTAACGAAATTGATTGAAGGATCACGATGATGCCGATGCCAGTCAAGAATCGCAAATTTAAGATCAAAAAGGGCGATACCGTCATGTTGATCGCGGGCAAGGACCGGGGAAAAAAGAGCAAGGTCCTTCAGGTCGCCACTTCCCGGTCCAAGGTATTTGTCGAGAAGCTCAATATGATCAAGCGGCATGTCCGTCCGAGCAAGAGCAGCAAGGGAGGGGTGGTCGAGAAGGAGGGGGGAGTCCATGTATCCAAGGTCATGGTGGTCTGGCCCCACTGTGATAAGCCCACCCGGACGGGGCTGCGGCAGATCGATAGCGGCGAGCGGCTTCGTTACTGCAAGAAATGCAGCGAGATTCTGGATAAGGCTTAAGGTACGCAAGGCGGCGGGCTCGGGAAAGGAGCAGGCAGGGAAAAATGGCAAAGGCACAGGCGATCACGGGGCTTCGCGAGCGGTACGAAAAGGAAGCGGTGCCCGCGATGATGAAGGAATTTTCATACAAGAACAAGATGCAGGTTCCTCGGCTTGAGAAGGTGGTCATCAATGTCGGAATGAGCGAGGCGGTCGGAAACATGAAGCTTCTGGATACCGCCGTGCAGGAACTGAGCCAGGTTACAGGGCAAAAACCGGTGATCACGAAGGCGCGTCGTTCCATCGCGGGGTTCAAGCTCCGGCAGGGAATGCCCATTGGTTGCCGGGTGACATTGCGTGGAAACCGCATGTATGAGTTCCTTCACCGTTTGATGCATTTAGGACTGCCTAGGATCCGAGACTTCCGAGGCGTATCCGCCCGTTCTTTTGATGGGCGCGGTAACTATACCATGGGCCTCAAGGAGCAGTTGATTTTCCCCGAGGTCAAGTATGACGATGTGCTGGAAATTCACGGCATGGATATCACAATTGTAACGACGGCCCGGAATGACGCGGAAGGTCGTTCCTTGCTCAAGCACCTTGGCGTTCCGTTCCGTCAGCAGTCGTAGACAGACTCAGGATGATTATTAGGAAAGCGAGGGAATCGTGGCCAGAAAGGCGATGGCCTTCAAGGCAAAGCAGGAACCCAAGTTCGGGGTGCGGAAGTACAACCGGTGCCCCCTTTGTGGTCGTTCGAGAGGTTACTTGAGAAAGTTTTCGATGTGCCGGATCTGTTTCCGCACGCTGAGCTTACGCGGCGAGATTCCGGGGGTGACCAAGGCCAGCTGGTAGGGATATGATAATGCCGGGATGGACCGTGGGAAGGAGCGGGACGGAACGAAGGGTGAATTGCTACCAGAGTAAACGGCGGGAAATACGATTATGATGACGGATACCATTGCAGATATGTTGACCCGGATCAGGAATGCCAACCAGCGAAGGCACGATGTGGTCCAGATGCCGACCTCAAAGCTACGGTTGGAAATTGCCCGGGTCTTAAAAAGGGAAGGTTTTATTCGCAGTTATCGCACGGTCGAAGCGAGCCCGGTCAACCAGCTGCAAATTCATATGCGCTACCGAAATGAGGATCAGGTGGTGATCAATGGTTTGCGTCGGGTCAGTCGTCCGGGCCGACGTTATTATGTCGGCAAGGAGCAAATCCCGTGGGTGAAGGGGGGGATGGGGATCGCCATCCTGTCTACCTCAAAAGGGATTCTGACGGACCGGGAATGCCGCCTGGTCCGGCGTCGGTCGCCGCATAGCCGATGTAATCAGACGGATGCCACTCCTGTCGTAAACGGGCGGCTTGAATTCTGCCAGC
>CAYGBP010000110.1:0-8145 GCA_964348105.1 uncultured Nitrospirota bacterium
CTGTTCGGCGTGGGTGTCTTCAAGGGAAGCCTTTCCGGGCAGTCGTGGGCCAAATCGGGGTCGGAATTTTTGATCATCGCGCTTGCGGCGGCCGCGATCGGGTATATCATCGGACTCGGACTCGAAACCTTGGCTGGAACCCCCCTCCCGCCCACGCTTTGAACGGAACCCGAAACGGACGGTTTCCGCAAAAATTCCTGAATCCTTTCGGTCCTTTCCGGATCTATACCTTGAGCAGGGGGAAGCCGATGATGAATCATGCCTCTTCACCACGCATCTTTGCGCCGTTGATCCTGATGATATTCCTCGGGCTGCTTGCGGCGATGGCTCCGCGACCGGCGAACGGCTCGGAACCCCTATCCCTCGGGGAGGCCCTAGATCTCGCCTTGCGGGAGCATCCGCTGCTGTCGGCCTCACGACAGGAGGTTCAGGCCGCCCAGGCCCAGGTCCGCGAGGCCTTCGGAGCCCTCTATCCTAAAATCGAATTTTCCGAAATCTATTCCCGATCAAATCAGCCCGTCTCGGCATTCGGAACGCTCCTGAACCAGTCGAACTTCACGACCTCGGATTTCGCCGTGGACCGGCTCAATGATCCGGATTCACGGGACAACTTCAAGACCCAGATTCGAATGGTCCAGCCGGTATTTAACGGAAACCGGGAGGCCCTGGGCATCCGCCGGGCCTTCATCGAGCAGGAAATGGCCGAACAGAATTCATCCCACACCCGTCAGAATGTTATCTTCTCGGTCACCGAGGCCTTTTACGGCCTGATCCTGGCCGAGGCCAGGCTGGGTCTCGCCCGCGAGGCCCTTCAGATCGCCGAGACGAACCTCAAGCAGGTGCGGACGCGGTATGAGCAGGGTTTGGCCGTAAAGTCGGACCTGCTCGGCGCCGAGGTCAACCGAGCCGATGTCGACGAGCAGGCGATCAGGGCGGCAAACGAGGCAGGTTTGGCACGACTTGCGCTGGGGCACGCCATCGGGATCGATGATCCCGTCGATGCGATCGGAGAGCTGACCCGCGAACCGGATGGACTCCCGGATCTGGATCACCTCAAGCAGGTCGCACTCGAACGCCGGCCCGATTACAAGGCCCTGCGAAGCTCCGCCCGCCGGGCCGACACCGATCTGGACCTGGCGCGAGCCCCCTTCCTGCCCAACCTGAATCTTCAGGCAAGCTATGAGCTCAATCACCGCAACTTCGCGGGCGACGGCTCGGACAGCTACACCGTCCTGGCATTGCTGAGCATCAACCTTTTCAACGGCATGTCGGACCGGGCCAGGGTGGCCCGAGCCCATGCTGAGCGGCAAAGACTGGCTTCCCTGGTAACCGAACGTAGGAGGGCCATCGAGCTTGAAGTAAACGAGGCCTATCTGCAGACCAGGGAGGCGATCGAACGCATCCGGGTCAGGGAAGAGACGGTGGCCCAGGCCGGGGAAAATCTTCGAATCATCCGAAACCGCTACCAGACTGGGATCTCCACGATCCTCGAGTTGCTCACAGCGGAGCACCTCCTGGCCAAGGCCAAAACCTCACGGATTCAGTCACTGTATGATTACCGGGTCGCCCGCGCGCGGCTGCAGCTGTCCACCGGGCAAATGGACCGGCCCGACAACGGGGAGGCCATCCGATGAGACTCCCCGGACGCATAACCGCCCGCCAGATCGGCTGGCTGGGCCTGCTCCTTCTGGCAGCCCTGGCGGGGTACTTTATCCTGTCATCAGAAAAAGCACCCATCCCCGAATCGATGCCCAGGATCCTCGTCAAGGCGGAGACCATCAAGGTCAGGTCGGAGCCCATCTCGATCTCGAGGGAGGTCACCGGGATTGTGACCTCGCTTCATGAATCCACTCTGGCCAGCAAAGTGGTCGGCCTCGTTGAGGAAATCCGGGTCCGCGAGGGAGATTCCGTGAAGGCCGGATCCCTGCTCGTGAGGCTGGATAATCGGGATCTGCAGGCCCAGCTCGCCCGGGCTGAGGCCGAGCTTGAAAATGCGGCGCTGCAGCTTGAGCGGATGAAGGAGCTTTATGCCGGCGAGTCGGTCGCAAAACAGGAACTGGACAATGCGGAAAGGACCTTCCGGGTCGCCCGGGCGACCCGAGAGACGATCCTGGCCAATCTGGCTTATACCAGCATCGAAGCCCCTTTTTCCGGGGTCATCACCGAAAAATATATCGAGCTCGGCGAGCTGGCAACGCCAGGGCGCCCCTTGCTGCGACTGGTCGACCCTAGCCGACTCCGGCTCGAAACCACGGTTCCCGAAACCGACATCGCGGCCCTGGCCACCGGCGAGGAGGTCGAGGTCCGGCTGGATGCGATCGGGGACGAACCCATCACGGCGACGGTGACCCAGATCATTCCCTCCGCCGACCCCGCCACCCATTCCTTTCTCGTCCGCGCGGAACTTCCCCCGCTTCCAGGCCTCAAGAGAGGGCTCTTCGGCAGGATGAGCTTCACCGTCGGAAAACGGTCGGGGATACTACTGCCGAAGGAGGCCGTGCACCGAGCCGGCGAATTGACGCGGGTTTACGTCGCAGACGCGGGCGATGTCATTCGCTCGCGTCTGGTCAAACTGGGAAAAGATCACCAGAACCGCGTCGAGGTCCTGTCGGGTTTGGTCCCCGGGGAAAGGGTACTCGCCAGGGCGGACCAAGGGGTGGAAGGCGCCCTGTTGACTCCCCCTTCGGATCAACGCGATGAATGATAACGCCACAGATCATGGTCGGCAGGGAATCAGCGGAAGGATCGCCGCCACCTTCATCGATTCAAAGCTGACCCCTCTGATACTCACCGCGGCGCTCCTGCTGGGGCTGATCGCCGTCTTGGCCACCCCCCGCGAAGAGGAGCCCCAGATCATCGTCCCGATGGCGGATGTCTTCATCCCCTTTCCCGGGGCCTCCGCCCGAGAGGTGGAGGATCTGATCGTCCGTCCGCTCGAAAGAAAGATCACGGAAATCCGCCGGGTTGAATATGTCTATTCCGTCTCCCGTCCCGGGATGGCGTTGCTCATCGTCAGGTTTTACGTCGGGGAAGACATCGAGAAAAGCCTTGTGGATCTGTATGACAAGCTCATGTCGAACCGGGACATCTTCCCGCCTGAGGCGGGCGATTTTTTGGTAAAACCGCGTGACATCAATGATGTCCCGATCGTAACGCTGACGCTTTGGAGCGAGCGTTATGACGACGCCGAGATTCGTCGTGTGGCTGATCACTTGCTGGAAGAGCTCAAGAAGATCCCCGGCACATCCAGCGGGTTCATCGTCGGCGGCAGACAGCGGGAGATTCGCGTACAGTTGGACCCGTCACGAATGAAGTCCTACGGCGTGACGCCGACCTCGGTCGCAGCCTCCCTGCTCGCGGCCAATCGGAGCCTGCCCTCCGGAAAGTTCGAACGCGCCAACCAGGAATATCTCGTGGAAACCGGCGAATTCCTCCGAACGGGTGAAGACGCCGAAAGGGTGGTGGTGGGGGTCCATCAGAGAAGGCCCGTCTATTTGAGAGAAGTCGCCCAGGTGTTCGACGGGCCGCGGGAGCCGGATCATTATGTATGGCACGGATTTGGCCCGCATCCCGGAGGGGCCCCGGCCGGCATCAATCTTCAAAAGGATTATCCCGCCGTTACCCTGGCGATCGCCAAACAACGTGGAACGAATGCGGTCGAGGTGTCCGGGGACATTCTTAAAAAAGTGAAGGAGCTTGAAGGACCCCTGATCCCGCCCGACATCCATCTCTCCGTAACGCGTGATTACGGCCACACAGCCGATGAGAAGGCTAATGAGCTGCTCAAGCACCTGCTCTACGCGATCGTGGCCGTGGTCATCTTCCTGGGGCTGACCCTGGGCTTTCGGGAGGCCGGAGTCGTCTCCCTCGCCATTCCCCTGACCCTGGCCCTTACCCTATTTGTTTCCCTCGTAATCGGCTACACCATCAACCGGGTCACGCTCTTCGCCCTTATCTTTTCAATCGGCATCCTCGTGGACGACGCGATCGTCGTGGTCGAAAACATCTACCGTCGCCTGCGCAGCGCGACAAGACCCCATATGGAGGAGGCCATCGCCGCCGTTGATGAAGTCGGAAATCCGACCATCCTGGCCACCTTGACCGTCATTGCGGCGCTGCTGCCCATGGCCTTCATTTCCGGCCTGATGGGACCGTATATGCGGCCCATTCCGGTCAATGCATCGATTGCCATGTTCTTTTCCCTCTTGGTGGCCTTCATCGTCATCCCCTGGTTCTGTCGGGTCTGCTATCAAGAAGGCAAGATCAAAACGGCCTCTGCAGACACCGGCGAATCGGCCATCCATCGATTCTATGCATGGCTGCTGACGCCCATGCTGAACAGCGCAACGTATCGGCTGCTCTTCTTCGGCGGCGTCATCCTTCTGCTGGCCGGTTCACTCTCCCTTTTTTATTTCAGGATGACGGTGGTCAAGATGCTGCCGTTCGACAATAAGAGCGAGCTGCAGCTCGTGGTCGACATGCCCGAAGGCACTCCCCTGGAAGAAACGGCTCGAGCCACCAAGGCGTTGACCGATCACCTGAGGAGCATTCCGGAGGTGGTCAATTACCAGGCCTACGTCGGCACGGCATCTCCCTTCAATTTTAACGGGCTGGTGAGGCATTACTTCTTGAGGCAGGACAGTCACATGGCCGACATACAGGTTAATCTTGCCGAAAAATCGGAGCGCGCATCCCAGAGCCATGAAATCGCTCGCCGGATCCGGCCGCAACTTCAGGAGATTGCCAGGGGCTACGCCGCCAATATCAAGGTGGTCGAGGTCCCGCCCGGACCGCCTGTTCAGGCCGTCCTGGTGGCAGAGGTGTACGGCCCGGATGACGATGCCCGGATCGCGTTGACCGGCCGGGTTCGGGCCATCTTCGAGCAAACCCCGGGGGTGGTCGATGTCGACGACTATCTCGAAGCGGACCAGGTAAAATTCCGTCTCGTCGTGGATCACGTCAAGGCCAGTCTGGCCGGAATCTCGGCGGAGGAGATCGTCGCGACCGTCCGGATCGCCCTGCAAGGCGAATCGGCCGGGCTGGCTCACCTCCCTCTTGAAAAGAATCCCGTTCACATCCTCCTACGACTTCCGCGCCCGCTGCGCTCAGGGGTGGAGGAGCTTCGCCAGGTCCATTTGCGGGCTTCCACCGGCGAAATGGTTCCCTTGTCGGAACTGATCCGGGTCCGGGAGGAGACCCAGGAGCGGGCGATCTATCATAAGAACCTGAAAACCGTCAGCTACGTCGTGGGCGATGTCGCCGGGAGGGAGGAAAGCCCCGTCTACGGAATCCTCAATATCGGAAACCGGATCCAGGAGCTAGAATTGCCAGACGGCGGGACGCCCAAACAGTATTTCGCCCGCCAGCCCTGGTCGGAGGACGAGGTGGCCATCAAATGGGACGGCGAATGGCACATTACCTATGAAACCTTTCGGGACATGGGTATTGCCTTCGGTGCCGCTTTGCTGTTGATCTACCTGCTCATCGTGTGGGAATTTCAGTCCTTCCTGATTCCTCTTTTGATTATGGTCCCCATTCCGCTCACGCTGATCGGCATCGTTCCGGGCCATTGGATCACCGGGTCCTACTTTACGGCCACCTCCATGATCGGCTTTATCGCCCTTTCGGGAATAATCGTGAGAAATTCGATCCTGCTTGTGGACTTTATCAGGCTGGAGCAGCAAGCGGGGACGCCGGTCCGGCAGGCTGTGATCCGGGCCGGGGCCATTCGAACCCGTCCCATCGTCCTCACCGCGGCGGCGCTCATGGTGGGCGCATCCGTGATTATCCTGGATCCCATCTTCCAGGGCTTGGCCATCTCCCTGCTGTTCGGGGTGTTGGCCTCGACCCTGCTGACCCTGATCGTGATTCCGATTCTCGTTTACACTTTTTCACCTACCCGGGAGTAAATCCTGATCGCCACAAGAGCCCCGTGAGCCTGCACGGCCCCTCAAGATCGCCAATGCACTCGCCGTTGGACCGTCTCCCTGATCTATGGAGTGGCAGGAAACAAAACGAAGGGGGAAACGGCACAGCCTAAGGCTGCAGCGTTCCCTGTCGCGACTCGAGATACCCTAGGAGAATGTCGCTGCGCTCGATCAGGCCGAGCAACTTGCCTCCCGCATCCACGACGGGAATGTGAATCAGATGCAGCGAATCCATGATTTTGATTATCTCCTCGGCCGGCGTATCCTTTCGGACGAATTTGGGCTCACCCGCCATGATTTCGGATGCCTGGACCTTTTCCAGATCCCTTCCCTGAATGAGGGCGTTGAGAAGATCAAATTCCGTCACAATCCCGATCAGGTCCCTGCGACCATTCACGATCGGGATGGCCCCGCAGTGTCGGTTGATCATGGACGTTGCCAGGGTCAGCCCAAGCGCGTCTGCGTGGTAATACGGCACGTCTCTTTCCATCAGGTGCTCGGCACGGACCTTGCCGAATGGAGATTTAGCCGCCACCTTGTTTCCAAATCTTTTCAGCTTGACCCGGTCGTCGACCCTCCGTTCGGAACGCGCCATCGGCTCCCGCGCGCGGCCTTTCGCCGCCTTCGAAAGCCCTTTGATCACATTGGGGTCCGAGAACACCGCAAGATATTGCATGGGGAATAGCAGATCGCGCACCGAAACGATCCCGATCACATCCCCCTGATCGACGACGGCCAGATGACGGATATGTTCACGATCCATGAGCTCATCGGCGGACACGACCGATTCATCCGGGCCAATGGTAATGAGCGGCGTCGACATAACCTCACCTGCCATCGTGGTCGCCGGGTCGCGCCCTGCGGCCACCACCTTCTGCACGATATCGGATTCGGTCAGTATTCCCAGCGGCTCCTTTCCATCCACAACCAGCAGGCATCCGATCCTCTGGTCCTGCATCCGCTCACCCACCTTTCGAATGGGCGTGTTGACATTTGTGGTCAGGACCTCCCGGCGCATCACCATCTTGACTGGAATCATGGCATTCATCCTCCTCCGTGCAATGCAAGCTCCCACCGCCGTCGGCAAAGCGCTAACCGACTTCGGGATAATCCTCGGGCAGCAGACGGTCCACCAGTGCCGTTTCCAGATATCCGGCCAGCGCATGATGACGCTCGATCATTCCGAGAAACCTGCCATCGGCATCCACCACTGGCAGATGAAGGATGTGGCCCGCCCGCAACGTATCCAGAATCTCGGTAGCCGGTGTCTTCTCTGAAACACTAACCGGATTCTTGGTCATGATCTCCTCAGTGGGAGTCCGGCTGAGGTCCTTGCCATCCAGGATGGCCTCCAGAAGATCAAACTCCGTCACGATGCCGACCAGACTCCCCCCCCGATCGATGATCGGGGCGCCTCCGGCATGGTTCTTCACCATGGAAACAATCACGACATCACACCCATCCGTGGCCTGGAAGGCGGCAGCCGCCGGATCCATCAAATATTCCGCCGTCATTTCATTGAGTCTCAGTGTGGATTTTGAAAATTTCGTGTTCGCCATTTCACCCTCCTTCCCCGGTGGAGTCTTCCGTCCGCAAGGGCCTCTTTTTGCGCGATTGCGAGTAATCGCGATCCCGACCGTCCTTTATTCCAATAGGCGTGCAACGCCCATGCCAGCCCCCTGGAGGAATGACCCGGCCATTCGGCTCTCAACCCCCTATTTTGATGGAGGTTTTCATGGGTCCTCCCGCACCCTTCCCCGCTGCATAATGCCGATGCGAGAGCCTGCGTTCAAATGTTTGAGCATCCAAGGAGGCCCGGTTTGACAACATACTGATTTTGATGAAGATATCCCTGTCCAATTTGCTGGACAGTCCGCGCGCATTCCGGCGCCGCCCCCGCGGGGGGCGACAACGGTTGTCCGCCTTGGCTCAAGTCTGTATAATCCAATTATCGCGTGAGGTTCAGATGAGCAGCACGCGAAGCAGGCAAAAAGGCACAAATGAACAACAGGGATCTACTGTTATCACCCCATCTCGATTTCCAGCAGGTTTCAGATCTGCTTCGGCCGTTCGGTTTTCGGGAAATCAAGAAGGCCGACTCAAACCTTCAGTTGATGGCCGAAGAGCCGAGAAGCCGGCAACTGTTGTCCGAGATCATCGACGACCTCCTGGATTCCCTCTCCCGGTCTCCGGATCCGGACCAGGCCCTGAATTATCT
>CAYGBP010000111.1:0-2689 GCA_964348105.1 uncultured Nitrospirota bacterium
GCCAGATTTGATGGGCGGTTACGACCTGAAGCTCGATGTAAATTCAATAAGATCAGAGAGTTCAAATATCTGCTCCTGTCCGGCCGGGTCCCGATCCCCCGCCCCCCGGCGCATGGCCTGATCCTTGCAAGCTTTTCAATTTGCGCAATGCCTATGCTACGACCTCGTCCGGCAAAGAGATCGCTTTCAGGGCTGGCTCTTTTACTGGGAGTCTTGTTTATGACGCAAGGATTCGCAGTCGCAGCGGATACCTGGACCACGAACCTCACCCGCTCCCTCAGCGTCAATGACCCCGACATGAGAGGCTTTGATCCATCCCCCATCACCGGCCCGGACGATATCTTTCCCGACACCTCGAGGCCCTGCTGCCTGGACGGCAGCACCGAATTCGGCAACGGTCTTCCGGCCGGGAGCAGCCGCGAGAGCCTCAACCAGAACTGTGACACCTTCCCCACGAGCGAGCCGGGGGTAACCCCGGGGACACTGACCGATTTCGGAACCGGGACGATCGCGCCGGTCCCCGAATCGGCCCCGTTTCCGGTCCTGGGGGCGACCAACTGCAACGTGCAGGTCACGGGCAATGTGTTTCAGGATACGGTTCTCTTCCAGCAGTCCAGAAACGGAATTCTCTCCAGGCCGCGCGCCCAGACGCTCGAGTGCGACAGCCTGGGGGCGGCGGGCCCCGATCAACGATGCAACGAGATTACCTTCGGGTTCCTTCAGGACGTGCAGAGCCAGGGGCAGGTGATGGAGCTTGATTTCGCGATCCGGTCCCTCACGGACGCCGACGGCAACCTGATCGGCGCGGCGGAGGGCATGTATACCCAGACCATTACCGAGGCGGGGGTGACGCAGAACTGCTCCGGGACCTTCACGTTCGATGAGACCAACGGGTTCGTGATGACCTCCGGCCCGATGCATGAGTGCTAGAGCGTTTCGTGATCGGCGCTTCGGCTCGGGGCACGGCCCCCAATGCGAATCGCCGATCACCGAACGCTTTACACGGATCCCCCTCCATAGGGGAGGGGGAATTTCACAATGGAAGGAGGTGAATGTATGAAAGCGATGATACGAGCGACTTTAGCAACAATGCTCGTCGTTTCAGTTGGGCTGTTTGCCTATAGCCCGACCGCTTTCGCCGGCCACGGTTTGGAGGCCATCAGCCACGCTGACACGTGGACGATGAACCAGACCGAGAACCTGGGCTTGAACGGGGTTGACTTCATCCCTTCGTTCCTGTCGACGGAGTGCGATACCCCTCTGGGGACGCACAGCGACGGAACGATGTTGGGATGTTCGAACCACGCCCAACACGCCCTGACCGAGTGGTTGTCCGGCAACTGGTTTGATCCGCGCGGCGGAACAGCTTTTATTCCGCCCAGCGGCGATCACCACCGCTCCGGATGGAGAACCATGATGCAGCCCGCTTTCAGCGCCGGTAAGTGGCTGACGGGTTTTGCGCCGATCCAGTCGACCTTCCCGTTCTACCCCGATCTCTCGGGGACAGGATGCGGAGAAGGGCCCGATTGTCTGCTGGCGTTCCTGGACCACCACGGAGAGCCTCTCACCCCCGGACGATTCCCGCGGTACATCCCGCAGGAGCGTCAGGCCTGGGTGGAGACCCTGGTGACCAAGTACGTTGCGAGTCCGACAACTAACCTGGACAAGTTCGGAGGGGACGACACACCCGACTCGAGTGGTGCCCGGGTGACGCAGGTCTTCCTCACGAGGGCCAGCTTCGTGGATTCGGCCCGCGCCGAGGAGATCCAGAATGCGGCCGAAGCCATCGGACTGCCCACGGCGACCGTTGACAACACGGTGGTCTGGTTCTCGATGAGCGACCAGAACGCCCACGGCTGCAACGGCTGGTGCAAATGGTCCTGGAATGCCGTCACCAAGACGCTGTGTATGGAGGATGGCGCAGGACCGGGCAACACCAACGTGGAAGAGGTCTGCGGCATCGACTCCAACGGCGACACGGTGCTCGGTGCTGCCATCACCACGATGCAGTACGTGAACGACTTCCCCGGCGGCGATCAGACCGGCGGGGCGGCGACCGAGATCACCGGCAACGGCAACAATGTTTGCGACCCGGGTGAGATCTGTCAGCGCGGTATCAATGACATCGAGAAGGCGCCGGCGGAGATCTACCAGACCCTCGGCCAGTGGGTGGAAGTCCACGACGATGTCGGCGTTCCTGGTGAGGTCCAGGCGTTCTGGCAGGAGTTCTGGGTCCTCTCGGGACCGAACCCCAACGCCGAGGAGGGGGCCAACCCCAACACCTGGGCGCTCTGCGGAACGCAGGCCAACGGCGGTGACTACGCCGGAATCGACTGCGTCGCGGCCGGTGCGGCAATCGACGCGCCGGATGTCGGCGGTCCGGCCGGTCCGGATACGCTGGCACTGACGGCGTTCGGAGCGTTCGATGTTGAGAGCCGCTACGGTGCGGACCTGCGGCCTGACAGCTCGTCAGACCTCGGGGAACTCTCGATCGATTGTGGTGGTTTGGGTGAGAGCGGTACCGTCAGGGGCCTCGGCAGTGGTGCCGGCGGATTGTTTACGGCTGCCGACTGCGATGCCGGACTGGGCAGCGCCTTCGTGGCCTGCGTGGCCGGTGGCGACACCGACACGGACAACCGGACGTCCTCCTGCAACTCGCAGGCGGGTGCGGACGGCGTCTACGGGACTG
>CAYGBP010000111.1:2699-7955 GCA_964348105.1 uncultured Nitrospirota bacterium
CCATCACCGCCAACGACAAGTGCATCGGCTGCCACGAGTGCTCCCGCAACTGCCAGGTGGGCATCCCGGTCATGGACTTCGCCCTCAAGCAGAACGTCCTCGACAACCGGACCTCGTCCTGCAACTCGCAGGCGGGTACGGACGGCGTCTACGGCACGGCCGACGACGGCAACCTCTACTACAAGGAGGCACTCGAGGCCGGTCTTCGCGGTTTCGTGCGGGAGAACCATGCCACCGCCTTCTCCTTCATCAACGGGGCCATGGGTAATGGCGCCTCGTTGACCGGAGGCTTGAGGCAGGCGGTCGCGCAGAACCTCTCCGACGGCAGCATGCTGGTCTCGACGCTGAACGGATCGGATGCCATCGAGCATCAGGTCTTGGCGCACGGGGAACCGGTTTACGTGTTCAACTTCGACACGCCCGGCGGGGTCCAGTTCCTGGATCATAGCCAGGTGGTCAGTGGAGCGACGTTCACCATTCCCTAAAGCCTAACTGGAACCGGATAAGGGGCGGGCCCCTCAAAAGGCCCGCCCCTTTTTTTTGCCTTCTCAAGGGGTTGCGAGCCTCCCTTCAGACTTGCCATCGCCCTTCCGGGCATATATTTTGCACCTTTCAACCCGGTGCCTTTTCGCATGGAGCCCTTCCGGATGCCACGGGGTCGAAATTTGTCGAAAACGGGTTTTCTTCTCATCTGTATCTCCCTTCTGATTAGCCTGGTTTATGACCCCAAAAACGCTCTCGGCCAGGAGGAGCGTGTTCCTCCGGTAGCCGGCGCACCCGATACGGCCGAGGAGGCGGCCGAAGCCCCTCAGGAGCCCCTTCCGGCCGATCCATTGCAACGGGGGCAAATCTTGTTAAGGCAGGGCAGGCTGGACGAGGCGGAGCGGGCCTTCCGGGAGGTCATCCAGCGTTCCCCCGAGCGCCCCGAAGGCCACTTCTTTCTCGGATCCGTGCTGCTCGAAAAGAGGGAGTTTGCGGCGGCCATCGCCTCCTTCCGGAAGGTCCTGGCCATTCAACCGGGCCACCTGTTTTCGCAACACTACATCGGGGTCGCCCGGCTGCGGGAGGGGAAGGTTGATGAAGCGATCAAGATCTTCGAAGGGACATTGGCCCTTCAGCCGGCCTTCTATCCCGCCCACCTGGAACTGGGCCGCATCTTCGAGCGCAGGGGGGAGATCGAGGAGGCGGTGCGCTCCTATCAGGCGGTCATTCAGTATGGCGCAGACGTTCCCCAGGCCGAAGCAGCGGTACAACAGGCCCGAAGCCGCTTGGAGCAGACGGGTGACACCCCGGAAAAGGCCCGACAGGCCCAGGAGCTCTTTGTTACGGCCCAACGGCATTTCGACGAGGGGAATATTGTAGCGGCGGATGCCGCCTATCGGGAGATCCTCAAGCTGATCCCCCGCAACGTGCCGGCACGGTTCAAGCTGGCCCAGATCTCGCTGGAAAAGGGAAACATGTTTCTGGCCATCCAGCTGCTCGACTCCGCATCCCGAATCGATCCCGAGGCCTGGCAGGTGTATCTGCTCCTGGGCCAGCTTTACGAGACCTCGGGACGGTGGAATGAGGCGGCCCTGAGCTACTTCGTCGTCACGCGCCTGGTGGCGGAGGGGCCGGTTCATGAAGAGGCCCGCATTCGAATCGGCTCGCTCCGGGAACTGCTAAGGGAGCGGGACCTGGCCGAGCGGATCCGGACGGATCAGCCGTTGCGGGAGGCCCGAGAAAAGTTCGAGGAAGGCCTGGCCTCCCTACAAAAGGGCGACCTGGAAGGCGCGATCCGCCAGATCACGGCGGCGATCGAGATGAACGAGACCAATCCGTTCTATTTCTTCAATCTCGGCGTGGCCTACCTGACCGGCAATCAGCTCGTGGAGGCGACGCTGGCCATGCAGAAGGCGATCGAGCTGAAGGAGGATTACGGCCCGGCGCACTTCTTCCTGGGCCAGATCTACACCGCCAGCGGCGATGCCGCCCGCGACCAGGGCGATCTTCAGAGCGCGACCGGGGAATACCGCAAGGCCCTGGCCGAATTCGAGCAGACCCGGGCGATGGGGGCGGATACATGGATCATCGATGAAATTTCGCAGAGAATACCGCCATTGAATGAGCAGATCGGAAAATTCCAGCAGGTTCTGGGGTATTCCGCCGTGGGCCGGGTGCTGATCGCCCAGCAGCAATATGATCTGGCGCTCGAGATGTATGAGCACGCGGCGGAACTGGTCCCGGAGGATCCGGTCGCCTATACCCAGATGGGGAGCGTTTATGAGCGGCGGGGCGAGCCGGACAAGGCGCGACAGATCTACGAGCGCGCCGCCGAGATCATCAAGCAAAGCCCCATTCCGTACCTCAACCTGGGCCAGCTCTATGAGAACGAAGGCCGGTTGACCGACGCGACCCAGGCCTACGAGGCGGCGCGGGAGCGGGCGCCCGGCATCGCCGAGCCCCATGTCCGCCTGGGCCAGGTCTATTTCCTGCAGGAGCGGTTTGAGGATTCAAAAACGGCTTACCAGAAGGCGCTGGAGATCTCCCCCGAACTGAGCGAGCCTTACCTCTTCCTCGGGCAGGTTTATGAGGGCGAGGATGACAACCAGGCCCGGCTCGATCGCCTTCACCCGTTCTCCGGCAGCTGGTCGCATACCGTCTTTAGCTATAACAACAACTTCAACGCCTCCGGGGCGAACGCCGTGGAAGAGGTCTCGACCACCTTTTTCCTGAGCCTCAACTATGTCCTTTTCTCCACGCGCAGCCTTCATGACATGATCCCCCTCCCCTTGAACGTCCCGGTGAACGTCAACTCCGGTGTGACCACCTTCTTGCGGTCCGGCCGCCTGGTCAACCGGGATGGGGCCTCCCTTTCGCTGGATACGGCCTTCCTGAAACAGTTCGACGCCAGCGCCAGCTATGCCTTCAATTTCAGTCTCACGGACGAGAGTCCGATCTCGCTGTCGCATTCATTCAGCTTCCTGCTCGGCCGTGCGGGAGAGATTCCCACCCGGGTGGCGACGAGCCTGAGCTATGACATGCTTCAGTCGCTGATCAACGCCAATAATGACCGTGTGACCCTGGGAACGCAGTTGAGCTTTAGTCAGAGCATTCCCGCTTACGGCCAGTTGACCCTGACCTACGGTTTTTCGGCCGATAATACCATCCGTTTGGATCAGTCCGGACAGAACCACAGTTTCTCTTTTGGGTACTCCAGTCCCCTTTTTGGGAATTTTAGAGTAAATGCTGGAATTGATTACAGTTTTACCAATTTTGACACCCCCCGGTTGGTCTCGGCGGGAGGGGGCGCACAGGTCATTCAGACCGAAGAGCGGACCGACACGACAAGCTTCCGGCTGGGCGGCACATATACTCTTCAAAATGGGCTCATTCTCGCGGCAAACTACCGCCATATGATCAACCAATCCAACCTGAACATTCCCCGTCCCCCCGTGGACGCAACACAGGAGGAATTGGAGCAGGTCCGGCCGACCGATAACTTCAGCCGGGATACGATATCACTGACGATTACAAAGTCTTTCTAATCAATAAGTTATAAGGCTTTCACGGTTACCTCAAGGACCTTGTCTGAGAGGCTCTGATGGCATGTATATTGCTAATTAAGCCCCTGGACTCAAGGGGGAAGCAGCATCATCCGCCATTTCGCTCAAGAAAACGCGATATTGGGGCCGATCGCCGGGGCCCTGTTCCTGACCCTATTCCTGATTCCCGGCGGGATCCAGGCCGCAGAAGGGGGCGAGGAAACCGCTATATCTGCCGATGCCGGACCTCTCCCGCTGGTAGGCACCTTTAATTCCATCAGGGCCTCCCTCCTGTCCCGCCTGTCGCTCAACGGATACCTGCGGAATGAGATCGCCTTTCGGGTGAACGAACCCACCGCATTGACGAAGATTCTGAATATCCTGAACCTGGACGCAAGGTACCCGTTGTGGCGCAGTGCGGAAATGAGGGCTCGCGTTCGAACCTATTATGACGCCGTCTATGACTTCCAGGATATCGATACGGTCAGTCCACGGCGGGGCCCGGTTTCGGTCCTGACCGAGAATCCCTCGGAGGATCAGCTCCCCTCACTGGAGGCGGACAATGTCCGCAACGCGGATTGTAACCAGGAGGATTTTGAGGTTCGCGAGCTGCACATGGACATGCATTTCCGCAACGCGGATCTGCGGGTGGGAAAGCAGATCGTTCGATGGGGGGTGGTCGAGGGGGCGCGCGTCACGGATGAGATCAATCCCCTGGACCTGGGCGAGTTCATTCTCCGCGATGTGGAGGACCGATATATCCCGCTCACCATGCTGAAAACGGATTATTACCTCGGGCCGCATACCCTGGAGGCGATCTGGATCCCGGACCTGCAGTTTCACAAGCCGGCGGCGCGGGAATGCGAATGGGAGCAGTTTCGGCTCCTTCCGGGGCTTCAGGAACCCGCATCGCCCCTGGACAATCCGGTCAAGAACATGAAAAACAGCGAGATCGCCCTCCGGCTTTCGACGCTCCTCGGGGGGTGGGACCTCTCGTTCAGCTATTTTTATACCTGGGACGATTTCCCCGCGGCCTTCAGGAGCATCGGTGTGATCGGATTCGGCGCCACGCCCCAGGTGAATCCCGTGGATTTCCACCCCCGATACACCCGGCTTCATATCCCGGGATTCACCGTCTCGAAGAGTCTGGGCCGGTTGGTCCTCAACGCGGAGGCGGCCTACGTCTTCGACAAGATCTTCGGGGTCAGAATCGAGAGCTTGCCGGGCCCCGGGGGCGGCCAGGCGCAGACCAGTCTGGGAGAAATCGATAAAGACTACATCAAATACGCGATTGGCCTTGACACCACGCTCTGGGGCACCGATATCTCCGGCCAGATTCTCCAGCAGCACATCCTGGGTTATCAGACGGATATCATCCAGGATGAATTCGATACGGTCCTGGGCCTGTTTCTCCGCAAGCCGCTTTTATCGAACGCCCTGACGGCCCAGGTATTGACGCTTCACTTCATCAACGACAGGGAGTGGCTGATCCGGCCCAAGTTGCAGTACCGGCTGACGGACCAAGTGAAGTTTTCGTTCGGGGCCGACCTGCTGCTCGGAACGATCGCCGATCTCGGCCCCGATGGGGCCGGACTGCCCGGAGAATTTCACTTCGTCGGCTTCTTCAGGAACAACAGTCGGGTCTATACCGAGATCCAGTACAGTTTTTGACTGTCTTATTGATTGGATTTAATGGAAGGAATACGCCGAAACGGCGGGCCGCAATTTTATA
>CAYGBP010000112.1:0-1009 GCA_964348105.1 uncultured Nitrospirota bacterium
AGCATGCAAGGGCCTGTACGTCCCAATAGGGGCGTACAGGCCTTTTCGCCTTTTGGTGTATTGTGTTAAATGCGTCCCGGGAAAATCGTAAGCCTTGTGCCACCCTTACTCAGCAGGTTGTTTTTATATCCCGAATTCTTTAGAATTAGAACTCAAACGGATAGCGGCATATAAACCTATCTTAGAGGTCTCCTGTGAGCCCAGTTTTGATTTTGTGTCGATTCAGTTCCCTTCTTATCCTATGCGGGGTTTTCAGCGTCGGTCTAGGTTGTGCGAGGCCGCATACCCTTGCGTATATCGCGAATTCGGGGAATAATCACGTTCAGATCCTGGATCTCGAAACCGGGGAGACCGTCAACAAGCTCTATACGGGTGTCTCACCCTGGCGGCTGATCGAATCCCCCGATCGGAGACACCTGATCATTCAGCATTGGTATTCACAGACCAGCGCGGTCGTCGAATTGCGCACGAATCGGATTGTTCATGTCCTGCCGCTGCGCGGGCCCGGCCTGTTTGATCCCTCCGGCGAGCGCTTCTGGAGTTATTCGTGGCCGGGTTCGTTTCTTCAGTCGTTTGATGCCAGGACCTTCCAGCCGGCGGAACAACGCCAGACGGAGGATCGGTACGTCTATGATGCCCTGTTTTGGGGCCAGGACCGGATATTCATGGGACAGTATGACCCCATTGCGCGGGTGGATCGCCAGGTCCGCGACTACGTCATGGTGGGCCGGCCGAAGGACGAAGGCCAGATATCCAGCCAAGTCAGAACCGGCACCAGCCCCGCAAGGCTGGTCAGGGACCCGACGGGCGAGTTTCTGATCACGGCCAATATCGACGATCGAAGCCTGACGATCATCAATGTGAACGGGGCGAGTGCCCAAGTCACGGTCGCCCCGGGTCCGCGGGATATCCTTTTCACGCCGGACGGAAAGCGGATGGTGGTTCTGTGCTGGAGGCCCGGCGCAAGCTTTAGCGATATCTTTACGCTGGAGAGCGATTTTGCGCAGCG
>CAYGBP010000112.1:1224-1481 GCA_964348105.1 uncultured Nitrospirota bacterium
CGGCGGATTTTATGATCCGGCAGGTCTCGAAGGGGGAGCGGGACCGGCTGGCGCGCAAAGGCGAGGCGCGGGAGCGTCTGGAAGCTGTCATTGAGCTGATGAAATCCCGCGGGAAGGCTTATTCGGATCTAACCTTTACCGAGACGCTGACCCGGGAAGTTCCGAAAGAGGCTGAGACCGGAAGAGGTGAAGCCGGAAACGGGGAGCCCCAGACCGAGAAGCTGACCTCGACCGTCCAGACGACGGTTCAGATGCCC
>CAYGBP010000112.1:1491-7502 GCA_964348105.1 uncultured Nitrospirota bacterium
CAGAATTTTTCCCGATCTGTTCCAACCGTTGAGCCAGATGCCCGATTGGGTCCGGCAGGATCTGCCCGAAGGGGGCGTGCGATTGGCCCAAGGAGGGCGAACGATCTTCGTGAGCAAAGAGGGACGATACATGGAAACGCCACGGCAGGACCTGTCGTATGTCTTATACTCGGTCCACGGGCTGGCGGCTGATGATTTTGTCCGGTATCTTGCCGGAGACGTTCCCGGAAGCCCCTTTCTCAGGAATGGCGTCGCGGTGGATCTTGTGCACGAGGTGGACGAGGAGGGCCACCGCTATGTCGCCATCGGGGTATCCGAGGCGGGCGAGCGGGTTTCTCAGCTGTGGGTGAGCGCCGAGACGGGGCTTCCGGTGAGCCTGGTCGAGCAGTTTCCCGTCATGCGGTCACAGAATCCTCACGCGCCGAATCAGGGATTCTCAGGGATGAGTGAGACCCGGTTTCACTACGAAAAGATCGACGAGCAATATTCCGTTCCGGTGCGAATGACGCGTTATTTGGATGGGCGGGAGCTCGGCCATGTCGAGTTGACAAACCTTGCCTTTGACCGGAAACCCGCCGCGGAAAGATTTGACCTGGCCCGGCTTGGCGGGGCGGCAAAACCCCCGGCCGTCGTTCCCCGCAAGGCCTCGGCATCCGCGGGCAAAAAACAAGGCCCGGGTCTTTATGTGCCGAGCCTCGGAAATGAGCATATTGAGTCGCCGTTTTTCGACCACGCACCTTACAACAGCAGTCCGCCGACTTCGGGTCCTCACACGCCGTACCTGGCCGACTGGGGTATCCACAAAACCCCGATTCCCCCCGAGGTCCAGGTGCATAACCTGGAAGATGGGGGGGTGCTGGTGCAGTACCGGTGCGATGAGCCCTGTCCCGATCTTGTGGCGAACCTGGAGGGCCTGGCCCTGCTGGACGATCATGTGGTGGTGGCCCCGTACCCGCTCATGGAGCACCGGATCGCCCTGACGGCCTGGGAGCGGCTCCTTGTTATGGACGCGTTTGATCAGGCCCAAGCGGTCGAATTCGTGGAGGCCTTTGCGGGCGTCGATCATCACCCATCAGGGGCTGGAAGATGAGATCGGCGATCTTTTCAATGACGCGGGGCTATTTAACCTTTCTGCTCGGCGGATGCTTGTTGATATCCGGATTGCTTCTGGTCGGGCCCGTCGCGGGCGAAGAATCGGGAGAAGAAATTCGAATGGCTCAGGCGGTGGATGAGCTGCCGCCGGGACATCCGCCGGCGGGGGGCGGGGGAGGACTTCCGCCGGGTGCGCCCAATCCGATGGAAGAGATCATGGCCATGAAGGCGCGTCTGGACAAGGACCCCAAGGACCTGGAAGCCCTGATATCGTTGGGCAACGCGAACATGATGATCTCCCGGGTCGAGGCGGCCGCCGAGTTGTACGAGCGGGCGTTGGCCATCAATCCGGACGACCTGGACACCCGCACCAACCTGGCGATTGCCCTGAAGTTTCAGGGAAAGGTCGGGCGGTCAATCAAGGAGCTCAAGAAAAACCTGAAGCGGGACCCCAAGCACGACGCGTCGCTTTATAATCTGGGTTACATCTATCACTTCGACCAGAAGGACTCGGCCGAGGCGTTGAAGATCTGGAAGAAGTGGTTGTCCCTCTATCCGGATTCGCCGGCCGCGCCCGATATCGCCAAGGCGGTCTCGCGCATCGAGGCCGGCGCCGCCCCGCCGCCGTAGACCGGCCCGGTTTCTTCGTACGCCCCATTCCGAGAGGACATTAGGATCGGATGGTTGAGCCCGCATCGGCATGCCCATTCGGCTTCCGGCTGCATTCCATGAAATCGATCGCCATTGGTATATGTATCTCGGGGATTGTCCTGCTTGCCTTCACGGGGCAATCCGATTCCCGGGAGCCGGCGGGGATCCGGAGCGATTTTCAGTCTCAAGTGCGGGACCTGATCGACCGCGGGCGGGCGGATGAAGCCAGGAAATTGCTACGGACGGCCCTGGATCATCCCTCGAAGCATTTTTCGGCCTACGGGACGCTGATGCAGATGGCGATCGAGGCGGGGGATTCCGATGAGGTGGCGGCCCTGGTCCGGATGCATGAGGAATATCCGTTTGCAGCCCCGGCAAAATTTTCCACGCGCGTACAATATTACGACGCTCCGGTTCTTCAGCGAATCCATGATCAGGCGGTGCAGTCCGCCCTGAAGAAGGACTGGCCGGAGGCGGAGCATGGTTTCAGCCAGCTCCTGGGCGACGGACTCTTTCATGAAGAGGCAGTGAAATGGCTGTTTAGGCTCGCGATGCGGCGTCACCAGTTCGAGCGGGCCGAGTTCGTCTCCGGCCTGGCGCATCACCACTTTCCGGATCGATCGCGATCGGCCGATCTCCTCACGGCCTGCGTCCTTCAGCGCAAGGGCCACCGCCAGCCCGCCCTGGGCCATGTGATCCGGCTGCTCGGCTCTGGGGGCGCCTATCACGGTGACGGCCGAAAGCGCGTCAGAACACAGCGCGCGGTCTTCTTGGCCATGATCCGTCTGCATAACGGCCTGGATCAGTGCTTCCTGCATCAATTGAAGAGTCCGGCCCAGGCAAGACCCGTCTTTCCGGATCTTCCTGACCGGGTCCTGAAATACTTGGCAAGATAGGGGGGCAGGTTACGACGGTGCGGCAAGGGGCTTGACGCATCGAAAGCCGAAATCGGCGAACCGGGCGACCGGGGGAGCCGGAAATCGGTAGGCAATTCTATAAAACTCGGGCAGGAAGTAATGGCCGCCCTGTCCCCCCCAGCTTCCCCCACGGACGACCTTGAACTTTCGGCCGAAATGCTCACTGTGGTGCGGGCTGTTCGGGTAGGGCATATACCAGTCTAGCGTCCATTCCCAGGCGTTTCCGGTCAGGTCGTCCACGCCGGTGGGGCTGCGGCTCTCGGGAAAGCTGCCGACCGGGGCCAGCCCGCCCCGCTTGGCATCCGCCGTGTTGGCTTTTTGTCCCTCGAATTCGTTTCCCCACGGAAATTCCCGCCCGTCGGTTCCTCGGGCCGCCTTTTCCCATTCCGCCTCGGTCGGGAGCCGCTTGCCCCGCCATTCGCAGTAACGCTGGGCCTGGAACCAGTCGACCCAGGTCACCGGCAGCATCTCATCGGCGGGATCGGGCTTTCCCTCCTTCCAGTGCTTGGGCGAAGGGGCCCCGGTTTTTTTTACGAATTCCCGGTACGCCTTCTGAGTTACTTCCGTTCGATCGATGTAATAATCCGGGAGCGAGATGCGCTGCAGGGGATGCTCGTCCAGGTAGAGCGGCTTGGCGAAGCCGAACTCGACCGACTTTCCTTCGGTGTCGACCCGATCGCTTCCCATCAGGAACTCACCGGCCGGGATCAGGACCATGTCATCGGGAGGGGATTTTTCGGCGGACGAAAACAGGATTGCGCCGGCGATGACTGCCGCGGCGAGAATGATGGAGGCCAGGGCGATTCGGTGCTTCATCGGAATGGATCACCTCGAGGTTATCTGGCGCACCGAAAGCCGATATCGCGAAACCGGAACTGTGGGGATTGAAAATAGCGGTACGCGCCGCGATAAAAGTGCGCCAGGGTATAGTGGGCGATCGTTCCGCCCCAGCTGCTGTTCCGGACGACTTTGAACTGGTGCCCGAAGGCGGGATGGCGGTAGGTGTTGCCGGGATAGGGCTGATACCAGTCCGCCACCCATTCCGATACATTCCCCGCCATGTCATAAAGGCCGAAGGGACTGCGTCCTTCGGGAAAGCTCCCGACGGGGGCCAGCCCCTTGGTGCCGATGTTGCCCTTCGTTTCGTCGAATTGCTCCCCCCACGGATATTCGAAGCCGTCCGTTCCGCGGGCGGCCTTTTCCCATTCCGCCTCGGTCGGCAGGCGCTTGCCGGCCCAGCGACAAAATTCATCGGCCTCGAACCAGTTCACCCCTGTCACGGGGTGGAGGGCCTGATCGGGCGGGAATTTCCCGTCGGGCCAGGTCGGCGGAGGCGGCGCGCCGGTCTTCCGCACGTAGGCCTCGTATTGGCGGTTCGTGACCTCGTAGTAATCGATCGAGTATTTCGGGAGAAAAATGCTGCGTTTCGGATGCTCGTCCAGAAACCAGGGCTTCGAGCTGCCGTATTCCACTGCCCGGCCGGTCGTGTCCTCCCCGTCGCTTCCCATGATGAAATTGCCGGCCGGAATCACGGCCATGGCGCCGTCCGGCGGCGGGCCCTGAACGGCCAGCCGGTCCATCCAGGCGCTTTGAAAAAGGAGCACGCCCCATGCGATGGGCAGAAAGAGAATAATGATGATCAGCGAAGATTGGCGGCGAGTCGGCGTGGGCATGCTCACAACCCGAGGCGGTTTCGAAGGGATTGCCAGAAGGAGGGGACGGGTAGGGCCAGGCGGCTGACGCCGGCTTTCGTCCCGGCCCAGACGCTTCCCTTCCGATCGAACTCGATGGCGTAGACCCGGCGGTCCAGGAGGCCGTCCGTCTCGGCGTAGTTCCTCCAGGTCCTGCCGTCGAAGAGGCTCAAGCCCCCGTTCGTCCCCGCCCAGATCCGGCCATACGAGTCGACGGCCAGGACGTTGACCCAGTTGCCCCCCAGGCCGTCCTGCGTCGTATAAGTCTTCCAGCTCCGGCCGTCGAAGACGCTCAATCCGGCGCCCCAGGTCCCGAACCATTTGCGGTTGCGCTCGTCCGTCGCCGCCGCCAGAATATAGTTCGGATTGGGCTTGGTGAAGTCCTTGACGGCCGTGGCGTGGTGCTCGCTCTGCGTTCCGTAGGTCTCGATCTGCGGGTTCTGGTCGCCCTCCAGGACACGGCCGATGCCGTCGGCATGCGTGCCGTCCCGGTCGAACGTGATCGCGTAGACCCATTTGTCGGCCAGCCCGTCCGCCTCGCCGTAGGTGTGAAACGACTTCCCGTCGAACCGGCTGGCTCCCTTCCAGGTGGCGATCCATCCCGTTCCGTCGTTTGCGAAGGCGATGTCATAGACCCACAGGTCCCCCAGGCCCTCCCCGGGTTGGTAGGCCACCCAATCCGGGCCGTAGCTGGCCTTGCCGGCGCCGTAGGGGGTGAAGAGCGTCCAATCCTGGCCGTCGAAGCGGCTCAAGCCCCCGCCGTAGGTGCCCACCCACATGTTGCCCTTCGAATCGCCTTTGAGGGCGTAGATCCCGTTGCTCATGATGCCGTTGTTGGTGGACCAGTTGGTGTAGGTGGTGATCTCCTTCTCGGTGCGGGTGTCGTGACGGACGATCCCGTTCATGAGGCCGACCCACATGTACGGATCGACGTATTCGAGGGCCTCGACCTGGGCGTTGGTCCGGTAGCTTTTGGCGAGCGGCTCGTCGGCAGGCGGTGAAGACCCGGACTCGGCCGAGCATCCCCCCAGGATCAAGAAGGCAATCGCCGGGATGATGCCCGTGAGGCTTGAAAGCGGTTGTCGGAGGAAAATGGCGGGCATGTTCCGTCCTTTCAGTGAATTCTACGCTTCCTGCCGATTCGTGTCAACAGCTTGTATTTCAAGGAAAATATATGCTCGCCTGGAGGAAGTGGCACGCGGTTATTTCATGGAGTGCTCGCCTGGATCGATTCGCACGATGCCTTCATGGCGGATTGACAATCGGCGGGGTGCTTGTTAAGATGGCGCTTCATGTCCCCATCGTCTAGCCTGGCCTAGGACACAGCCCTTTCAAGGCTGTAACACGGGTTCGAATCCCGTTGGGGACATTGAGTTTTTTCCCCTGACCGGGGTCGTTGGGACAACGTAGGGACAACGGGAAGTTCAGAAGGCGGGGAATCATTCACGATCGCTTCCACCATATCCCGTAGGTACTGGGGAGAAAGGTGGCTATAACGCATAGTCATTCTGAGATCTCGATGCCGCAATAAAGCCATAGCGGCTTCTATGCCTTTGCCAGCCATGACGATCCTGCTTCCGAAATCATGCCTTAAATCGTGAAACCTGAGATCCTCAATTTCGGCTGCCTTGAGGGCTTTCCGCCAGGAGCGGTCTATGAG
>CAYGBP010000112.1:7629-7891 GCA_964348105.1 uncultured Nitrospirota bacterium
CGGTGACCAGGACGAACTGTCATTCACGCGGCAGATTCCACAAGACTCCTTGAACAGTCCTGTTGAAGGGAATAATCTCAATCCTATTAGCTTTACTATTGTGTATTTTGATTAGGTTTCTTGAGAGGTCTACATCAGACCATTTAAGCCTAATAATCTCTCCCTGCCTTAATCCCGCCTCCCTTGCCAGAACACAGGCCGGGTATAGCCAGTGAGGCCCTTGCTCGGCTGCTTTCTTCAAGTCTGTCCATTCGTCACCTAC
>CAYGBP010000113.1:0-7766 GCA_964348105.1 uncultured Nitrospirota bacterium
TTTTTCTTGGCCTTTTTCTTGGTCTTCTTCTTGGTGGCTTTTTTCTTGGCCTTGGCTTTGGTTTTCTTCGCCCGTTTCTTCGCCATGTTTATCCCCCTTTCAAGAGAGTAACCCGCCTAAGGCAACAGGATGTTATCGCGGATGACCTTAATTCAATTTCGGTACGCATGTCAAGCAAAATATGCTTTTTTTGGAAGTGAGCGAAGATCTTTCCTTCAATGTTCCAATCGTTGAGCAGAAGGATCCGGCAGGAACCCGGCCGCCTTTACATAATCCAGCAAGGCATACGGCCGGGAATCCAACCCGGCCACCTGCGAAAGCATCTTATAGCGCAGCCTGGGATTACGGTCGATCACGCGAAACACCCGATCCCGCAGCCAGGTTCTCACCGGATCGCCGGCATTCCAGATCATGACTTGTTGATCGGCCAATCGCTGCAGCCGTTCCACCGATTCGCGCCTCGAATCCTCATAGCTCCGGAGAGCCTTCCAGGTGAAGTCACCGCTTTCGAAGCACCGCTGAATCACGGCATCCAGCGCCAGCGCATCTTCCATCGCCTGATTCCTGCCCTGAGAGGCATGGGGATTCATGGCGTGAGCGGCATCCCCCATCAAAACCACACCGTCGGATCCCCAGGCTTTCGCTCGGACCCGCCGGCACGGCATGTAACCCACCTGATCCCAGGAAACGATCTCCTCCAGCGAATCGCGCAGGAGGGGCTCGACCGCTACGATATCACGCTTGAGCCGATCGAGGCCCCGCGGCTCTCCCTCACGGCCGGTCTCGTCGGGGCCTCCCGGCGCCTCGACCAGATAAAGTAGATAGAGGCAGGCATCCGAGACAGGAAACAACCCCAGGATTTGCTTCCGGCCCACGTAATAACGTCCCGCGGAGCCGAACGCCTCGGGCCGCCTGACCAGCATCGTGCGGTATCCGTGAGAATAGACCTTCAGGCGATAACTGACGTCCATCACCTCGCGCACCCTGGAATAGACCCCGTCCGCCCCCACGACCAGCGCGGCCCTGAGTGAAAAGTCGCTTCCTCCGTCCAGCCGATTGCTTCCCCCCACGCCGACCACCCGGCCGCCCTCGCGGGCCAGCCCGCTCACCTCGGCGCCCCACACGATCTTGACGTTCTCCCGCTCGCCCAGCCGTTTCAAAAGCGCTTGGTGGACGATTTCCGGAAGAAGGATCAGGCAGTAGTTAAACGGCGGGGGAAGCATGCGGTAGTCGATCGTGCAGAGGCGCCGCCCGTCTACATTCAGGAAATGAAAGATATGATTTCGATGCGGCCCCCTCGCCTGGACCTCATCGAGGAGATCGAGCCTTTGAAAGATCCCCAGACCGTTCGGCTGAATGATCTCGCCGCGGGGTATGGGGCTGAAGTGGGGCTGCCGTTCGAGGACGACCACGCGGCGGCCGCGACGAGACAGCAAATCGGCCAGGATCAATCCCGCCGTGCCTCCGCCCACGATAATGACATCAAAATGATCACGCATCCTATTGCTCGGACTGGCTGGGCTCGTGGTCAAAGCGCTACCAATCTACCGCAACCGCGAATAGGAGTCAAGCCACCTGCCCACCAACCGCCGGCGTCCGCGAAGGCTTGTGGCAATCATCCAATACGCAACCTCGTTTAGGCTTGACAACTCCCACGCATTGGGATAGCCTTAGTGTACCAGCAATAAATTCCCTTTATACTGCAATAACTTGGGCAGATTGTCTGCGGATCCGACAGGCGCCCGAACCAGGCCGATGGCTTATGGTTTCGAAGGCCGGTTCGCCCTATCGGGCCCCTGGAACCGTTACTAAGGATAGCGGTGGGTTTGCCGAAATATGCTTCGCGTGCGTTCCTCCGGGTTTCTCCGCCCCTGTCGGTTCTAAAACCAAGGCCTTGGAAGAAGTATGCGGCGAATTCAGCGCTACCATCCCCAGGACATATAGGAATTGAACTTACAAGACCATCAGTATCGCCTGCTGTTTGAGCAAAGTCCCCAGCCCATGTGGGTCTATGATCCGCTCACGCTGACCTTTCTGGCCGTCAACGAAGCCGCCCTGAAGGAGTACGGTTACAATCGAACGGAATTTCTCGAAATGACCTTGAAGGACCTTCACGCCCCGGAGGAGATTCCCAGACTCCTGACGGGGGTGGCGGATTCTGCGCCCGGTCAAAGTCGGTCCGGCGCCTGGCAGCATCGACGGAAAGGGGGCACCCCGATCGAAGTTCAGATCGCTGCCGTGATGATCGAGGGCCACGATCGCCCCGCCGTCCTGGAGACCGCCCAAGTCCTTTCCGACTCGCAAAACGGGGGGAAGCGAATCGATGAGTCCGAAAAACGGTTTCGGGCCTTGGTCGAGAACTCCCCGGACTTCATTCTGATCCTGGACCGGGAGGCGAAGATCCGGTTCATCAACTACACCCTTCCAGAATACACGGTGGAACAAGTGACCGGAACTTGCGTCCTCGACTATCTCTCCAAAGAGGACGCCGGGCGCTATCGTAAAGCGATGGATGATGTATTCGAAACTGGAAAGCCGGCATCCATCGAGGTTGGCGCGGCGGGTCAGACCTGGTGGTTTTCGCGGCTGGCGCCGCTGAGCTCGGACGGTCGGGTGGAGCATGTCATGGTGATCGCCACCGACATCACCCGGATTAAGGAAACCGAAGATGCGCTCGAAGCTCAGAAAATCCTCTTTGAGCGGCTGCTCAAGCAGGCGGCCGATGCCATCGTGGTGTGCGATCCGCAGGGACGCTTGATGTTCGTAAACGAGGCGGCGCGCCGGTTGGCATTGCTGGACCCCACCGACACCGCTATCGAAATGGCGCCGCAGGTCTGGGGAACGGCCCGAAACCCTGACGGCAGCGAAATCCCGATGGAAGAGTGGTCGCTTACGATGGCCCTCCGGGGGACCCCGATAACGGGACGCGAAGTGCGGATGGTCAGGCCGGACGGAAGCCATTATGACATCCTCATAAGCGCCGCACCCGTGCGAATGCCGGATGGTTCCCTGATCGGCGCGATCGCCACATTTTCGGATATCTCCGCCCTGAAGAGGGCACAGCATGCCCAGATCGAATCTCAGAGACTGGTCAATAACCTGCTGAGCAACCTTCCTGGTTACGCCTATCGCTGCAAGAATGACCGCGACTGGACGGTGGAATTCATTAGTGAGGGCATCCTGGAAGTCACCGGCCATCCGGCCGAAGACTATCTGGTGAATCGCTCCACCACCCGCGGAGAAAAAATCCATCCGGACGATGCGGATCGCGTGTGGGAGGAGGTACAACAGGCTCTCGATCAGAACCGTCACTTTGAAACGATCTACCGGATCAGAGCCAAATCAGGCGAAGTAAAATGGATTTGGGAGCGGGGTCGAGGCATCTATGGTCCGGACGGAGCGCCGCAGCACATCGAGGGTTTCGTGACGGATATTACCGCTCAGGTCGAAGACCGGCAGGCCCTGCAGAGAAGCGAATCCCGAAACCGTACCCTGATTCAGTCGCTTCCCGACCTGATCTTCATTATCGGGGCGGATGGGACCTATCTCGATTTAAAACCGGCCAAGGGATTAGAGCTCTATATGCCGCCCGAGAAGTTTATGGGCAAGACTCTCCATGAAGTCCTTCCCCCGGCCCTGGCTTCCCAATCGATGGGGGCTTTGGAAAAGGCAATGCGAACCGGTGAGTTGCAGGTTTTCGAATACCAGCTCGCGATCGACGGCAGAAATCGCGATTTCGAGGCAAGACTGGCTTCCTGCGGGGAACACGAGGCCATCGTAGTGGTCAGGGATATCACCGAACGCAAGGCTCAGGCGGCGATCCTGGAATATCACGCGTTGCATGACTCTCTGACCAATCTTCCCAACCGCCTGCTCCTGCGGGAACGGATCAATGAGGCGATCTACGTGGGCAAGGCGAAAGGCACTCCCCTTGCTCTCATGTTGATGGACCTGGATCGTTTCAAGGAAATCAATGATACCCTGGGACACCACTACGGGGACCTGTTACTGCAGCAGGTCGGGGCGCGACTGCGGGAGGTGGTTTGGGCCCCTGACGTGGTCGCCCGGCTCGGCGGCGACGAATTCGCCGTCCTGCTCCCGTCGCTGGCGGCGCCCGAGCATATCCGGCTGGTCGCGCAAAAGCTCCTATACAGCCTGTCCCGGCCCTTCATATTGGAGGAGCTGACCCTCGACGTGGGGGCAAGCATCGGCATCGCGCTCTTTCCGGACCACGGCGAGGATGCCGACACCCTGCTGCGGCGCGCGGACGTGGCGATGTATATCGCCAAACACACCGGGGCCGGGTTCGTTCTGTATTCGCCCGACCAGGATCACCACAGCCCGCACCGGCTTTCCCTGATCACCGAACTTCGGCACGCCATCGACCAGGGCGAGCTGAGACTTCATTATCAACCGAAAATCGACGTCAAGACAGGCGTGATGACCGGCCTGGAGGCGCTGGTCCGCTGGGAGCACCCCCGGAAAGGGCTCATTTATCCGGACATGTTCATTCCCCTGGCGGAAAGGACCGGGCTGATCAAGCCGCTGGCGTCCTGGGTTTTGATGGAGGCCCTCGAACAGCTCCGTCGATGGCTGGATGCCGGAACGCGATTCACGGTCGCGGTCAATCTTTCGGTTCGAAACCTGCAGGATCACCTGCTACCGGCCATGATTGCCGAGATGCTGAGGCGGTATCGGATAGATCCCGAGCTGGTGGAGTTGGAAATTACCGAGAGCGTCATCATGACCGATCCCGGCCGGACCATGGAGATCCTTCGCCAGCTCGGAAACATCGGCGTCTCCCTCGCCATCGATGACTTTGGAACGGGATACTCCTCTCTGGCCAGCCTGAAGAAGCTGTCCGTGGATGCGATCAAGGTGGATAAATCCTTCGTGATGGACATGACATTCGATGAAGACGACGCCGTCATCGTTCGCTCCACGGTCGACTTGGCGCACAACCTGGGGCTGGAGGTGATTGCCGAGGGGGTGGAAAACCAGGAGACTTGGGACCGGCTGGCCGAGCTGGGCTGCGATGCCGTTCAGGGCTATTTCATCACCCGTCCCATTCCGGCCGACGCCATCGAGCCCTGGCTGAAGCGCTCCCCCTGGAAAACGGAGCCGCACTCGTGGGGAGACTCGGCCGCCAATTTCTCCTGACCGACCGCCGGCCCCCGGCTTGAAATCCGATCCCCGCTTGCCCTATCATGATGGCCTAGACGACGTAATCGATCAGCCATGCCGGCCGAGCCGCCCAAAAAACTGGAGACCTTTCCCAATCCCCAGCCGGATCGTGATTATGAAATCCGGTTCGACTGTCCTGAATTCACCTGTCTGTGCCCACGCACGGGGCAACCCGATTTCGCAACGATCCGGATTCGTTATGTCCCGGACCAGCGGTGCGTGGAGCTGAAATCCTTCAAGCTCTACCTCTGGTCCTTCCGCAACGAAGGTGCCTTCCACGAGGCGAGTTTCACCTTGGTATATTCAAACGCCCGGTCACCAACCAGATCCTCAATGACCTGGTCACCGCACTGGAGCCGCGCTTTATGGAGGTTACCGGGGATTTTCTGGTCCGTGGCGGCATTCATACCGCCGTCACAGCCACTCACAGAGCCAAAAACTGGAATCCGCCCGCCTGACTCTCTGATCGCCCGGATCGGATTTGCCCCCCAGCGGTCCGAACTCATCCCCAAGCAGCCCAAACGCCCGGTTCATCGCACGACGGGACCGATCGGGGTCGTTGAAACCCCGGACGGCGCTGTGTTATATTTGAAGATATGATCAAGGCGATCATCTTCGATTTCAACGGCGTCATCGCCGACGATGAGCATCTGCACCTCGAGCTGTTCCAGAAAGTGGTAGCCGAAGAAGGAATGAAGCTCACCGAGGCCGATTACTACGAGAAGAATTACCTCGGGATGGACGATCGGGGCTGCCTCTCGGCGGTGTACCGCGCCCACGGGCGGCAGATCGAGGATTCCACCCTTCAGGCCTTGATCGAACGAAAAGCCCGCTATTACCAGGAGGCCGTTCGTGAGCGCCTTTTGCTGTTTCCAGGGGCGGTCGATTTCGTCCGGCACGCGGCAAAAGAGCTCCCGCTGGCCATCGTCTCCGGGGCCTTGCGGCGTGAGATTGACTTGATCCTGGATTCAGCTTCGATTCGGGACTGCTTCCGGGTCATCGTGAGCGCCGAAGATGTTCGCCAAGGGAAACCCGATCCCGAGGGATTCGTTCGTGCCCTCGAGGCGCTAAAAGCCGGGATGACGGACCCCCTGCGGCCGGATGACTGCCTGGTGATCGAGGACTCGCCCTTTGGTATCCAGGCGGCCAAGCAGGCCGGGATGCGGTGCATGGCCATCACCAATTCTTATCCGGAAGACAAGTTGGGCCGTTCGGACCACATCATCCGATCCCTCGAAGGCCTCACGGTGGAATCGCTGCGCAATGCCCTTCCCGGCAGCATTCTGGCCTACTGCCCGGATCTCTTCTTCACCTCCAAGATCTCCGAAACGGGACGCCACCTGGGCATCTCGGTGCAGACGGCCTCATCCATCGACCAGCTCCATGATCAGGCCGGGCAGTCGCGTCACGCCGTGATCTTGGTCGACCTGGGCGGAAACGGCGTAAACTATCCGGAGGCGATCCGCAGGCTGAAGGAAATCTCGCCCCAGACCCCCATCCTGGCCTACGGCTCCCATGTGGACCGGGGGCTTCGCGAGGCGGCCAAAGCGGCCGGTTGCGAGGAGGTACTGGTGCGCTCCGAATTCACCAAACGCCTTCCCGAAATTCTCGAAAGATACACCCAGGGAAAAAAAAGATAGGACGGCGGACGGCGATCGCCCGTGGAAGGATCTTTTCAGAAATAGCCCTGGAGGAAAGGATTTCGATCTTTTTCGAGGCCGATCGTGGTGTCCGGGCTGTGACCGGGATGGACGGCGGTATTATCCGGATGGACGAGCAGCCGCTCCCGGATTGATTCGATGATCTGCTCATAGGACCCGCCCCACAGATCGGTCCTGCCGATCCCGCCCGCGAAAAGTGTGTCGCCGGACAACAGGATTCCGGCCCCGGCGATTTCGCCGGGCGGAAGATGAAAGCTCACGCTGCCCGGCGAATGTCCGGGCGTATGCATCACCCGAACCGCCACCGTCCCCGCCGAGATCTCCTCCCCGTCCCGATACCAATGCTGGATCTCGGTGGGCTCCGGTGCCTTGAGCCCGAACATGGCCACCTGCATTGGCAGGTTTTCATAAAGCGGCTGATCGTCCCGGTGTAGGCAGACCCGGGCCCCCGTGATGTCCCGCAACGGCTTGGTTGCCCCGACATGATCGAAATGCGCATGCGTCTGAAGGATGACCTTCACCCGAAGTCGGTGACGCTCGAGCAAGCCCAGGATCCGTTCCACTTCGTCGCCGGGATCCACCACCAGGGCCTCCCGTGTCTCCTCGCAGCCAAGGATGATGCAGTTGCACTGAAGCGGTCCCACCACGATCTTTTCGAATATCACGCCGTCCCCCCCATCCCGTCACGCCGGAGCTTCTCCATCCATCGGGCTGCGTCGCAGCGTGCGGTCCATGATCGTCATGTAAGGAGTTTTTTATTATAACATCCCGCGCCTGCGGGAATCCAATCCGACCCCCATTGACGGGGGCTCGCCCGCATCGAAGAGAGGATTGAAATATGGCGTATTTATGCGATAATAGCCCGAACGATCCCCCGGCCGATTTCCGCAATCCCGAATCGCTCCACGTGCGGGACGGATC
>CAYGBP010000114.1:0-221 GCA_964348105.1 uncultured Nitrospirota bacterium
GGAAGAAGGCCCGCGAGATCACATCGGGCGGTATCCTGCGGCAGAAGATCGCCGCATCCCTTCTTCCCCTCATCGTCGCCCAAAGGGCGGCCAGCATGATGCCGAATGTCGTGGTCTTGATTCCCCCTCCCGAGCTCCCCGGCGATCCCCCGATCAGCATCAGCATAATCATGAAATACAGGGTGAAGGGAAACATCACCGAGATATCGAGCGTGCTGAAT
>CAYGBP010000114.1:380-1282 GCA_964348105.1 uncultured Nitrospirota bacterium
GTATGAATAGAAAGGCGGAAGACGTCCTTTCTAAGATAATAACGGAAAATGTCGGAATAGACAATAAATCCGATTCCTCCCAGGACAATCAGTCCGCCGACCACCCCATTGACGACGAGGTCCGCGCGAAACTGTCCCAGGCTGTCCGAAAACAAGGCAAACCCGGCATTGTTGAAGGCCGATATGCTGTGAAAAATGCCGTAGTAGATCGCCACCGGCAGGTCATGAGAGTGGGAAAAACGGATCGACAGAATGACCGCGCCTACCAGCTCCAGTCCGATCGTAATGATCAGGATCCAGCGCGTCAGACGCCTCCTTCATGACGAGGCTTTCCCTGATGCTGACGCGCTTTCCCAGGAGCAAGAAAATAAGGGTGGCCGAGGTGGCATAGCCCAGCCCACCCACCTGGATGAGCACCAGAATCACGATCTGCCCGAAGAGCGAGAAATCGGCCGGCGTATCCTTGACAATCAGGCCCGTGACGCAGATGGCCGAGGTTGATGTGAAGATCGCGTCCACCAGCCGGAGTGGCTCGCCCGTGGCCGAGGCAAAGGGCAGCGAGAGCAGGGCCGCTCCGACGAGGATGGCCAGCGCGAACCCCGTGATGAGGATTTGAGCGGGTGTGGCCCGATAGGCTTTGATTCGTCCAAACCAGGCGCGCAAGATGGCGTCGACCTCGGCGCGGATACGGCGCTCAGTCGCTCTTCTTTCCTTTCGAAAGAAACGGCGTCAGCAGGTCTATCGGAATGGGGAAAATGGTCACGGAATTTTTTTCAGTCGAGAGATCCGCCAGCGTCTGAAGATACCGGAGCTGCAGAGCCGCCGGCTGCCGCTGTATGATCTCGGCCGAATCGGCCAGCTTCTGGGCGGCTTGAAATTCGCCCTCCGCATGAATCACCTTG
>CAYGBP010000114.1:1292-3842 GCA_964348105.1 uncultured Nitrospirota bacterium
CCTCACCATATCCTGAGGGAGGTCGACGTTCTTGACCTCGACCGCCGTGACCTTTACCCCCCATGGCTCCGTCTGTTGGTCGATGATTCGTTGAAGATTGGCATTGATTTCCTCGCGCTTGGCCAATAGATCATCCAGCTGGCTCTGGCCGAGAATGCTTCTAAGCGTTGTCTGCGCGATCTGTTGGGTCGCGTACAAAAAGTCCTCCACCTGCAGGATGGCCCGCTGGGCATCGATCACCCTGAAATAGATGATCGCATTCACCTTGACCGAGACGTTATCCCGGGTGATGATATCCTGTGAGGGAACGTCCATGGTCACCGTCCGGAGGCTGACCTTGACCAGCTTGTCGATGCCCGGAATGATCAGCAAGATCCCGGGGCCGTTTCCCGTCCCCCCCGGGTTCCAAAGGGCCCTCGCCACCCGGCCCAGACGGAAGATCACGCCTCGCTCATACTCGCGAAGGATCTTGACCCCCGCCGAAATGAGGAGCACAAGGATAATAACTATAACCGCGGGACTCAATAGTAGCTCCAACATCGTAGTTCCCCCCTGGCCTCAGCCAACCTTCTTGTCCTTATCGACCACAAGTGTCATCCCGTCGAGGCGCTTGACGACTCCCGAATCTCCCCTTTGCATGCCCTCTTCACTGACGGCGTCCCAGATCTCCCCCTGCAGCATCACCTGCCCGTGCGGGGAAAGATCGGTCTGAGCCACGACGCTCATCCCGATCAGGCCCTCGGCCCCCGTCACCGGCGTGGGTCGTTGCGCCCTCAACGCCATTCCCACCACGAAAACGAAGAACAGCGTGGTCGTCAGCACCGACGGAATGATGACGGCCCAGGATATCCTCAGAAAAGGCGCGTCGGCCTTCATCAGCATTATCGAGCCCAGGACCATCGAAATGACGCCGCCGACGGTCAGCAATCCGTAACTGGGGACCTTGATCTCGGCAATGAACATGATCAAGCCGAGGAGAATCAGCAGCAGACCGGCATAATTGATGGGAAGCGTTTGAAAGGCGTAAAAGGCCAGAATCAGGCAGATCGCCCCGACGACGCCGGGGAGGATCGCACCCGGATTGGAAAGCTCGAAGATGAGCCCGTAAATGCCGAGCAGCATCAGGATGTAGGCGATGTTGGGGTCGCTCAGGGCATTGAGGACCCGGAATCGAAGCCCCATCTCAATGCGTTCCACGGCGGCGTCCTGGGTATTGAGGCTGTGCTTGCCCGTTCCACTGACCACCTCCCGCCCGTGGATCTGGGCCAAAAGGGATGGAATATCCTCGGCAACCAGATCGACGACATTGAGCTCCACCGCCTCCTTTTCAGTTACCGACACGCTTTCCCGAACCGCCTTTTCGGCCCAGTCCGCGTTTCGACCGTACTTTTCGGCGATCGATCGGATGTAGGCCGCCGCGTCGTTTTCCACCTTGGCCTTCATGACCTCGTCCATCTGCCCCCCGCCCATCGCGACCGGGTGAGCCGCGCCGATATTCGTTCCCGGGGCCATGGCGGCGATATGCGCAGCCATCGTAATGAAAACACCTGCCGAAGCGGCGCGTCCCCCGGAGGGCGATACGTAGACGACGACCGGAACCTCCGATGCATTCATCGCCTTGATAATCAACCGCATGGAGGTATCAAGACCTCCCGGGGTATCAAGCTCGATAACCAGTGCCTCCACGCGGGCCTTCTCGCTCATTGCGATCGCCGACCCGATGAATTCGGCGGCAACGGGATTGATCACCCCTTCGTACCTTGCGACGGTGACCCGAGGCTCCTCGGAAAACACCGGAAGGGAGAAAATGCAACCCAGAAGCACAAGGGTTAACACGGCCCTTCGGCGATGCTTCTGAAAAGATCTATTTGAAAAAAAATTCATAAAATCACTCTGTTGCGACGGGATCGACCGCTAAATCATCATAGCCTGTTTGCGGGGGGGGTGTCAAGCAATGGGACAGCGCCGAGTGGGAATGCAGGTCGAAGCGGGCACGTGCCCCCCAATCTCAAAAGGGCCGTTTCTCGGCAAGAATCCCTCTCAGGAATCACTCCGATTCTTATGAAATGCGTGGAGGCGTGCACAGTGGTGGTGCGCGCTCAAGACGCAACGGCGGGCTGGAGGATCCAGGGTAAGGGCCTCCCTCGGCCCTCACACCTCCCTTTTCAGGCGCGCACCACCGATACCCCGATTTCCACCACCACTTCGGCGTGCAGTTTGATGGGGACTTTGACCTCCCCCAATTCCTTGATGGGCTTTTCCAGGCGGACGAATCTCTTGTCCACCTCAAATCCCTGCCGGGCCAGCTCCTCCACGATGTCCTTGGCGGTCACCGATCCGAAAATCTTGCTTTCTTCCTCCCCCTGGGCCTCGCCCTCACCCGGCGCAGCCCGGTTGCCGATCCCGCGGTGCGCGACCGGGCGCGGGAAATCGTGGCCGCGGTACGCGACGGCGGCGATTCCGCCTTGCGCGCTGCGGCTGCCGAGTTCGGGGGCGGGCTTCGCAACGGCGCACTACGGGTGGCGGTGGAGGAGTTCGCGGCCGCTGCGG
>CAYGBP010000114.1:3852-7703 GCA_964348105.1 uncultured Nitrospirota bacterium
GCTTTCTTCCTCCCCCTGGGCCTCGCCCGCCTGAACCGGGATGGTCAGGGATACCTGTTTCAGGCGGTTCGCCAGCTCCTCGGCAGCCTTTTTCTGCTTGCGCTCCCGATCGGCAATCAACCGCTTTTCGTGCTCCAGCGCCTTGAGATTTCGATCCGTCGCGATGATGGCCAGCTTGCGGGGAATCAGAAAATTCCGCGCATATCCGGTGGATACATCCACCAATTCACCCATTCTTCCGACACTCTCTACATTCTCCTTTAAAATCACCTTCATTTCAGAGTTCCTTCTCGCCTAGCTCCTGGTTGAATGGTTCGGCTTCCCGGGAAAAACCAATCACCGGTCCCTGATTATCATAAGAAACGGGGGGGAATCTGTCAACCGGCCATTTTAGGAGATTAACGCGGTCCTCATCTGGTCGATCTTGGCCAGCCAGTCAGGATTCTTCTTCGCCCGGTGGGTCTGAACATACTTTTTAAAACTCCAGGCCTTGAAAAAGTCGGTTGCGGCCCCCACGCCGGACTGGTAGAGCTTCTCGGCCCGCTCGGATCCAAGATTAAAATCGGTGGTCTTCACCCCCAGGGTCGGAATCCGGATGGTCCGAACGACATCGTTATTTTCGATATGCATCTTGTCGTGCGAATCCATCATCGTGCCGAGAATGGCCTTCAGAAAATCGATCGGCCCCTCGATCCGGTTCGCCCGGCCGTACTCGGGCTCGATCAATTTGAATCCGAAGGTCGGCCATTCCGGAACACCCGGTGAATCGAAGAGCCAGACCGGGAAATTACTTAGAATCCCCCCATCCACAAAATACAGATCCCGGAACCTGACCGGCTCGAAGAAAATGGGCAGGCTCATGCTCATTCGAACCGCCCTGGCCACGTCCAATCGGTCCGGGTTTTCCCCGTACTTCTCGATGCCGTTGGGCAGCACCACCAGCAGCTCATTGGTGATGTCGGCGGTGATGACATTGAGCCGATGCTTGTAGCGCTTGTCCTTCTCGCCGGACCGGACCAGGTCACCGAAGACCCGAACCCCTTTTCGGGCCAGTAGATCCCGGATCCATTCCTCCAGAAAGTTGCCTTCGTAAATCCCCTTCTCGGATAGCAGGCTCACCAGGGGACCGAACAGCGGAATCCGATCCACGGCGCCTCTGTCCTTGAACCGGTTGTAATCCAGGGTCGACAGGATCCGCTTCAACTCCGGGGCCTTGTAGCCGGCCGCCACCAGCGCCGCGACGATCGCCCCGGCGGAGGTGCCGGCGACATTTTCCCAGGTATAGCCTTTGGACTCGGCCACCGCCAGCGCACCGACCAGTCCGATGCCTTTGACGCCTCCCCCCTCGAAGACCGCATCCGCTTTCGGCATGTCCCCTCCTGGGCGCAGAGAAAAATAGGGTGTCATGCGCCGGCACACGGCCACTCCGCGAGCCGGCCAGGGCAAGGTATCGCAGGGTAAAAGCCGGGTCAAGGAAAACTTCCCGGATCCACGCCGAGCATCCCGGTCGCCCCGCCGGATCGGTCCGGACCGGGATCCGAAAACCGCGTCGGTACGCATCAGGCTAGAGGAGCCGGGGCCTTCGCCAAAAGTATCCCAGCCCGGTTCTTCCCTTCCGTTGCCAGGCAAATCTCAGAACGGTATCTTTTGCCAGTTCCCTCACGGCCCGGTCCCGATCGAATAGGGAAACGCGCCGGATGACCCGCCAGACGGCCAGCCGGTCGGATTCTGACAGGATTTCGATCAAGCGAAGTCGGATCTCGGGATTCGGGTGGGTCTCCAGGGCCTTGAGCAGCGCCGGCCAACCGGCCGCACGCAGGATCCCCCGAAGCAGATCAACCGCTTCCCGCCGCACGACGGGATCGGGTGAGCTCAGTTCCTCCACCCTGCGCATGACGAATCCCGACTCCCCGAGCGCCAGGGCGACCTGCTCCCGGGCAAACCGATCCTTGTTGTAGAGAAGGTGGACGGCCATCGCCCGGGTCCCGGCGGGACCGACCCTGTTCAATGCCCGCGCGGCGGCATGCCGAACTTGGGGATGTAAATCCCTCAGGAGAAGTGTCAGGCCATGAATCCCCTGCGCCGCGCCCAACAACCCGACCGCGCGCGCCGCCTCCAGCCTCACGGTCCAGGAGGGGTCGGAAAGAAGCGCGACAACGCCGCCAGCCGCGAGGGGATGCCCGATCCGCCCCAGTGCGAAGGCTGCGCGCGCCCTCACATGCGGGCTTTGATCCTTCAGGCACCGGATCAGCGGTCCCACCGCTTTGTACCTTGGGACCCATCCCAAAAGATCCGCCGCCGTCGCCCTGACCCGATCCGAGGGATCCGAAAGGAGTCGGAGCAGGGGTTTCACGGCCCTCGACTGAAACGGCAGGACCACCTCGATCAGGATCGTCCGGGAAAGGCCCCGCTCAGGAAACCCAAGACGGCAGGCGATCCTCACCGCCGGACCGATCGATCGGGGCTCACCGATTCTCGCCAGGGCAAGCATGGCCTCGCGCCGCAAAGGACGGTCCTCCGACGCCATGACGCTGAGCAGCTCCGGGACGGCACGGGAAGAGGTCATAAGACCCAGTCGGTTCGCGGCATCAAGGCGCACGGCGGGAATTTTCGACTTGAGCCTTTTCAAGTAGAACTCCACATACCCGAGGCCGTCGAAGATCTGGGCCAGCCGGCGCCTCCGGCCGGCGGGCGGGGCGCTTGCATACCGGATGAGAATGGCCTCGACCGCCTTCCAGCGAAGGCTCGATTGTGGCCACCTCAAGCCGGAGAGGTCCAGGGCATCGCCCGATTGGACCGCGGCAACCACGCCGGGCTCCAGCCGCCTTTCCTCGAGACGCAATCTGGAAGTGCGCCATACGCCCACCGCGCGCAGCAAGCCGCTGAGTGCCAGGCCCGCCAGGATAACGCCGACCGAAAGATAAAACAACCGCTCAAGAAGAGCCGGATCCAACCCCGCCATAGACTCCTTCAGTTTGATTTTAGGGGTTATTTTGGCGCCTTTTGCTGCAACTCTCATACCATCGAGAACCAGCCTTCCCCTTGACAAAGGATGGGAGGGAATATATCATAAGTTCCTATCGTCATTAGATAATTTACTAGAGGGGTGTTTCAAATGCGCGACAGGATTGAAGCCGCCTTTCGGGAAAGTGCCCAAGTCAAGCTCGATTTTATCCAAAATGAGGAAAATGTGAGCAAAATCACCGAGGTGGCCAAGCGGATCCTTTCGGCCTACCGGAAAGGCGGCAAAGTCATCTTTTTTGGAAACGGAGGCAGCGCCTGCGATGCCTCGCATCTGGCCGCCGAACTGGTTAACCGCTACAAGAAGGATCGCGACGGCCTTGCGGCCCTGGCGCTGGCGACCGACATGGCGGTCGTCACCAGCATCAGCAACGACTACGACTATGCCGAGCTGTTTTCCAGGCAACTCAACACCCTGGGCAAAAAAGGGGATATCGCCGTCGCCATCAGCACCAGCGGCAACTCTCCCAATGTCATCAAGGGCGTGGAAACGGCCAGACGGGTCGGAATGGTCACCGTCGGCTTCACCGGAAAAGACGGTGGAAAGCTGGCCGGGATCGTGGACTACCCCTTCGTGGTGCCCTCCGAGACCACCGCCCGGATTCAGGAGGCTCATATTACCCTCGGCCATCTGCTTTGCGAGCTGGTGGAAGACGAGATGTTTCGATAAGGATACACCGACCGGGTTGCGCATGAAAAGAGATTTCAAGCCGCTTGATCTGACTCGTATCCGGACCTATTCGATCAAGGATCGCAAGAGCAAAGTCAGCCTCACCGATTTTGCGCGGCGATATTGGTCTCATCCAGCTTCAGCCAGTTTTTGGCTGGGC
>CAYGBP010000115.1:0-4164 GCA_964348105.1 uncultured Nitrospirota bacterium
TGCTGGGCGCCGTCTTCCTGGGGATCGGCATCTTCGCCTCCTCATTGACGGAAAACCAGGTGATTTCGGCGTTGATCAGCTTCGGCATGCTCCTGGTGATCTGGCTCTTGGGGTGGGCCGCCTCCTCGGTCGAGGGAACCCCGTTGGGGCAGGTGCTGTCTTACCTTTCGATTCTGGACCATTATGACGACCTGCTCAAGGGCCTGGTGCAGACCCGGAGCATCGTCTACTATCTGAGCCTGGTGGGCGTGAGCCTATTCCTGACGCATCGCGTGGTCGAATCCCACAGGTGGAAATAGATGAATCGAATTGCCGGATTTCTCAGTCGCAGCGCGGGCATCATCGGGGTGTTACTGGCCTTGTCGGGACTCTTCGTTTATGCCGTCGCACCGCACCGGTCCGCGCTGGTGACCGGGATTGAGGTGGCGGCCCTGGCCTGCCTGGTCTTCTTTTTCGTAAAGTATTTCGAGCTGGTCAAGGCCTTCTCGGCCCGCCGGTCGACCCGCCTGGGGGCGAACAGCCTGCTGATGGTCGTCCTGGTGGTGGCAGTCCTTTCCATTTTGAACTTCATCTTTTCGCGTCATAATATCAGGATGGATCTGTCCGAGACCTCCAAATTCACCCTGTCGGATCAGACCGTCAAGGTCTTGAAAAACCTCCAGCACGAGGTCAAGGCGACCGGATTTTTCCAGGACGGCACCCGGCCACGGACGGACTTCAAGGATATGGTGGACAACTACCGCCATCATACCGACCGCTTGAAATACGAGCTCATCGACCCCGACCGGAATCCGGCCATCGCCAAACAGTACGGGGTGACGCAGTACAACACCGTTGTGCTGGAAAGCGAAGGCAAGGAGGCCCGGATCAAGGGCGCCATGGAGGCCATCTCCGAGGAGGAGCTGACCAACGCGCTGGTCCGCGTGAGCCGGGAAGGTCGCAAGGTGGTCTACTTCCTGGAGGGGCATAATGAGCGGCCCACGGCCGATACCGGTCCCCGGGGGTTATCCCAGGCCAAGGAGGCGTTGGAGCGGGAGGGCTACGAGGTGAAAACCCTGTCCCTCTTCGCCGAGGGCAAGGTCCCGGACGATGCCTCGATCCTTGTGATGGGAGGGCCCGAGCGGGCCCTGATCCAGGGGGAGATCCAGGCGATCCGCCAGTTCAGGGAGCGGGGCGGCCAGATTTTCCTGATGCTGGATCCCCAGGCCACGACGGGTCTGGAGGAGCTGCTGGCGGAATGGGGGGTCCGGATGCCGGATGAAATCATCCTGGATACGAGCCCCAACCTGATGCTCCTCGGGCTGGATGAAACGAATGTCCTGGTGGTGAAGTATACCTCGCATGAGATCGTCAGGGACCTCAGGCTCGGTTCACTCTTTCCGCTGTCGCGTTCCGTCGAGGCCCTTCCCGCAGCGCCGGAGGGTGTCCGATACGAGGCGCTGGCCCAAAGCGGCCCGGAGAGCTGGGGCGAGAGGGACCTGACCAGCCGGGAGGCCCGTTTCGATCCCTCCGTCGACGGCCAGGGGCCCCTGGACATCGGGGCGGCGATTGAAATTGAGCGCTCGGAAGGGGAAGAGGGCGGGGCCTCCCGCATCGTGATCTTCGGCGACACCGACTTCGCCACGAATGGCTATTTCAACTGGTCGGGAAATTCCGATCTGTTCCTCTCGTCCGTGAACTGGCTGGGCAAGGAGGAGGATCTGATCTCCATCCGCCCGAGAGAGGCAAAATTCTCACCCCTGGTCCTGACCCGCACCCAGGGGAGGATCTTTTTCCTGCTACCCGTCGTGATTCTTCCCGCCGTGGTCATCGCGGCCGGGATCGGGGTCTGGAGACGGCGCAAAAACCTTTAGACCATGAATCGCTACAAAGGGACCCTCATCCTCCTCATCCTGGTGATCCTGCTCGGCCTCTATCTGGTCTGGATCGAGCTGCCGGCCGAGAAGGCGAGGCAGGAGGAGGAGCGCGCGGCCGAACTGCTTCTGCATTTCAAGCCCGAGGAAGCCCGCGGCCTATTCCTCCAATATCCCAGGGAGGGGGAGGGAAGCCGGATTCTCCTATCGAAGGATGCCGAAGGGCGGTGGCGGGTTCAAGAGCCGATGGATGCGGAGGCGGATCAGGAGGAGGTGGAGGACCTGGTGGTCGCGCTGAGCGAAATGAAGTTCAACCGGGTGGTCGAGGAAAATGCCGAGGATCTGAGTGTTTACGGTCTGGAGCCTCCGGCGCTGCGCGTCTCGGTCCGGCTGGCGGACGATGAGCAGCACCTGCAGATGGGGGATTCCGCCCCAATCGGTGCGGCCGTCTACGTCGGGCGGGCCGGGGAGCGGAAGGTCCATCTGGCGGATCAATACCACAAGACCGATCTGACGAAGACGCTCACCGATCTTAGGAAGAAGGAGTTCTTCGAGTTCGACCCGCAGTCGGTGATCGGTCTGGACCTGGACTACCGCGACCGATCCTTCCTTCTCGTCCGCCAGGCGGATTCCTGGAGGGTTACCAAACCCGTCCAGAGGACGGCCGACGGTGAGGAAGTGGCCGCCGTGCTGAGGACCTTGAGCCGTCTGCGGGCCAAGGATTTTGTGGACGACGGACGTGAGGAGGTCCTGGCCCGTCTGGGTCATCCACAGGTCGAGATCTCATTGCGTTTTTCAAAAGGGGACGCCGGGACCCCGCCCCTCTCCATCTATTCCGAGCCGGAAGGGGGGGAGTTGCCGGGGCTTCTGATTGCCCGAACGGGAAATCAGGAACGCCCATTATTCAAAATCGATTCGTCCGTGCTGAACGATTTGGATAAGGATCTCTTCGCCCTCAGCGACAAGCACCTGCTCGCTTTTGATCCGGCCCAGGTGGTCTCGATCCAGGTCCGAAAGGAACCCGAAGGGGAATTCGCCTTTGAGCGGGTGGAGGGGCAGTGGAAGTCGAGCGGCCAGATCCTGGCGGAGGACGAGGCCGCTAAACTGACCGACCTGTTGCAGGACCTGCGCGACCTGAAGGCGGTTGATCTGGTCAGCGAGAAATCCGATGCTTTGAAACCCCTCGGCCTTCACGCCCCCCGGTTCGAGGTGATTTTGCTGGACGGCGAGCAAAAGACCCTGGCAAACCTCATGATCGGCGACGAATTGGATGGTCTTTACTACGCCCGGTCGGACCGATCCGAGGCAGTCTACATGATCCGGGACGAGATCAGCGCCTCCGTTCCAATGAACTCACCCAGGCCGGCCCTCATCGAATTGCCTCCCGACTCCTGAAAGCCTCCGGCCCAGGCCTTGACATCGCGGTTTGACTTTCATATCATGTGGCGCGTTCCATTTCCGTCTTCCCCCTAATCCGGGAGGAGAATGGAAAGGGTCACATTCTCCCAACGATTTATCCCAGAGGAATAATTTTCCCATAAAGGATAAAACTGTATACTTTCACGGGACGACCGGAGGCCTAAAAAATAATAAAAATCTTTATAAAACAAATATTTATGATCAGTTCTTGATTCGGTACCGATTTTGCTTATTAGTAAGGGAGAATTTTTCAAAGGGGGCAGGAAATCAGAAAATCCAGTCACAAAATCAAGGCCGTTCAGCCGCAAGGTGACACTGTCCCGCGCAGGCGGGTCCGTGTCGTCCTCCTCAGCCTGGTTCCGTTCCTGGTCCTGCCGGCATTGATCGGACTGCTCCCGGTGGCTTCCGACGACCTGGCCGTTGAAATCTCGGCCGAGCAGGTGGCAGTGGCTCCTGCGGAACCGGCGTCGGATGAGACGGTCCTGCTTGCCGATCCGACGCCGCGGGTTGAGCCCTACGAAGTCAGGCTGAACCGGATCCGCAAGGTCCTGGGGGACTTCAGAACCGGCCTCCCCGTAACCGAGAAGGACAAGCTGGCCCGCTTCATCTACGAGGAAAGCCTCAAGCACGACTACGAGCCCGAGCTGATTCTCGGACTGATCGCCACCGAAAGCTCCTTTTACAACTGGTCCCGTTCCCGGGTGGGGGCCCTCGGCCTGATGCAGATCATGCCGGCGACGGGCGTTTCCGTGGCGAAGGCCCGGAATATCAACTGGATGGGAAACGCCACCCTCTTCGATCCCTACCTGAATATCAAACTGGGTGTGAAGTACCTGGCGATGATGCATGAAGAATTTGAGGACCTGGAAGTTGCCTTGACGGCTTACAATTA
>CAYGBP010000115.1:4174-4605 GCA_964348105.1 uncultured Nitrospirota bacterium
CATTGATACCAGCGCCGGGGGTTTGACCTCGTGCAGTTCGTCTAGTGTTTCGGTATCGGCGACGCTGACATAATCGATGGTTGCCAGCGGCTGCCCAAGCGATATGCCCGCAAAGTCCTTTCCAACTACCAGAAGTTTCTCCAGATTCAACCGGCCGGCATGCCTCTCAATTCATGAGGCCTGAGGGCCTTGCTCCTTTCCAGTCCGAATTCTGTAGCTTTTCTCCCCCCCGCCCGTTCATCACCGTGCCAAACCGACGAATGGCATGCATTCGGCCTGAGCCAGCGGCCTTCACGACACAACCCTTGTCAAAGGGCGGGCCGGGATGATATGATTTCCATCCATTTCGGCTTCGGAGGGATCGCCTTGTGAAGCAACAGGTCTCGGCCGGCGGGATCGTGTTCCGATCGGGAAGTGAAATTCCCGAAATC
>CAYGBP010000115.1:4648-7564 GCA_964348105.1 uncultured Nitrospirota bacterium
AAAGGGGAGCCGATCTGGTGCCTGCCCAAGGGGCTGATGCATCCCGACGAGACGCATGAGGAGACGGCCAGACGGGAAGTTCGGGAGGAGACCGGTCTGGAGGGCGCCGTCAAGGAGAAATTGGGGGAGATTCAATACCGATTCTATTCGCCCGAAAAGCAGGAGCGGGTGCAGAAGACAGTTCATTTCTTTCTGATGGAATACCTTCGGGGCTCCGTTAAGGACCATGATCACGAGGTGCAGGAGGCGGCTTGGTTCCCGATCCCCCGGGCCCTGGAGCTGCTGGTTTATGAAAGCGAACGGGATTTGGTCCAGAAGGCGGCCAGCATTCTTCAGCATTAGGACGAAGGGTGAGAAGCGCGACAGGTTACAAACAGCCAATGATCCCCCCACGCCGCTCCGGGCCAGCTTTGCGTGCGACGGGACTGACCCTGTTGCTGTCGCTGGCGCTCGGGGCGCTCCTGGGTTGCGGCGTGAAAAAAGAGATCCACCAGGCCATGCTGCTCGAGCTGGAGGGAGTTGAAGAAGAGCTGGCCCGCACTCGGGCAGAAAACGCGGCGATCGAGGAGCGGCTTCGCCTGGCGGAGGAGCGCCTGGCGGAGCGGGAATCCACCCTGGCAGCCCGCAATACCGAGTTGGAGGCGCTTCGTCAGCAGAACCTGGAATTGATCAATATCCGGGACAATCAAATCGCCGAAATCGAGGAGCTTCAGGCCCAGACCGGGCGGTTGGCCGAGACCAAGAACAAGGAGATCCACCAGCTCAAGGGCACCTACGACAGCCTCGTCAGCGAGTTGCAGGAGGAGATCAAGAAGGGGGAAATCAAGATTACCCAGGCCATCGACCGGCTGTCCGTCAACATGGTGGAAAAGATCCTCTTCGACTCCGGCAGCGCCACGATCAAGGCGGAAGGCCTCAAGGTGCTCGAGCGGCTCGGGGAGATCCTGGGCAAGGTCACGGACCGGCAGATCCGCGTCGAAGGCCATACGGATAATGTCCGCATCGGCGGTCGGCTCGCCGAAAAATTTCCGACCAATTGGGAGCTCTCGGTGGCCCGGGCCACGAACGTCGTCAAGTTTCTGATCGACCGCGCTGGGGTCAACCCCCAGTTTATCTCACCCGCGGGCTATTCCAGCCACCGCCCGGTGGCCAGCAACGAGACCCGCGAGGGCCGGGCCCAAAACCGGCGAATCGAGATCGTCCTCCTTCCCCGGGACATCGACCGGGTCCTGGAGGAGTTGCGCTAGGCCCCGTTTCGCCCCCCGCCGGCCCACCCCCCATTTTCGGTATTTCTCCTTATTTACCGCGGTTTGACAAGGTTGGGACCTTCAACTACACTTAAATTAAAAAACCCTGTTGACGGTTCGTTCCCGGATCGGAATGATGCCCAATCTAAGACTGCCTGCCTTGAAAAAAACCCTTTTCGCCGATAAGCCCTACTCCGCCAAGTTCCTCAACACCCTCTTCAAAAAAATGCATGAAAGACCCGAGCCTTTTCAGGGCGTCATGAAGGGCGAGCATGAACAGGGCATCGCGCTGTTGTTCATCCTCAACGGCGAGCCCTACGCCGCGGGCCAGTGGGACAACGGTTCGCCCCGGGACTCGACGATCCATGAATTCTTTCAGACCTGCGCCCGGTCGGAGGAGACGAAGCTCTCCCTCTATGAATCGGATCCGGTGCTTCTCAAATGCCTGCTCGGTCTGTGCCAGAACGCCCCGGCGACGCAGGCCACCTCCGACCTGGTCAGCATCGAGGGATTGCTGGACCGCTTGAAGCAGGATGGAGGCGAGAATCTGCTCGTCTTGAAGAGCGGGCGGGAATACAGTTTTTTTTATTTCATGAAAAAGAGAATGGTGGAGGCCTACTTTTCGGATGCCCACCATGTTTCCGGTGAGGACTCCCTGGAGGACGCCCTCTTGTCCTATGTCTACTCGCAGCAGTCCAGCCAGCCCATCGAGCTGCTGCTTTACAACGACCTGAAGATCGCCCCGGCTCCCGACGTTCAGCAGTCGACCTCGGATGATTTTTTCGCCGCCGTGGTGGATCATTATCTGAAACCGCGGCCGCGCCTGATCGTCCTGGGCCCCGAAAACCAGGTCAAAAACGTCATCCTGAACAAGAAAGCCTTCGTGATCGGGCGGGACTCGGACAGCGACTTGGTCCTGGACGACCTGCTGGTATCGCGGCGCCATGCCGTTGTCCGCTGCCAGAACGGGGAATACAGCATTCAGGATGAGAGCAGCCGCAACGGGATTCTGGTGAACGGCGAATCGGTGACGGAGTCCCACCTGTCCGACGGAGACAAGATCCAAGTGGGCAACTTCCGGATTCAATTCTTCAAGGGCGACGGCGGTTTCACCGTCAAAAAGGGCTCGGCCGCCGATACCCGGGATGAGACCATGGTGGGCAGCGCGCAGTCGCTGCTCAACGGCAGGGCGAACCGCCAGAGGCGCTGCTGGCTGGAGGTGATCGTCGGTCAGCTGCGAGGATTGCGATATGAAGTGACCGAAGTGCGCACCGTCATGGGTCGAAGCCAGGCCGACTTCATCATCAAGGACCCGAAGGTCTCCCGGCAGCATGCCACGATCGAATGGACGGAAGAGGGTTACAAGTTTATCGATCATGGAAGCACCAACGGCAGTTTTGTCAATGATCAGCGGGTATCATCCCAATTGATGGCCTCGGGCGACCGGATCCGGATCGGGGACACGACCATCAAGGTGACGGTCGAGAAATGAACGACGAACTGGCCATATCGATTCCCCAGAGACTGAAGGCCTGGGAGGCCTACCTGGACTACCTGCTTTCCCAGTACGGGATTCCTCCGATCACCCAATACGTGGTGATCGGGCTGGCCGTGGTCCTGGCGATCCAGGTGATCCGCATGGTTTGGAAGTGGTGCCGCCCATCCCGGC
>CAYGBP010000116.1:0-209 GCA_964348105.1 uncultured Nitrospirota bacterium
CACCAGGATGACAGGCAGGGGCTCGATCGTCCGGGTCTGGATCAAGGTCAACGTTTCGAACAATTCATCGAGGGTCCCGTATCCCCCGGGAAAGGCCACCAGGGCCTTCGCCCGCAACAGGAAATGCAGTTTGCGCACCGCGAAATAGTGAAAAAGAAAACACAGCTCCGGGGTGATATACGGATTCGGAAACTGCTCGTGGGGCAGGG
>CAYGBP010000116.1:286-3339 GCA_964348105.1 uncultured Nitrospirota bacterium
TTCATGCCGATCGTCTTGGCCCCCGCATCGAAGGACCCCCGGTTGGCGGCCTCCATCATTCCCGGACCGCCCCCGGTCATGAGAACCACCCGGGTGTCTTCGGGACCCTCACCCGACTGCCCCACCAGGCGGCCGAAGCCGCGGGCCACGTCGTAGTAATCGCTCTTGGCCAGAAGACGCTCCGCGACCGCCAGTTTCCGCCGCAGTCCCTCATCATCCGGGGAGCGGGCCAGCGCAGCCTGAATCTCGGCGACGTTTTTCCGGGCCTCATCCGGCTCCGGAATGCGCGTGCTTCCGAATACGACGATCGTATTCCGAATATTGTGCTGGACCAACAGGGTCTCGGCTTTCAGATAATCGAGCTGGAGGCGGACCCCCCTGGTCGTATCCAGATTCAGGAAATCCACGTCCTGGTCCGCCATCCGGTAGCTCGGACTGGCGAATATAGCCTCCAGCCGCTGCTGCGCCCCCGCGTTTGCCTCAGACGGTTTGGGTTTCTCCACCGGCAAGGGTTCTCGCCGCTTGTGGGGATGAACCGGCCGCGGAACGCTGGATCCCGATAAAGGATTTTCTTTGTCGTGTTTACTCATGCTGCTTTATTTCTCCTTGTTAAGGGTCTATGCCCGGATGGTTAGGGCTTCCGATGCGGTCACCCCGCAGATTTTGTGTAGGGAATAGCCAAGGGATTTTCGAAGTTCAGGCGCGCAGCCTTGGGGAGTCCCGGGGGCACCATACCCAATTCTCGATGCTTACGCGCCTTAGATCCGGCGCTTGACCCAGGAGGGACCGATTCACTCTGGCTTCCAATTACCGACAAGAGGCCATCCTATTGGCCCGACCCCGTTTCGTTACCGAATCTGAATGGTTAGACTGACTCTTCATAGCCTAGAGCATCCACTTTCATGCACTCTTCTACAAATGTTTCCATATTTTCAAATATTGTCGTCCATGGATACTCCTCAGGAAACTGGTCCACTTGACCGGAGTAGGTAAGATGTACAACGGCCACTTTATTATTATTCAGCAGAACCAGGACGTCATCCGTATCGATTCTCCTGGCTACGATTCTTGGTTCTTTGCCATAAATGGGATGGGCCTTTGAAATTTCTTTGTCTAATTCCTCCTGAAGCGAAAGGGTTTCCCGGTGATCTGGGCACAATTCTCTCCACGGCAGCTTCCAATCTATACTCATTTTGATTAATGATTCAAACGAGCCTGTAGAAATACCTCAAGTTCCGGTGACCCCATACTTAAATCTCCACGCTTACCCGCCTGGAACCCGGCTTTGCCGCACGAGGGGCCGGCCCATTTGGGCCTCCATCGCGGCCACAAAGCTTTCGCTTCTAAGTGGCCTGCCGTTTCTTTCATGCCTTTCATTCGCCCGAGCCTCCGCCAGTTTAATCCCCTCCGAAAGGCACCGCGTTTTCCGCTCCGGCGAGCCTGGGCATGAGGACACCCTATTCCCATCCCGAATTAGAGTCAAGAGTTGTGTATGGCGTCCCCGGAATATTCGGATGTTGCGGGGCGGACCGCCGTTTTCGCCTTCTTTTTGGAGACCTCCCCGGAGGGGCTTGGCCGGATGACCTCGCCGTGGCTGCGCGCGCGGGACATGACCTGATCGGCGGTCACCGCAAACCATGGGCTGATTGGATAACCTGCCGTGCGCAGGGCTTTGGCCGTCCAACCTGCGCAGGTCTTTAAAAGATGAAATTTTTCATGGGAGGGGTAAAAAGCGCTGTTGCCGTAGAGACCCGGCTGCAGGGGGGCCGATTTCCCGGCGCCATCCCTTGCAAAGCTGGCATGGATGTACTCGATTAACCGCTCAAACCTGCTTTGCGATAATTCAAACGCGATTATCTCGCTCCGCGCAAAATAGCTCTCGGGGGGCCCGCTGAATCCCACGACATGTAACACACTTGCCGTAGGCCATAAAAGCGCCTTCGCGGCAAACCAGACATTAAACGAAGGTGCCGGGTAATAATCCCAATCGCCCCAGCCCACCTCCAGATATTCGGCATCGGGAAAGTCCGCGGACTCCGGCAAGCTTCCGTTGGGGATGTCTTCCCGCCTGATGACAATGCCGGTATGCCAGCCGTGACTCACCAGATAGAATGATCGGCGAGATTCAACTTCGTCAGACGCAGACCGACTGGTTACCAAGGATGAACATGCAAAATAGAGGAGGGTGATCAGGGATAACAGGATACCGATCTTCACGCTCTTCATCTGCGGCTTGACCCGAAATCACCTCCCGACCTTTGGGATTTCCTCCTGCCCGCGGTCTCGGCAAAATCTAAGAGAAGTTCGCCCTGAAGGTTGTTTTGGAATAACGGATGGGCCGCCGTCCCGAATTGAAATGAATGCGTCGCCCTGCCGGCATTTCCACCGACTCCCTGCATGCCGTCCTCGAAAATCAGGAAGTGAGCCTCCTCTCAATCTTAACTAATACGGGGTCGGCGTAAGCTTACCGCTTGATTTCAAAGCCTCACCGTTCCCCCTGTTGCCCCTCGGTATGCAACACGCTACTTAGAGCACCCTTTTTGCGCCTCCAAAGTGCAGTCTAAGCTCTGTATACCGCCTATTATTTACTCCTTTCACTCATATTGCAATATCTTATCCTGGTCCGACCCCGATCTAGTTATTCTGGTGTCCCCGGCTTTCAGGGCTATTGTCCCCTTTTTGAGTGTCCATGAAAAGGGGGGTAGCTCAAGGTGACCCCTTTATACGAATCCCATTTTCCGGAATTTCTGCTAAACTTGATCAGATAGGCGCCAAATGGCCGAAAGGGAAACAGGAGGCAGAATGAAAAGGATAGCGATCCTGGTATTTGCAGGCCTCGTCGCAGGTTGCGTGACCCCACCTCAGACTGTGGAAGAGTTGCGCGAGGGAGTGAGAAAGGGTGCGGCATTTACTCAAGCAGAGAAAGAAGAGGTCAATCGTCCTTTTATCGCGACGTTTAGGGCCGTTAAGAAGAATGCCGATCAGTGTCTGAATGTGACCGTGACGGGTTCAACACCGGGTCGCTATGGTCCGGTGATGCACTCCGTCAGGTA
>CAYGBP010000116.1:3384-5525 GCA_964348105.1 uncultured Nitrospirota bacterium
CAAACTCAAAGATGACCGGCAAGAAAACGGCCGAAGCGCTTCTGCAGCAGGATGCAAAGGCCACAGGGAAGATGCCGGACGGCGGCTACTTTGTCATGTTGGCCGATATTGAGGGTGCTTCTCATAATAAAACCATTGTACCGATCTATGGGCCCTCAATCGGTTATGACAACGTCTTTAATTCCATTTTTGCGTGGGCGAGAGGTGAAAAACAGAAATGTCCAAAGTTTCCTATGGGAGGTACTGGACAAACATTTACGTACCACAAAAAATGAGAAATGAAGAGATGCCTAAATTCTGTTTAAACCGGTGCTGACGGCCATATCCTATAATTCTTGTAAAAATGGCTATGCGTGAGGTGGAGATAGAAAGAGATTTAAGACGGCCTGACCCAACCCCTTTTTTAGACCACCTGTAAGTTGAGTTCCTGGGTCCCTTCCGACTCCTTTTGATGCCGTTGCGCAAATTCACTGGGTGTTAATCCGTTCAAAGAGCGATGAGGCCGGTAGGTATTGTATTCGATCCGCCAGGCCTCGATGATCGCGCGCGCTTCCGCGAGTGTTGAGAAGTAGTGGGCGCTCAAACATTCCTTCTGTACGCTTGTGGTTGATCTCAAAGCTCTCTCGCCAAAGCAAGCGGTGAAGTCTCCACGCCCCGTATCTTCGGTGCCGGGCCGCCAGCTCCCCCAATCGGATCCCCACCCGCTCATTGAGTTCGCTCAGGCGCGGGCAGTATCCAAAGGCACTGCGCGATAGTCTGACCAGGGCGCAGGCACGTCTTTGGGACAGCCCGAAGCGTTGCTGAACGAATGCGGCCGCCCGGCGCTTGGCTTCGGGCTTTAGAACTTTTTTGTGACGATTGCCTTGAGGGCCTGGTTGTCCAGGGTCAGGTCGGCCACCAGATGTTTGAGCCGTCGATTCTCCTCTTCCAACCCCCGCAAGCGCTTGGCCTCACTGATCTGCATGCCCCCGTATTTGGCCTTCCGCTTGTAAAACGTCGTCTCGCTAATCCCGTGGCGGCAAAGCTCCTGAGGCTTGCCTCCCGCCTCGGCCTCCTTTAAAATACCGATGATCTGCTCTTCGGTATATCGTTTTCTCATCCCGAGCCTCCTTTTCTGGGTATCCTTGGTATCACCCGGAGACTCAACTTTCAACTGGACCGAATTTCGGGGGTTGGGTCACGACCTCCTTCGCCGAAATCGGCGCTATTATTTATATTTTTTAAAAATAGAGCAAGTCCTGATCTTGAACCGAGCCTGAGGACCGTGTCCGAAAATCCGATTTCCTGTATTTCTTACTAAAGTCAAAGGTTGAAGCAAATTAACCGATGACGTATATTATGAGCGGGAACTTTTAAATATCGTTCTTTGCAGGGAGGAAAGCGATGAAGACCTTCCAATTCGATAACGGCGACCGGATGCCCATCCTTGGGCTGGGAACCTGGAAGTCGGAACCCGGCGAAGTTTACAGCGCGCTCAAAGAGGCCGTGCGCCTCGGCTACCGGCACATCGATTGCGCAGCCATCTATCAAAATGAACCGGAGATCGGTAAGGCGCTGTCCGAGTCTTTCACCGAGGGGGTCGTAACCCGAAACGAGATGTGGATCACTTCAAAACTATGGAATGATGCCCACGCGCCGGAGGACGTACAACCGGCACTCGAGCAGACGCTGGCGGACCTGAAACTCGATTACCTCGATCTCTACCTGATACACTGGCCGGTTGCTTTGAAGAAGGGCGTCTTCCTGCCCGAGTCTGCGGGGGACATGATCGCCCTCGATGACCTGCCGATTTCCAAGACATGGGAGGCGATGCAAGCCACGGTAGACAAAGGGCTGTGCCGCCATATCGGCGTCTCCAATTTCAGTATTGCCAAGCTGAAAGCCCTTCTAGAAGGGCCGCGGCTGAAACCGGAGATCAACCAGATCGAGCTACACCCGTACCTGCAGCAGCCCGCATTGCTGGAATTCTGCAACAAGAACCGGGTCCACATGACCGCCTACTCGCCTCTGGGTTCGCCCGATCGGCCCCCCGGCCTGATAACCCGGGATCAGCCCGTTCTGCTGGAGGATCCGACGATTGCCGCGATCGCCGAGCGGCACGGTGCCACACCGGCCCAGGTGCTGATCAGTTGGGCGATTCA
>CAYGBP010000116.1:5592-6550 GCA_964348105.1 uncultured Nitrospirota bacterium
GGAGGATATGAAAAAGATTGCCGGGCTTGACCGGAATCGCCGCTATATCGGTGGGGAATTCTGGGCGATCAAGGGCGGCCCATACACAGTGGCGAGCCTTTGGGACGTATGACATCACGCATCATCATATTTTTTTAATTTTTTGAGGAATCAATTCAACAGGCGCAAGATCATCAGTCATTATGCGATCCGTCGCCATGCCAACCCTGGCAATGGAAACCTGAATCGCCTTAAGTAAATCTCCACGCGTATAATGCTCTGACCCCGCTTTGTCATTTGACATAATCGATCACCTCTGCAATTCAGCTTTACCTTGACCCGACCCCGATCGCTCCAATGTAGGTTGGTCAATGACTAACACCGATCAGAATGATTTGTCCCGTATGCGCAGCAAACACCTCAAAGGGAGGAAGCAGACTGCCATGACCGGCAATCGTCCCTCCCCCTCGTGCATTCTCAAACCGGCCCGTCCCACCCGTGACTTCGTAAGGTCCTTGGAACGTGATTTCCGGAATCTCAGGATCAATCGTGGCCAGGGTTTCATAAACGAGAAACAGCTTGTCTCCCTTGACATTTTCAAAAACCATTTCCCCGTTGACCACACCCCGGTTGGGGTCGGAACAAAAGTAAGCAGTCTCCTCCGACATAGCGGTAATCCTACCCATACGCGTCGCGAAGCCCCCGCCCTCCTCAGTGTTGGTAACAACGCAACCGTCAAACACGGGGTTCGCATGACCCTCTATAATCGCGATGAATAGCTTCGATTTTTCATCCGCGAAGGTACCGCTCGGAAGCAAAAGAATCAGCAAGCTTAAAAACACTAACGATAGGGCCTTACTCATGCCTTTTCGATTCACCAGAGGGTCCTCCTTGTGGATTGGCATTTGATCCCCGGGCACGGATCTAATCTGGGCCGGAGAATGACGGAAAAACTAGCTTTTATCCCTTTTTTCCTTAT
>CAYGBP010000116.1:6560-7492 GCA_964348105.1 uncultured Nitrospirota bacterium
TGGATGAGAGGAGAGGCTCCCCTGAAGAATTCCTGATTCCGGATCGGACCAAGCGAACATCCTTAGGGAGGTTAAAGAGAAACTCTCACCTATGGTACCGGTGGGTGATGTGCCAGGCACGGTTGGGAATATAACACTTGCTGGCCCTTGGCATACAAAAGAACTCCTTAAAACCCTCTTTTTATGGCCAAAAGTCCTGTTTAAGCCCTAAAACCGCCCTGTTATTTAATCTTTTCTGAAATATTTCAGTCCCTTACCTTAGTCCGACCCCGATTTCACCTTGACAAGGAACGCTGGCGTGAAGTTTAATAATCCTTGCGGAAGAAAGCCTGAAGGGTGACCGGTTCCGCTGACCAGGCGGGCTGTATGCCGACCCCGAAGCGTTCGAAGGGTCGGTTTTTTTTAACCGAATCCTGTAGGACGTAACTAAAAGACAAGCTACGCCAGGCGGAAATATTCCCGAAACCTTCAAGCGGTTTCGGAAAGGGTCACGGATCAGATCGGCAGGGTTCGATGGGGGAAGACTCAAGCCAATCGAGCGTGCCGGTTGCATGACGTCACGAACAATGGACACCTAATGGAGCTTCAGAATTACGCGTCACTGATCCCCCTGGCGCCGCTGGCGGCTGGCCTGGCCATAGGCCTGTTGAGGAACCAGTCTGAAAACAAGGTTTTTCTAACTGGCACGCTTTCTCAGCTGGTGGCGTTCGCCGTTTCCGTCCAGATACTTTATTTCGTAAGTCTTCAAGGTCCTATCCGGATTCCGATTTTCGAACTCCCGCCCCAAAACGGCTTGCTGCAATTCAGCCTGCACATCGATCGTCTGGCTGCCGTCATGATGGCTGTGATCTCCGGAATCGGTACGATCATTCACCTCTTTTCCAGACGATATATGCATCAGGACCCCGGCTTTGCCCGTTTCTACGCCCTGC
>CAYGBP010000117.1:0-4066 GCA_964348105.1 uncultured Nitrospirota bacterium
CCTCGACCAGGTCCACCTCCCCGAGCTCTGAGGCGCACCCGGACCCCGTCGGATATCCCCAATGCGGGAGCCGGTCAGCTGTTAAGGCATCAGGCCACTCGGAGCGCCTCGAAAAACTCGATTTCGCCTTCCGTCAGGGAAATCGTTGCGGGAGGGATTTGAGCGTCCGCGGATTCGCGGTGGTAGGCGAGATCATTCATCACCGACACCTGCTTGGAGCCTCTCAGCAGGTCCGCCAGCGGCGGATCCGACATGGCGCCTTTCAGGATTTCGTTGACGGCTGCCTTGACGGATTCCCGATGGGGCGGGGCCTGGGCGCCACGCGATGCGGATCCTAACCGGGACATTGCGCGATATTGCAGTAAAGCGGAGTGATCCATCACCCCGTAGCTGGCAACTCTTCTTCCGAGAAATCGATCGGCCGCCTGGTCCAAGATAGCGCCCGCCGTGAAACCGCCCGCCTGGCTCCCAGAGCACAGGGACAGGACGCCGATCCTCGCCCGTGGGTTGATCGACCAAATAGAGCGCATCAGACGATAGGCCGAATGCAACTCCTCGACCCTGTTCCCCGCAGCTAGCAGGATATGATGGGAAGCGGCGATGATCCGTGCCCAATCCTGTCTCTCGCTGCGGCCGCTCCGCCCCGACAGATGAATCCTGATATCCCCGGACTCGGCCGTGACGTCCCCGGTGGGCTGTAGGCTGATGAGGAAAAAATCGCTTTCCGCCTCTTCCCTCAGAAGCGACTTGTATATCCCTCCTCTGGCGTTGATGCTCAGAAGGCTCAACCGGATGGGATCGAGCGGGAAGGTCAGGACCCTGATCCCAAACGGGGCATCCGCCACCCCCTCGACGGCCTTCCCTCTCAGGAACGACTCGATGGGAAGCAGGTCGCGCGGGATTCCCAGGGCGAAAAAGACATTGAAAGGCAACCCGGAGGTTTCTGCGATCAAGACTCTTTTCCGGATTCTCCTCAGCTCGATACCGAGCTTGGCGGTCAGAAAGGATGAAGGCAGGTCGGAACAGAGACTGATGAGGGTAAAAGTCCGGGTTAAGCGGCTCTCCCCTGCCTCCCCGTCCGAATCCTGCGGGGAGGAGAAGAAAAAGTGTGCAACCTGGTCAAGCGCCTTGCCCTTCGGCCTTTTCGGGTCCATACGGGATAAACTGTCCCTCCAAAGCAATGGCGCCGGGGGTGACGCGACGATATTTTTTCAGCCCCTCGAAATGCTTCTGCCACTTGTCGATGTCCCGTTGGATCTCGGCCAGCTCCAGAATCCATTGCTGTCCGGTGATCGCCTCAAAGGCCGTGTCTTCGTAAAAAACGAGGATGACATCTCCCGTGGCCACGAGCGTCAATTCCGATAAGGGGCGCTTGATCTTGGGGAGGACCGTCTTGAGCTCATCCATCACCCGGCGAATCTTTTGGACGGAGACCCCTGCGGCCAACAGGCGCTTGGAAGTCTTCAGAGCCACCAGATCTTCAAAAGTGTAGCGCGCATGCCCGCCCGGGGTCGTGTAGCTGGGCACCACCAGACCGGTGGCCGCCCAGTACTGCATCTGCCTTCGGGTCAGGCCGATGATCTCCCTGACCTGCTGGCTTTTGAAATATTTCGCGGATTGAGACATAGACTGATTGGCGGGCACGCCGCCGGAGGGCGAGCAAAGCCCCAGGGGCCGCCTGCAGACCTTCCTGATAAGACTAGCTCATAGTATAGGATTTCAGGCCGCAAGTCAACCCGAAATGGCCCGATCCGCCCTCCCCGGGCCGGGATCGATATCTTGACAGGATGTTGTCCCCCCGGTATCCTTTCTTGGGTGGGGGGAAAATGCCGAAAATCCTGCTAATCGCCGACGATACTGCGGTCATCCGCAAGTCCGTTTTCAAAATCCTTGAGCCCACGGGATTGTTCTCCCAAATCCTACAGGCCAAAAATGGTCTGGAAGCCCTTGATCTGCTCCTGAAAAATGATGTGGACCTTCTCATCTCCGATATCAACATGCCCGTCATGGACGGATACAAGCTTTTGGGCACCTTGAGGAACATCGAAAAGTACAGAAGCCTCCCCGTCATCTTTCTCACCAGCCAGTCCGACTCCCACCACAAGGTCAAGGGACTTCAGGAAGGAGCCAACGACTATGTCACCAAGCCTTTTGAGCCGGAGGAGCTGGTGGCGCGCGTGAAGAACCTTCTGACCATGAAAAGCCTGCAGAGCGAGCTGGACATCAAAAACAAGGAAATGGAGGCGGCAAATCGAAAGTTGGAGCAACTGTCTTTTACCGATGAGACAACCGGCCTCTGGAACCGCCGCTATCTTTGGCGCAGGCTGACGGAGGAAATCACCAAATCGGAAAGGCATCAGTTGATCATCGCGGCATTGATGATTGATATCGATGACTTCAAAAAGATCAATGATACCTACGGACACATCACGGGCGATCTCATTCTGGCCGAGATCGCCAGAATTCTCAAAAACCAATGTCGATCCCATGACCTGGTTGCGCGCTACGGGGGGGAAGAGTTTGTCATGCTGCTGCACCAGACCGATCTGAAAGGGGGCGTTTTGACGGCCGAACGACTGGTGAAGGCGGTTGAAAATTATCCGTTCACGACGGAGGACAAACAGCCGTTAAACGCGACCGTGAGTATCGGCGTGGCCGCCTACCCCGCCCCGGTCGTCCGAAACGCCACCGATCTGATCAAGCAGGCCGACCAGGCCCTCTATGAGGCCAAGCGGAGCGGAAAGAACAGGGTGGCAAGCTCACCAGAGGCCTGACGGTCGATGGGCCGCTCCGCCCCGACCTATCCCTCAAACAAACCGAGCTGAATGATCTCCTCGCGTGTAAACGAAATCGGATAGTTCTCCGTAAAGCAGGCGGTACAAAACCCCTCATCACCGTTTTGAAACACCTTCAGCATTCCTTCCACGCTGATATGCTTCAAGCTGTCGGCCATGATGTACTCCCGAACCTCGTCCACCGGATGGGAGGATGCGATCAGCTCCTGCCGCGTGGGCGTGTTGATGCAATAGAAACAGGGTGAAGTGATCGGAGGCGATCCGATCCGGACATGAACTTCGCGGGCCCCCGCGTCCCGGATCATCCGGATAATCTTGCGACTGGTGGTACCCCGCACGATGGAGTCATCCACCACCACCACCCGCTTCCCATCGATGAGATCACGGACCGCGTTGAGCTTGAGCTTGACGCCGAGGTCACGAATCGACTGAAGAGGCTCGATAAACGTCCGCCCGATGTAGTGGCTTCTGACCAGCCCCTCCTCGAAGGGCAGTCCGGCCGTTTCGGCAAACCCCAAGGCGATGGCCACGCCGGAGTCGGGAACCGGCACCACCAGGTCCGCCTCCACCGGCCCTTCCTTCGCCAGCTGGGATCCCAAGCGGCGCCGCATAGCATAGACATTGTAACCGAATACCCTGCTGTCCGGACGGGCGAAGTAGATATGCTCGAAAATGCAGGAAGCCCGGGGCATCCTTCCGAACGGATAATGGGAAGTGATCACCCCCTTACGGTCGATCTCGATGATCTCGCCCGGCTCGACATCCCGTACAAATTCGGCATGAATCAGATCAAACGCCACACTCTCGGACGCCAACACCCAGGCCTCCCCGAGCCTTCCCAGAGAAAGGGGCCTGAAACCGTAGGGATCCCGCACCCCGATCAAGCCCCGGTCCCCCAGGACAACCAGCGAAAACGCGCCCCTCACCTTGTTCAGGGCGCTGACAATCCGGTCCAGCAGGCTGGATTCACGCGAATGGGCGATCAGATGGATGATCACCTCGCTGTCGGTCGTCGACTGGAAGATGGCGCCGTAGGCTTCCAGCTCGCTTCGAAGCAGTTGCGCGTTGACCAGATTGCCGTTATGCGCCAGCCCCAGATGGCCCAGGGCGTACGTGATGAGCAACGGCTGAACATTCTTGATATGGCTGGCCCCGGTGGTGGAATACCGGTTGTGGCCGATCGCCATGTCTCCGGGCAGCTTTCGCAGCTGCTCCTCCTTGAAGATCTCGGCCACCAGGCCCATGCCTCTTTCCAGATGAAACTGCTCGCC
>CAYGBP010000117.1:4076-5558 GCA_964348105.1 uncultured Nitrospirota bacterium
ACAATCCCGGCGCCCTCCTGGCCTCTGTGCTGCAGGGCGTAGAGCCCGAGGTAGGTCAGGTGAGCGGCGTCCGGGTGGTTGACGATCCCGAAAACACCGCATTCTTCTCGAAACTTATCGAGCATACGAGTAGATCCGGTGGCGCTTAAGAAACGCCGGATCGATTGGTGATACAGGCTTGATTCTATGATGCGGAAGCCGCGGTGGGCTCCCCCTCTCGAAAATATTTCTCGATCGACCGCACCCATACCGCCTTGATCTTCTCCAGCGGCATTTCGAGCAGGGTCTCATGCTGTCCCATGCGAATCTCCAGGCGATCCCCCCCCACCTGGCCAATGACCTGAACCGGCGCTCCGTGCCGGTTCGCAATAGCGTGCAACCGGTCCAGTCCCTCCGGGGAAAGGCTGACCACGATCCGGGCCTGGCTCTCCCCGAACAACACCGCGTCCGTCCGGATTTCGCGAGAATTTTCCAGCCGGACGGCCGCACCCAAAGGGGTAGCGAGGTTCAGGAGGCAGCTCTCAGCGAGGGCGACAGCCAGCCCCCCCTCGGAGCAATCATGGGCTGATCTAATTATACCCTCCTTGATCGCCTCCGCGCAACACGCGATGACCGCGGCCTCTCGCTCCAGGTCCAGCTCGGGGGGGAACCCTCGCTCCCGATGATGGACCACACTCAGGTATTCGGTCATCCCGAGCTCTTCACGCGTCTCGCCCAGCAGCACGACGAGATCCCCGGCCTTCTTGAATCCGGGCGTGATCATCCGGTCCAGGTCCTCCAGCAGCCCGACCACGCCGATGACCGGCGTGGGGTAAATCCCGATTCCGTCGGTCTCGTTGTAAAAACTCACATTCCCACTCACGACGGGAATCTGCAGCTCCTCACAGGCCTGGGTAATCCCGTCGATGCACAGGGCGAATTGCCACATGGTTTCTTCCCGCTCAGGGCTGGCGAAATTCAGGCAGTCGGTCAAACCGAGCGCCTTGGCGCCGACACAGGTGACGTTGCGCACCGCCTCGGCCACCGCGATCCCTCCACCCACGAAGGGATTGGCCAGACCGTAACGGCTGTTTCCGTCCAGGCTCACGGCCAGGCCCCTTCGTGTCCCCTTGACCCGGAGGATCGCGGCGTCTGCCCCGGGAACCAGGACCGTATTGGTCCCCACCATGTGATCGTATTGGCGATAAATCCATTCCTTCGATGCGATTCCGGGCGAGCCCATCAAGGCCAGAAGGACCTCCCCGAAATCCTTCGGAACCGGAATGGACTCCACGGCCAACCCCTGGATCATATCCAGGAAGGGGGGTACTTTCAGGGGGCGCTCCAGGAGCGGGGCATCGTCGGTGAGGGCTTGGACCGGGACTTCCGCGAGCTTGCGGCCGGATTCGGTAATCCTGACGACCCGCTTCGAAATCACCCGGCCGACCACCGCGGCGTCAAGGTCCCATTTCTCGAAGGTCCGCTTGACATCCGCTTCGGTCC
>CAYGBP010000117.1:5568-7352 GCA_964348105.1 uncultured Nitrospirota bacterium
TCAGGGAGCTCTCGAGCCCGGTGATGTGCTGGCGTCGCTCGATCCCGGTGTGGTGCTCTACCCGCAGCTCCTTCGTCAGGCGCGCGACGTCGCCGCGAGCAGCTTCGAGACAGCGCGCATGACGCGCTTGACATCCGCTTCGGTCCCGCGTCGGGCCACTAACAGCATCCTCTCCTGCGATTCGGAAAGCATGATCTCGTAAGGCGTCATGCCCCGCTCCCGTAAAGGGACCTGGGAGATGTCCAACTCGACCCCGCTCCCTCCGCGCGAAGCCATCTCACAGGACGAGCTGGTCAGCCCCGCGGCCCCCATGTCCTGGATTCCGACCAACAGATCCCTCTCCATCAGCTCAAGCGTCGCCTCCATGAGCTTCTTGCCTGTAAAAGGATCGCCCACCTGGACGCTGGGCCGCATCTTTTCGGATTCCGCGTTGAATTCGGCCGATGCCAGCAGGCTTGCGCCGTGAATTCCATCCCGACCCGTCTTGGAGCCGACGTAAATCAACGGATTGCCCTCGCCAGCGGCCGTCCCCTTGAAAATCCGATCCTTCCGCGCAATTCCCAGGCAGAACACATTGACCAGCGGGTTTCGGTTGTACATCTCCTGGAAATAGACCTCCCCGCCCACCGTCGGAATGCCGACACAGTTGCCGTAGCCCGCGATGCCCGACACCACGCCCTCAAAGAGCGCCCTGTTTTTGGGAATCTCAAGGGGACCGAAACGAAGGGAGTCCAGGAAAGCGATCGGCCGCGCCCCCATGGTGAAGATGTCCCGCAGGATCCCGCCCACCCCCGTGGCCGCACCCTGGTACGGCTCCACGTAGGAGGGATGATTGTGGCTCTCGATCTTGAAAACGGCGGCGAGCCCCTCGCCGATGTCCACGGCCCCCGCGTTCTCACCGGGACCCTGCACCACCCATTCCGCCTTCGTGGGCAGCTTTCTTAGGAAAACCCTGGAGCTTTTATAGCTGCAGTGCTCGCTCCACATCACGGAAAACAACCCCAATTCGAGCAGATTCGGATCGCGGCCCATCGCCCCGACGATTTGCTCATACTCTGCCATGGTCAACCCGTGAAGCGCGACCACATCGGGAGGAATTCTTTTCCGTAGGCCGAGTCGTGTCATGAACCGGGCCAGACCTGCAATGAGTGAATCAAGCATGATCAAAGGATCCCTTTGGGTAAAGGCTCAAGACAGCCATCCAGTCCGCTTGCGCCCATCGCGGGATACATGGCGGATCGGAATAGCCCTGCTTGGCCGGGCGGTCCGCCTCTCTCGATCGATCGTCGGAGTCCTGGGAGGTCCCTTTGCCGGTCCGGATCGGCTAGACCAGCGGGCGGCCCGTCAGTGCGGCAATGGCCGATTCGAAGATCAGGCGGCCGTCCGATCCACCGAGGATGTCTTCGGATCGGCGCTCCGGGTGGGGCATCATGCCCAGGACATTGCGATCCCGGTTACAGACGCCCGCGATATGGTCCACCGAGCCGTTTGGATTGACGTTCGGACCGGTCCGACCTTCGGCGTCGCAATACCGTAACACAACTTGACGGTGTTTGTGAAGGTCTTCCAGATCTTTTCGGTCAACCCAATAGGACCCGTCACCGTGGGCGATCGGCATGCGAATCACCTGGGAGGGGGACAAGAGGGAGGTAAATGGGGTGTCAACGGCTTCCACCCTGAGGTCCACATTCTTGCAGATGAACTTTAAGCCTTGGTTTCGGGTCAAAACCCCCGGCAGTAAACCGCATTCCACGAGGATCTGAAACCCGTTGCAAATCCCCAGG
>CAYGBP010000118.1:0-3852 GCA_964348105.1 uncultured Nitrospirota bacterium
CCGAATGGATCCGCCGGGTTGAATGATGGCCGTGATGCCGGCCTCAGCCGCCGCATCGATCCCGTCCCTAAAGGGAAAAAATGCGTCCGAGGCCATCACACTGCCCTGGATCGGCAGATTCGCCTTCATCACACCCAGTTTGACGGAATCGACACGACTCATCTGACCGGCACCGATCCCGACGGTCTGCCGTTGACGGGCGTAAACGATGGCGTTGGATTTGACATGCTTCGCCACGCGCCAGGCGAAGGACAACGCCTCGAATTCTTCGGGACTCGGCTTGCGCTTGGTCGCCACCTTCAGGCCGCGCACATCCTGGATGCGGCCCAGGTCGCGATCCTGAAGGAGCAAACCGCCGGTTACCTTCCTGAAGTCCAACGACTCCGGCCGTTCCCAGATGTCTCCCTCCAGGTCCAGAAGTCGAAGGGCCTTTTTTTTCCCGAACTCTTCGAGTGCCTCCGGGTCATACCCCGGGGCAATGACCACTTCGACGAATGTGGCGCAGATCTCCCGCGCCGTCTCCAGGCTCACCCGGGAATTGAAGGCCACCACGCCCCCGAAGGCCGAAACGGGATCGCATTCCCGGGCATTACGGTATGCCTCGACCTGCAGAGAATCGGTGGCCACCCCGCAAGGATTGTTGTGTTTGATGATCACGGCCACCGGCTCCTCGAACTCCTTGGCCAGCTCAAGAGCCGCGTGGCTGTCCAGAAAATTATTAAATGACATTTCCTTGCCGTGAAGCTGTCGGGCCCGGGCCACCGAGGCCTCACTGGAGGCGGGATCACGGTAAAATGCGGCCAGTTGATGAGGGTTCTCCCCATAGCGCAGATCCTGGACCTTTTCATACTCAAGGCGCAACAGTTTCGGAAACTTCTCCTTCGTCCCCTCCCCGGCCACCTCGCCAAGATACCGCGCGATCAGACCATCATAATGGGCGGTATGATGGAAAACCTTGCGGGCAAGCTCCAGCCGCAAATCCTCGGAAATCACCCCAGAGCCGGATCCCAGCGCGGCCGCAATCTTCTCGTAATCTGCGGGGTCGACCACGACGGCCACGTCTTTGTAATTTTTGGCGGCTGAGCGCAGCATCGCCGGCCCGCCGATATCGATCTGCTCGATGGCCTCCTGCAGCTCGCATCCGGGACGAGAAATGGTTTCCTCGAAAGGGTACAAATTCACCACCAGGAGATCGATCGGAATGATTTCATGCTGGGCAATCTGCTCCATATGCTTGGGGACATCGCGCCGCGCGAGCAAACCGCCATGAATCTTGGGGTGAAGGGTCTTGACGCGCCCGTCAAGGATTTCGGGAAAACCGGTCACCTCGGACACCTCCCGGTGCTTGATCCCGTTCTCATGGAGGACTTTGGCCGTCCCGCCCGTTGAAAGCAGCTCAAATCCCAAGTCCGATAAACGCCTTGCAAACTCCGCCAAGCCTGTCTTGTTCGAAACGCTGATGACAGCGCGCCTGTGCCCTTTCATGAAACCACTCCTCGAACGCCTATCCTTCCTTCCTCGCTTCCTCACACCAATCTTTTCAACCACCTGCGCCCGAAATTCCTGAGCCTGATCGCAGGCTTTTGCAGGAACACGCCGCGCTCCAGCCGCACCAGCTCATCCGGACTCACCAGCTCCGGGGCCAGATTTTTCTTGGCCTTGATGATTCCCAGCAAGTCATCCTGATAGAAAATACCGAACAGCCATCTCTTAAAGATGTTCCACCGCCCGCCCCTTTCGAACGCCGTGCAGAAGTCCACCAGATACGGCTGACCATCGTCCGAAACGATAATGTTCGCCATATGGCGGAGGTCGCAGAGAACGACGCCGCGGCCATGGACGCGATGCACAACGCCCTCCAGCTGCTCGAAAAACTCAGGCCCCACCAGTCCGGGCTTGACCTTGGAGGCATCCTTTCCCGGAATATATTCCATGACCAAGGCATACCGATCCAGCCTGCCGTACAATCGGGGAATGCCCCGCACCCCCTGCAGTTTGCGATAGATCGACCGCTCGCGCCGCGTCGAAATCAACCCCACGCACCACCGATAAAGCCAGGGCCGCTTCGAGTAGTCCTTGACCAGACCCAGCTTGCCGTTCATCTTGACGAGCATGAGATCAGCCTGCCATGGCTTTCCCCGCCGGATGAACTGCACCAATCGATCTTCCAATGTGTTCCGGTTCAATCCTTCCATCGGATCTGCCGAACGATTCTTACTGTTCCCCATCAGCTAGTATCAGCTCCCGCCTGTCGCGATGCCCATTGCTGGACTGATTCCAGATCGCTCGGACCGATCCCGGGGGGATGCCCTCCGAATCAAAGGAAAAATCGGACACCGATCGTCATTATTCCCAGCAGAACCCCGATCAAGGTGTGATGTTCACTATTATTGAGGAAAGATCGATATTTCCATCGTGTCGGGGACCCGTTTGGGTACGGCGTAAGCCTCGGAAAATAATCGGGCACGCCATGGTCGTATGCTCGCCAGGCCTCGCCGAATTTTTGAGCCATCCGCTCGGATTCCCGGCGCTTCTTGTACGGAGCGTAGTAAATGACAAAGACGGCGCCACCGAGGGCTAACAACAGAAGGTGATCGGCCATCACGCAAAAGCCGATCATGATCAAGAAGGTCCCCAAATACAGCGGGTTCTTGACGAATGCGTAGGGGCCCGATGTCGTCACCTCCTCGTTCTTATGGAGGTATCCGGTCGCCCAGACCCGCAGCCCCTCGCCCAGAATCACAAGGGGCAAGCCCAGGCCGATGAGTTCGGGGCGGGGCCTTGCCGTCGCCAGAATGATGAGTCCCAAAATATAAACCGGGAGGGTTCTGATCGTGATTTTTTTTAGCCTATCGGCCAGTCCCGGAGGCATTTTCTCCCAATAGATGCCGGTCTAAAATGGTAGCAGTATAACAAAAGCGAGGAAAAATTCAAGCCATAAGTTAAATTTTCTTGACCTTTTCAGTCTCTCCGGCTAAAATCCGACTCATGCCATCCAGAAACAGCCGTCTCTCCATCCAGCGGTGGAACTGACCTGTCGCAAGTTTCGAGAATCATGGAAGCGACCCGCTTTGTTCGGAGGATCTGCCACCGCCTCCGGGCTTTGGCCCGGCCGACTGGCCCGGCCGGCCGAGGATGACGCCAAAGACTGCGCGGGAGCCATCCCGATTTGCGGAACATGAGCGAATTCGTCCATCTTCATGTCCACAGTCAATACAGCCTCCTCGACGGAGCCAATCAGCTCGACCATCTGATCGCCCAGGCCGTCGGGTTCGGTATGACGGCACTGGCCGTCACGGACCACGGCAATCTTTTCGGCGCGGTCGAGTTCTACCACAAGGCCCGAAAGGCCGGAATCAAGCCGATCATCGGATGCGAAGCCTATCTGGCGCCCAAAAGCCGGCTCGACCGCGATCTGCAGGGGCATCACGACGACGCCTATCTGATCCTCCTGGCCACCAATGAGACCGGCTACAGGAACCTCATCAAGCTGATCAGCCGCGCCCACATGGAGGGTTTTTATTACAAGCCGCGAATCGACAAAGAGCTGCTTTCCCAGCACAGCGATGGACTCATTGCGACCAGCGGATGTTTGCGGGGCGAAGTGCCGTATCTGATCAACCTCGGCCGCACCCAGGATGCGATTCGGGCGGCCATGCAATACCAGGACATCTTCGGAAAGGATAATTTCTTTATTGAAATCCAGGAAAACGGCCTTGAAAAACAGGAAAGGACGAACCGGGAGTTGGTCAAGCTGGGCAGCAAGCTGGCCATCCCGCTGGTGGCCACCAACGATTGCCACTACCTGGAGCAGCCCCACCACGAGGCCCAGGACATCCTCATGTGCATCCG
>CAYGBP010000118.1:3862-7256 GCA_964348105.1 uncultured Nitrospirota bacterium
AAACCGGCAAAACGCTGAGTGATCCGCAGCGAATGCGGTTCAACACGGAGGAGCTTTATTTTAAATCGGCCGAAGAAATGACCCGCATGTTCGTCGAGCTCCCACAGGCCATCAAGAACACTATGCTGATCGGCGAGCGGTGCGACCTGCGGCTGGAGACCGGTCGCTTTCACCTTCCTCATTACGACGTGCCGGATGGTACATCCCGGGAAGGTTATCTCGAACACCTCGCCCGCAAGGGGTTGTCGGATCATGCCGGGAAAGACGCCCGAATTTCGGAAAGGCTCCGGCTGTATGACCAGCGTTTGATCCAGGAATTATCGATGATCAACTCCATGGGGTACGCCGGATATTTTCTGGTCGTCTGGGATATCGTCAACTTCGCGCGTGAGAAAGGCATTCCGGTCGGCCCCGGGCGGGGTTCCGTGGCGGGCAGCCTCGTGGCCTACTGCCTGAAGATTACGGACGTTGATCCGATCCCTTACGGCCTCATCTTCGAGCGCTTTCTCAACCCGGAGCGGGTCAGCCTGCCGGATATCGACCTGGATTTCTGCATGGAGCGCCGGGGAGAGGTCATCGAATATGTCAACCGAAAGTACGGTCAGGACCATGTGGCCCAGATCATCACATTCGGTACCATGGCGGCCAAGGCGGTGGTCCGGGATGTCGGCCGGGTCATGGAAATACCCTATGCCGAAGTGGATCGGGTGGCCAAGCTCATTCCCAACGTACTGAACATCACCCTGGATGAGGCGATCCGGACCGAACCCCGGCTCAAGGAACTTTCCGACACCGACGCCCAAATCGAGCAGCTCCTCACCTTCGGAAAGTCCCTCGAAGGACTCGCAAGACATGCATCCACGCATGCGGCGGGGGTCGTCATCTCCCAGGAGCCATTGACGGAGCATGTCCCCTTGTACCGGGGAGCCAACGGCGAAGTCGTCACACAGTACGCCAAGGATGATATCGAGAAGATCGGGCTGGTCAAGTTTGATTTCCTGGGGCTCAGGAACCTGACGGTCATTGAAAACACACTGGACCTGGTGGCGCAGAGAAGGCCGGGCGAGGCCCGCCGGGCCTCCTGTGATATACCGGTGGATGATCGCGATACCTACGACCTGCTTTCCTCCGGCCAAACCACCGGCGTATTCCAGCTGGAAAGCCCCGGCATGCGCGATCTATTAACGCGGATGCGGCCGGGCCGTTTCGAGGACCTGATCGCCATCCTGGCCCTGTATCGGCCCGGGCCGATCGGCAGCGGCATGGTGGATGAGTATATCAAGCGCAAACGCGGCTCCATTCCCATCCCATACGAGGCCCCGGGCCTCGAGGAGATCCTCAAGGAAACCTACGGCGTGATCGTCTATCAGGAGCAGGTGATGAAGATCGCCAATGTCCTGGCCGGCTTCAGTCTGCAGGAAGCCGATCTCCTGAGACGGGCCATGGGCAAAAAACTCCCACAGGAAATGGAAAAACAGAAGGAAAAATTCATCAAGGGGGCAACGGGCAACGGCATCCCGGCGCTCAAGGCCGAAAAGGTCTTTGATCAAATGGCGTACTTCGCAGGCTATGGATTCAACAAGTCGCACAGCGCGGCCTACGCACTGATCACCTTTCGGACCGCCTACCTCAAAGCCCACCATCCACTGGAATTCATGACCTCTCTTTTGACCAGCGAGATGGGAAACGAAGATAAGACCGTCCGTTACATCGGCGAATGCCGGTCCATGGGAATCAAGGTGCTTCCTCCCGATATCAACACATGCAACGCCGGGTTTACGATCGTGGAAGAGGGAATCCGATTCGGGATGGCCGCCGTGAAAAACGTCGGGGCCTCCGCCATCGAGTCGATCGTCGCCGCGAGACAGGAGAAAGGGGCTTTCGATTCCCTCCTTGATTTCTGCGAGAAGGTGGACCTGCGCAAGGTGAATCGGCGGGTCATCGAAGGTTTGATCAAGAGCGGGTGTTTCGATTCACTGGGGGCTCACCGTTCCGGTCTGCTGCAGCAGCTGGATCGCACCCTCGAGCAGGCCAGCATCCGTCAGCAGGAGGAGGCCCGGGGACAGACCACGCTCTTTCAGGGAGGCGAAGACAGCCACCCGACCCTATCTCCTTCCCCATCTCCATCCGCCCACGATGCGGGCGCCGAGGCGCGGGACGAAGCCGCGGTCTTGAAATTCGAAAAGGAAACACTTGGTTTTTATATCTCGAGTCATCCGCTGATGAGGTATCAGTCGCTGTTGAAAAAGATGAACATCGCTCCGACCGAAACCCTCACGGATCTTTCGGATGGCAAGGAGGTGGTCTGCTGCGGCGTCATTTCTTCAAAGCGGATAACGACTACAAAAAAAGGCGACCGAATGGCCTACGTCAAGCTGGAGGATCTTGAAGGCTCCGTAGAGGTTATCCTTTTCCCGGATCTCTTCGCGACCGCTTCCTCGGCCGTCGCCTCTGACGAACCGCTTGTAATTCGTGGTATACTAGATCGGGGGGAGAAGGGAACCCGGCTGAAGGCCACCAGCGTCGAGCTTCTTTGCAAACCGCATGATCCCGGAATCGATGGCTTAACGATCAAGCTTCCTCCATCACTCGCCAGTCGGACCGAGCTGGTCAGGCTTAAGGGAATCCTGGCCAAGCACAAGGGGGTCTGCTGGGTACGGTTGAAACTCGATCTGCCGGACGACGCCTCCCAGAATGGCACGGTGATCGCCCTCGATGGTTCGCTCAACGTGAACCCGACAACCGATCTCATCGGTGAGCTGGAAGCATTCTGCGGCAAGGACGGCGTCCTGCTGCACTACGGGGAATCGAATTGAAGGAATATCTCGATTTCGAAAAACCGCTCGCGGAACTCGAGGAAAAGATCAACCGGCTCAGGGACGCCTCCAAGAATCAACCGAAGACCCTCGAAGAAGTCAGGCGTCTGCAGAAAAAAGCCGCCCGGCTGCAGGAGGAGATCTTCTCCAATCTCACGGCATGGCAGAAGACGCAGATCGCCCGGCATCCCGGTCGGCCCACCACGCTGGACTATATCAACCTCCTGGCCGCGGACTTCATCGAATTGCACGGCGATCGCCTGTATGGCGACGATCCCTCCATCGTGGGCGGATTCGGGAAATTAGGCGAAAGACCCGTCGTGCTGATCGGCCACCAGAAGGGAAAAAACGTCCGGGAGCGGGTCAGACGAAATTTCGGAATGTCACACCCGGAAGGATACCGCAAGGCCCAGCGGTTGATGAAGATGGCTGAAAAATTCGAAAAGCCCGTCATCACGCTGGTCGACACGCCCGGGGCCTATCCCGGGATCAGCGCCGAAGAGCGGGGACAGGCCGAGGCCATTGCCCGAAGCCTCATGACCATGGCACAGCTGGCAACGCCCATCGTGGTGGTGATC
>CAYGBP010000119.1:0-241 GCA_964348105.1 uncultured Nitrospirota bacterium
CGGCGGAGCCGCCGGATCATACCTGCCAGGGGCCGGGATGCGAATGCGACCGGTTCCTTTAGATCTGGAACCTCGTCTTCATGCAGAATCTGAGGGATTCGGGAGGCAAGCTTTCGCCTCTGCCGAAGCCCAGCATCGACACCGGCATGGGGCTGGAGCGGATCACGGCCATCCTGCAGGGTGTACTGAGCAATTATGAGACGGACCTCTTTCGCCCCCTGTTCGCGGCCCTGGCGGAGGC
>CAYGBP010000119.1:251-4226 GCA_964348105.1 uncultured Nitrospirota bacterium
GACGGATCTTTCGGCGGATGAGATCATCCGGGTCATGGCCGGACGGGTCATCGCCGACCACGTCCGGGCGACGACCTTCCTGATCAGCGACGGCGTCCTGCCTTCCAACGAGGGGCGGGGTTACGTCCTGCGTCGCGTGATCCGCCGGGCGGCGCGCTACGGCAAGGAACTGGGCCTGAACGACCCGTTTCTATACGAGCTGACCGGGACGGTGGTGGATCATATGCGCGGCGCCTACCCCGAATTGACCAAGAGTCGGACACTGGTGGCGCAGGTGACGCGCGGCGAGGAGGAGCGGTTTATTCAGACCTTGAACCAGGGCATGGGACTGTGGCGGGAAGTGCTGGATCAGGCGGAGAAAAGAGGCGGATCGGTCATTCCCGGCCAGGAGGCCTTCCGGTTGTATGACACCTACGGATTTCCCCTGGATATCGCCCGGGATATGGCCCGGGAGCGCCGCCTGCAGGTGGATGAAGCGGGTTACGAAGCCGCCATGCAGGAGCAAAAGGACCGGGCGCGCAGGGCCTGGGTCGTCAAAGAGGCCCCGCCTTATATCAAAGAGGTGGTCTCGGATCTCGAGCCGACGCAATTTACGGGGTACTCCGATCTGGAGGACGAGGTCCGCCTTCTGGCCATCGTGCACGAGGGAAAGAAGGTAAACGAGGCGGTGGAAGGGCAGGACGTGGAGCTGGTGTTCGAGCGGACGCCCTTCTACCCCGAGGGCGGCGGCCAACTCGGCGATCAGGGCCTGCTGGAGCATCCCAGCGCCCTGGTGGAGATCAGCGGTACGACGAAGCCCTATCCGGGCTACGCGTTTCATCAGGGTAAAGTGGCCCAGGGCCGGATCCGGGTCGGGGAGACCTACCGCGGGGTGGTGAACCGACAGGCCAGGCTGGGCGCTTCGGGTCATCATACGGGGACGCATATCCTGCATGCGGTCCTGCGGGAAGTGCTCGGCGAGCATGTCAAGCAGTCCGGGTCGCTGGTGGGTCCGGATCGTCTGCGGTTCGACTTCACCCATTTCAAGGCGGTGGGGGATGCCGAGCTTCGGCAGATCGAAGAGGCGGTCAATCAGTGCATTCGCGCGGACTATCCCGTCGAGACCCGGGAGATGGAATTCCAGCAGGCCATCCGGGAAGGGGCCCTCGCCTTCTTCGACGACAAGTACGGGGAGAAGGTGCGGGTCGTCAGAATCCATGATTTCAGCAAGGAATTATGCGGGGGCACACATTGTCACGCCACCGGGGAGGCGGGACTATTCAAAATCATTCAGGAGAGCAGTATTGCGTCGGGCGTGAGGCGGATCGAGGCCTTGACCGGCGAATGGGCCTATGCCTGGATCAAAAGGCAGGAGGAAGAGGTTCGGGAACTGGCCGCCGTGTTGAAGGTTCAGCCCTCCGAAGTGGTGGTCAAGGCCCGGAAATTCCTGGAATCCTACCGCCAGATGGAACGGGAGCTGGAGCGGGTCAAGGGACAGCGGGCCGCGGCGAAAGGGCAGGAGCTGGCGAGCCAGGTCCGGAAGGTCGGAAAGATCGGGGTGCTGTCAACCCGGGTGGACGGGCTGGATCCCAAGGAATTGCGAACACTTGCCGATTCCGTGCGGGATAAGATAAAATCGGGAGTGGTGGTCATGGGTTCCTGCAAGGATGGCCGGGTGGGTCTGGTGGCCATGGTGACGCGTGACCTGACCAAACAGTTCCACGCAGGGCACCTGCTCAAGGAGATCGCCGCGATCGTGGGCGGCAGCGGGGGAGGGCGGCCGGAGATGGCGCAGGCCGGGGGAAAGGACGCGGAGCGCCTGGACGAGGCCCTTGAGCGGGTCTATCAGATCATCGGGGATATCGCGGCCGGCGGATCGAAGCGGTGATTCGCGTCCGGCCCAGCCCGGAACGGGGGGAACACCCCAGGAGGGGCGGGATGTTCGATCTATTCAAAAAGGCGGTTTTGGCGGGACTCGGTTTGCAGGCGCGGGCCAACCAGGTCGTTGAAGAATGGGTGCAGGAGGGGGAACGCAGCCAGCGTAAGGAGGCCAAATGGGCCCGGGACATGCTGGGAAGGCTGGAGAAGGATTCCGCCACGCTGGACCGAAAGTTCGGCGAGGTCGTGGGCCGTTTGACCTCGCTGATTGATGTTCCGACGCGCGATGAGCTGGCCGAGCTCTCGCGCAAGGTGGACGAGATTGTTTCCCGGATGGACCGGATGCCGGGGGCCAGGAAAGGGGGATCCTGAGTCCCGCCCTTTGGGAAGCGGCGCGGGCTTACCGATATGGGGGCGGCATTGCCTAAATCCCGAGTCTCGTTTTTTCTCTTGCTGGCCGCGGGAGCGTTTTTGGCGTTGTGGTTCGTTCACCTTGCCACGTTTCTGGCGATCCCGCCCAACAAGGATCAGATTCAGAAGATCATCGACATCCCTCCGGGCTCCAATCTCAGGAGGGTGACCGATCTTTTGGAGCGCGAAGGCTTCATCAGAAACCCCACCTACTTTATCATCGCGGGCAAGGTGACGGGCGTGGAACGGGCCATCAAGCCCGGTAAATACGCCCTTCACGGCCGCATGAGGCCGCTGCAGGTCTTGAATCATCTCAAAAAGGGTATCGTTCACCAGTATGAGGTGGTGATCCCGGAGGGTTATGCAGTCCGTCAGATCGCCCAGGTCCTGGAAGAGAAAGGGCTCGCGGAGGCGGAGCAATTCATGGCGCTGGCCGCGGACTCCGAGCTGGCGGAGTCCCTCGGGATCCCAAGCGACAACCTGGAAGGGTACCTGTTTCCCAGCACGTACTTTATTTCACGGGCCACCACGGCGGAAGAAATCATCCGTCAGATGGTCAGGGCCTTCCATACGGCCTATACATCGGATTTACGAGAGCGCGAGCGGGAGATGGGGCTGAACACCCACGAAGTCGTGACGATGGCCTCGATCATCGAGAAGGAGACCTCCAGCGAAGCTGAGCGCGACCTGATCTCCGGTGTGTTCCACAACCGCCTCAAGCGTAATATGCGGCTGCAGAGCGATCCGACGGTGATCTACGGCATTGCGGACTTTGACGGAAACCTCAAACGGGTCCATCTTCAGACGGACACGCCTTACAACACCTACCGACGGCGGGGTTTGCCGCCGGGTCCGATCGCCAATCCGGGCCGGGCCTCCCTGATCGCGGCGCTCTATCCCGCCTCGGTTGATTACCTCTACTTTGTTTCGCGCAACGACGGAACGCATTATTTTTCCCGCAACATCGATGAGCACAATCGGGCGGTCGCCCGTTTCCAGAAATCGGGAAGAAGAAAGTGACGGACCGGGTCGCCCTGCGACGTCCTGAGGATTTCTCCCAGCTGATCGATTCGACCCTCCTGAAGGCGGACGCCACGCCGTCCGAGATCGACCGGCTTTGCGATGAGGCCGTGCGATTCGGTTTTTATGCCGTCTGCGTCGCCCCCTGTTACATCGAAAGGGCCGTTCATCGGCTCAAGGACCGCCGGGTGAAGGTCGTCAGCGTGGTCGGTTTTCCGCTGGGCAGCGGCACGATCCGTGTCAAGATCCTGGAGGCGGTGGAGGCGCTCAAGCAGGGGGCGGACGAATTGGACATGGTCGTCAACATCGGCGTCTTGAAGTCCGGGGGCGAGGCGTACGTCCGGGATGAGGTGATGAATATCGCGAATGTCTGCCGACAATCGATTCTGAAGGTGATTCTCGAGACGGGCGCGCTGAACCGAAGACAGATCGCCCTGGGAGCGCGGCTGGCCATGGAAGGGGGGGCGAACTGGCTCAAGACCAGCACCGGGATTTCTTACCGGGGCGCGAGCGTGGGCGATGTGCGCTTTCTGAAAAAGTGCGTCGGGGAGAGCGGGTTCGTGAAGGCTTCCGGGGGGATCCGGGACCTGCAAACCGCCCGGAAGATGATCCGGGCGGGGATCTACTTCGGGCTGTGGATCATCGGTTCGCTGATCTTCAACGCGCTGTCCCGCCGGGAAGACCGCG
>CAYGBP010000119.1:4236-7034 GCA_964348105.1 uncultured Nitrospirota bacterium
GCGGGCGCCAGCCGGATCGGAACCAGCCACGGCGCCGCCTTGATGCGTGAAATGCAGCGAGAGGCTGGCCGCCGACATTCCCGCGGTTCTCGATCCGCAAGACGGGGCGCAAGATGATGGCAATTGACCGCGTGATCGTGATAGTTCTGGACGGCCTGGGGGTGGGCGAACTGCCCGATGCCGGGGGGTACGGCGATCGGGGGAGCCAGACCCTGGGCCATATCGCAAGCGCGGTGGGAGGGCTTGCCCTGCCGAATCTCGCCTCGCTGGGTCTGGGGCGGCTCGGAGCATTCAAGGGCATCGAGCCCGCGGCCCACCGAAACGGGGCTTGCGGGCGGATGGCGGAGCGCTCCTGCGGCAAGGATACCACCACGGGCCACTGGGAGATGATGGGGCTCGTCCTGGACAGGCCCTTTCCGGTATATCCGCAGGGGTTTCCTGCCGAGGTGATGGAGCCGTTCGAGCGGGAGATCGGGCGCGGAACCCTGGGGAACAGGCCGGCCTCGGGGACCGAAATCATCAAGGAGCTGGGCCCGGAGCATATCGAGACCGGCCGGCCGATCGTATACACTTCGGCGGACAGCGTCTTTCAGATCGCGGCCCACGAGGAGGTGGTGCCGGTGGAGGAGTTATATTCGATGTGCAGGTCGGCCCGGCAGATCCTCAAGCCGCCGCACGACGTGAGCCGGGTGATCGCGCGTCCATTCACGGGAGCCCCGGGCCGTTTCGTTCGCACCGAGCGCCGCCGGGATTTTTCGGTGGCGCCTCCGGGAGAAACGCTCCTGGATCGGTTGGCCAAGGAGAAGATCCAGGTCGTGGGGATCGGGAAGATCGAGGACATTTTCGCCGGGAGGGGAATCGGCCGCTCGATTCATACGCGAAGCGACATGGATGGGGTGGACCAGACCCTCAGGGCCGTGCAGGAGGAGACCTCCGGATTGATCTTTACCAACCTGGTCGATTTCGACACTCTCTACGGTCACCGAAACGACGTTGCCGGATACGCGCGCGCGCTGGAGGATCTTGACGCGAGAGTCCCCGAGTTGCTCGATTCGCTTCGCGATGCCGACCTGCTGGTCTTTTCTGCGGATCATGGAAACGACCCCACCACGCCGGGGACGGATCACACCCGGGAATACGTGCCCGTTCTCTGCCACCACCCTCGGCTCAACCGGCCCGTTGATCTGGGAACCCGCGGCAGCTTCGCCGATCTGGGTCAGACCCTGGCCGAGATCTTTCGCGTGGGCCGGCTGCCTGCCGGGGAGAGTTTCCTGGCGGAGGTGAGCGATGTCGGTTGATTCCAGGATCAAGGCTCTGGGTATCGTCCTTCCACCCGCCCCGAAACCGGTGGGCTCCTACGTGCCGGCCGTGCGCTCGGGCAGGCTGATATTCTTAAGCGGTATGATTCCGCTTCAGGAGGGGAAGATTTCCAAGGCCGGCAGGTTAGGCGACGAGCTGGGGATCGAGGAAGGGAAGGCGGCGGCCCGCCTGGCGCTTCTCAATGCGTTGGCCGTGATCAAGAAGGAAATCTCGTCCCTGGATCGGGTCGGCCGGATCGTAAGACTCTGCGGATTCGTCGCTTCGGCGCCGGGATTCGTCCAGCAGCCGGCCGTTCTCAACGGGGCATCGGACCTGCTGATCGAACTCTTTGAAGACAGGGGATATCACGCCCGCCTGGCGGTGGGCGTCTCGGAGCTTCCCTTAAATTCGCCGGTGGAGATCGAGCTTATCGTCGAGATCCGCGAATCCTGAATACGGGTGAGCGAGGCCATCGTCTCATGCGCCCTTACGATCTGATCAAACGGAAGCGCGACGGGGGGGAGCTGACCGGAGAGGAGATCCGGTTTCTGATCGAGGGCTACCTGCAGGATCGCGTCGCGGATTATCAGATCTCGGCCTTCCTCATGGCCGTTTTTTTCAGGGGCATGAACCGGCGCGAGACCTGGGACCTGACGCACGCGATGATGAATTCCGGACGGATCCTCGATCTGTCCTTTCTTTCCGGCCCCAAGATCGACAAGCACAGCACGGGGGGGGTGGGTGACAAGATCAGCCTCATCGTGGCGCCCTTGGCGGCCGCCGCGGGCCTGCGGGTCCCGATGATGTCGGGGCGCGGCCTGGGTCACACGGGGGGCACGCTCGACAAGCTTGAAAGCATTCCCGGATTCACCATCGACCTTCCCGATTCCCGGATCAAGGATCAACTCGACCGCATCGGCGTGGCCATGATCGGTCAGACCCGCGATCTCGCGCCCGCGGATCGCCGCCTGTACGCGATGCGCGATGTGACGGCCACGGTGGACTGTATTCCATTGATCGCGGCCAGCATCATGAGCAAAAAGCTGGCCGAGGGGATTGACGGACTGGTTCTGGATGTGAAAATGGGCGGCGGGGCCTTCATGAAGACTTACGGCGACGCCTTGCGGCTTGCACAATGCATGGTCGACATCGGCCGCCGAGCCGGCAGGAAGGTTGTCGCGCTGATCACCGATATGGATCAGCCGCTCGGCCGTGCGGTGGGAAACGCCCTGGAAGTTGCCGAAGCGCTGGAGGTTCTTCGAGGAGAGGGCCCGGGTGATGTGCGGGCCCTCAGTATCGAGCTGGCCGCCTGGATGGTCCGCCTCGGCGGATTGACGCGTGATCTGGACCGGGCCCGGGCGCAGATGGCGTCGCTCCTGGATGACGGGTCGGCGATGAAGCGTTTCCGCGACTTGGTGGCCGCGCAGGGCGGGGATACCGCCGTGATCGATCGGCCGGAGAAACTGTCTCGTGCCACGCATCGGACACCGGTCCTGGCG
>CAYGBP010000120.1:0-329 GCA_964348105.1 uncultured Nitrospirota bacterium
GGGTTCTCGGAAGGTTTCAGTTCCCTCGCCGTTCCCGATCGATCCAAAAGCACATCCTGATGAATCGATATCTGATGATGATCAAAAACGAGAATGCCAGGGGGTTCATCAAATCCCTGGCCTTCGTTGCAATCCATGAGCTCGTCATGTGGCTCTACGTCATGATCTTCGTGCCGGGTTTGATCCTGGACGTATTCAGGGAGCGCGACCGGCTGGGCCGGGCCATTGCGAAGCGCCGCATCATCCGGACGAAGAAGAGGATGAAATGGAACTGCTCTACCTGATTACTTTCGCATCGGCATCTTTTCTGGCCTGGTACGGAACGCCGG
>CAYGBP010000120.1:339-1010 GCA_964348105.1 uncultured Nitrospirota bacterium
ACAGCCGCCATCAAATATGGCATCTTGGATCGGCCGGATGGAAGACTCAAGACCCAGGGAGAGCCGGTGCCTTACCTGGGCGGCATGGCCCTGTACCTTTCCTTCCTGATGGCCATGGGGGTTACGTTGGACTTCGAGCGGGGTTTTTTGGGGATTGCCCTCGGGGCCACCCTCGTGATGATGCTGGGCCTAATCGATGATTTCGGCGTTCTGAGTCCCCGATTGAAGTTGATCGGCCAACTCATGGCCGTCTTCCTGTTAATCCGCAGCGACGTGGTGATTCAGATTCACTATCTGCCCGACTGGGTGAAGATCGGGGTGACGGTCGTCTGGATGGTGGGAATGATCAACGCATTCAACATCATCGATATCATGGACGGACTCTCCGCGGGTGTCGCCATGGTGGCCTCCATCATCTTCTGCATCATTTTCACGATCAACGGACAGTTTATGCCCGCCTTGATTACGCTGGCCCTCGCCGGCAGCTTGGTCGGATTCCTGCGCTACAACATATATCCCGCCAAAATATATATGGGGGATTCGGGCAGCATGTTCATCGGGTTTGTCCTGGGGGCGGTGGCGATGTTGGGGCAGTACACGATGAATAATCCGGTCGCGATTCTAACCCCGATCCTGGTTTTGGGCGTTCCCATCTTCGATACGGTCCTGGT
>CAYGBP010000120.1:1020-1693 GCA_964348105.1 uncultured Nitrospirota bacterium
CCTGTCTTTCTGGGAAGCCCCGACCATTTTGCATTGAGATTGAGAAAGTGGCGTTTGAGTGTTTCGCAGACCGTGGCCCTCAGCTACGGTGTGGGGGCTGCGCTGGGGTTGGTCGGCCTCATCGTGATGCTGGTTTCAGTTCAAACCGCGGCCATGCTGGTTTTCTGCACCCTGATCGCGGCGCTTGGCGCGGCATGGGGGTTGAAGAGAATCAAGATGAGCCTGTGAAGGGGAAACCGATGGTCATCATTCTGGGAGCGGGACTTGCCGGTCTGAGTGCGGCCTATCATCTGCGAGGCCGATCCTATGCCATTTACGAGAAGGAAGACCGGGTGGGGGGGCTTTGCCGGAGCTTCAGCAACGGCGGATTCACGTTCGATCTGACCGGCCACCTGCTTCATTTCCGCAAGGAGTCGGTGCGTCGTCTGGTGTGCACGCTGCTGGGGGATCAGCTGGAGTCCCACGCGCGCCGCTCCTATATTTTCTCCAACGGGGTGTATACGGATTATCCCTTTCAAGCCAATACGCACGGGCTCCCCAAGGCCGTTGTCAAGGAATGCCTTCTGGGATTCATTCAAGCCTATGTCGAGAACCGGATCAGGCCTTCCGCCTTGAGGCGATGCCGGAACATGGAGGAATGGATTCTGAAAGCCTTCGGGAGGGGCATCGGCCG
>CAYGBP010000120.1:1703-4816 GCA_964348105.1 uncultured Nitrospirota bacterium
CGTCGCGCTGGCCGCGGCAGCCTTCCTCTGGAGCATCGGGCCGGCATCGGCCGGCATTTCATGATTCCATTCAATGAGAAATTGTGGCAGCGCCGCTTGCGGGATCTGTCGGCCGACTGGGGAGGCGGATGGTTGATCCCCCAGCCTGCCCTGGAAGAAGTCGTCCAGGGGGCCCTGGGCATTTCGAATCAGAAACTGGGGTACAACCCCCAATTTCTTTACCCCAAGGCGGGGGGAATTCAAACCCTCCCTTCGGCATTCGTCGGTCATGTCCGTAATCTGCACCTGAAGACCGCCCTGGTCAGGATTGACCCCGAGGACCGACAGGTCTATCTGAGCACGGGGGAGCGGGTGGGTTATCGTCATCTGGTTTCCACGCTTCCCCTCCCTGAATTGGTCAAGCGGTGCGCCGGCGCGCCGCGAGAGGTTCGGGCGGCGGCGGCCCGCCTGAAGTACATTTCGGTATACAATATCAATCTGGGGATCAACCGGGAAAAGATTTCCGAGGCGCATTGGATCTACCTCCCGGAAAAGAATTTCCCCTTTTATCGCGTGGGATTTCCGACGAATTTCTCAAAGGCGGTGGCCCCGCCGGGCTGCAGCTCCCTTTATGTGGAAATCTCCCACAGGCGCGCGAATAGAATCGAGTCCTCCCGACTGCTGGATCAGGTCATGGACGGGCTTCAAAAATTGGGCGTTCTGAGGCCGAGTGATACTCCCCTGGTGAGCGAGGTGCGGGACATTCCTTATGCATATGTGGTATTCGACAAGAACCGGGCCACGGCCCTCACGGTGATCCAAAAATATCTTCGTTCCAGGGGAATCCACTCGATCGGAAGGTACGGGGCATGGGAGCACACCTCGATGGAGGATGCCATCTGGCAGGGCCAACAGGTTGCCCGGATCATCAAGGGGAGGTCTCGCTGATCGTTGTCCAGGACTCGGGTGGTGCATATCATTACGAAGCTTGAGTTGGGCGGGGCCCAGAGAGGCACGCTCTTCCTTGCCTCGCATCTGGACCGGAGACGTTTCGAGGTCTACTTGGTGACCGGCCGGGGAGGAATCCTGGAGGGTGAATCCCGCCGGCTCAAGGGGGTGAAGACGTTTCAGGCCCCCTCCTTGATCCGAAGAATCAATCCTTTTCTGGACTTGTTGGCCTTGTGGGAACTCTACAGATTCATTCGAAAGATCAGGGTGGATCGGATGATCGTCCACACGCACAGCTCGAAGGCCGGGATCCTGGGCCGCTGGGCCGCCTATTTCGCGGGGGTTGGGGTGATCGTCCATACCTACCATGGCTATGGATTTCATGACCATCAATCCCGGCTGGTGAAATGGATCCTGATCGGGGTCGAGCGGCTCACGCGTTGGGTGACGACGCATGTCATCTCGGTCTCGAGGGATAATTGGCAACGAGGGCTCGCCTGGGGCCTTTTTGATTCCGATCGGGTCACCCTGATTCCCGAGTCGGTGGAATTCGATCGATTTCGCCGCAAGCGATCCAATCGCCGTCGGACGATGAAGGATCTCGAACTGGATCCCGGACGTCCCGTCGTGGGAATGATCGCCTGTTTGAAGGCGCAGAAGGCGCCTCTCGATTTTGTTCGGGTCGCCCACCGGGTCCTGCAGCGCCGGGCGGACGCTCAATTCATCCTGGTGGGCGACGGAGTCCTTCGCCAGCAGGTGGAGAACGAGGTGGAGCGACTGGGCATCGGGGAGCGCTTTCGCTGGCTGGGGTGGCGTCGAGACGTCGAGGATATCCTTTCCTGCATGACCCTTTTCGTGTTGACCTCCCGGTGGGAGGGGCTGCCGTTGGTCTTCCTGGAGGCCAGGCTCTCCGGTCTGCCGATCGTGGCGAATCGGGTCGATGGCGCCGCCGAGGTGATTCATGACGGGGTAAACGGGTTTCTGGTGTCAGTGGGTGACACTGAATCCATGGCTGAGCGGATCTGCTTGCTGCTCGAGTGCCCCGATCTGCGGCGCAGCATGTCGAAGACTGCCGTTGAAGTACCGCGAAGGTTTGACAGCCATGTTGCGGCCCGGCGCCAGCAAGAGATTTACGAGGCATTGCTGCCGCCTGCCGCTTCCAAATCAGGCCACCGTCTCCACAAAAAAACTTGCGCCGCTTAGGCAATTATGCTAAATTTCCATTTCGGCAAATCACCACCGCATTGAGATAGCCTTGCGCGTCCCCTTTCTCGATCTCCGAGCACAATATCAACCCCTAAAGGGAGAAATACTTTCTGCCATCGAGCAGGTTTGCGATGAGCAGGCCTTCATCCTCGGCCCACGGGTGGAGGCCCTGGAGGCCGAAATGGCCAGATATCACGGCGTGACGCATGCCGTGGGTGTGGGGTCGGGATCTGACGCCATTTTGCTCACCTTGATGGCCGTGGAAATCGGGCCGGGGGACGAGGTCATCACGACGCCATACACCTTTTTTGCCACGGTCGGGGCCATCGTGCGATTGGGGGCCAGGCCCGTCTTCGTGGACATCGATCCCGAAACCTTCAATCTGGATTCTAGGCAGGTGGAGGAGGCAATGACGCCGAGGGCGAAGGCCATCCTCCCGGTCCATCTCTTCGGTCAATGCTGCGAGATGGAGCCCCTGCTGGAATTGGCCCGGGCCGAAGACCTGGTCGTCGTCGAGGACGCGGCGCAGGCCATCGGCGCCGCCCGGTCCGGCCAGAGGGCTGGAGCCATCGGGAAGGCCGGCTGTTTTTCATTTTATCCCACCAAGAATCTGGGCGGCTTCGGGGAAGGCGGCATGGTGATTACATCCGATGACGAGGTTGCGGATCGGGTCAGGATCCTGAGGGTGCATGGGAGCCGGGAAAGGTATCGGCACGAACGGATCGGGTTCAACAGCCGGCTGGATGCCCTGCAGGCCGTTATACTGAGGGTAAAACTGAAGCATCTGGATGCCTGGATTGCCCTCAGGAGGAAAAAGGCCGATCTATACAGTCAGCTGTTGGCCCGGGCTGGGCTGGCTGGAAAGATCGTTCTACCGGTCCCGCTTAAAGAAAATGATCATGCCTATAACCAATACGTTGTCCGTGCGCCTCGCAGGGACGAATTGAGGGAATTCCTGTCCCGAAACGGGGTGGGCACGG
>CAYGBP010000120.1:4851-6247 GCA_964348105.1 uncultured Nitrospirota bacterium
AAGCCTGGCCTTGCCGATCTATCCGGAGTTGGGCGAAGATCAGATCCAACACGTGGTGGATCAGATTTCGGCCTTCTACGCTGGTTAGAAACTGAAGTTGAGCCTGAAGGTGTAGGAGGGGACTTCCGAGATTTCGACTTCTCCCACGAGACTGAGGAGCAGGAGCTTGACCTTCAGTCCGGCGAATCCTTTGACCTCCGTCAGCTCCTCTTTGGTCAAAAATCCCGCCAGAACAGGATCCGTAACCTCGCTGTGGATGCGGACGAGTCCCACCCCGACATAGGGCGTGAGAAATGCAAATCCCTTGCTGGCCGAAACGTCCACCCCGTAGGTTTCCAGGTCGAGGTCGCCGACGCCTGTGAGGCTGGTATAGCTGCCACGGATCGCAAGGGCCGGTGTGGCTACCGTTCCCTTGAGCAAAGCCCACTTAATCTCACCCCCGATCAGCCCGATGTTGCTCTGCTGAACTTTGGCGTAAACCACGCCCACATCGATGCCGAACGGGAGCCCTTTCTGCGCATGGAGCCTCGGGAATAGGAAGAAACTCGGGGGATCCGAATCCGCCGTCGCGTCTTTGAGAAAGCTGGCGTCCTCGTCCACATCAACGGCCGTCACCTCCGCGCCGATATCGAAGCCGAGGATTCCAAGCGGCTCGGCGGGGGCAAGGGGCTTGTAGGCGGCCAGTAAGCCAATGGTTTTGCTCAGGTCTTTGAACTGGTTCTGGACGTACCCGACAGGGAGATCCAGGTCATTTCCAGCGGCAAATGATATAGAACTTGTTGAAAATATTGATATTAGTGCTATTCCCAGGATGGCGATCCTGTTTTTCATGCGCACCTCCCCAAAGCCGGGGTGAATTGGGGACCCCGGATTGCGCGAGAAACCTTCATTATTTTAATGTTTTTGCTTGACAATGCAAAATTTATGCTATATATTTATTTGTTTATAGATCGGGCTTTATTTTTCCAGGGCCCTCCGTGGGTTTTCTATCTCTCGACGAAGTTGAACTCGGCTGCCGATGCACCTTTGCTCTGCGGATCGCTCGCCTGAGTATTTCCCCGAGAGTGCCCTCTCTGAAAAGTCCGGGAGCGTATAAACCCGCGCCCGACAGGGCTGATCTGTCACAAAGATAGCATAGAATCCCGATTCTGTAAAGGAAGCGGGAGGGGCATCCGCTGGCGTAGCTCAGGTGGTAGAGCAGCTGACTTGTAATCAGCAGGTCGGGGGTTCGAATCCCTTCGCCAGCTCCGTCGGTGGAGACACGATGGGGGGGATCGACGGGATTCGGTCCCGGGCGGAAAGCGCTGGCGCGCGCGATTTTTATTCTGCGCCAATGGCGCAGGGCGGGTTCGAATCCCTTCGCCAGCTCCGTCGGTGGAGACACGATGGGGGGGAT
>CAYGBP010000120.1:6295-6844 GCA_964348105.1 uncultured Nitrospirota bacterium
GCGCGGTTTATATTCTGCGCCAGTGGCGCAGGGGGGGTTCGAATCCTTCGCCAGCTCCGTCGGTGGGAACGCGATGGGGGGAATCGACGGGATTGGGTCCCGAATGGTTCTTTGGCCGGAGATCGTGAAGTCCTCAGGGGATTGGCGATCACCGGCCAGCGAATCATGTTGATGTGGCATGACGGGATTATCGGGGTATGGGGAGGTTCCCGAGTGGACAAAGGGAGCAGACTGTAAATCTGCCGCCTTCAGGCTTCGGAGGTTCGAATCCTTCCCTCCCCAGGGTTGATCCCTCGCTAAGCGCGGGGTCTGAAAATTTAAGCGGTTCTTAACTAAGGAAGCGGGAAACCGGTTTTAATCGTTTTCTTTTTTTTTTGGAGTGAGGGTGGTTCAGGATCGTCCCGAGTTTTCAGACCTGCAGAGATCAACGCGGCGTTTCTTGGCGAAATCGCGAACCGCTGCGAGCTTGTTATTGCCGTAACAGGGCTCACCTGACATCTCGCCCGTGAACTTGCCAAGGAAAACGGTTGGCAGCTAGTTCCAGTTCAG
>CAYGBP010000121.1:0-4406 GCA_964348105.1 uncultured Nitrospirota bacterium
CGGGGCTGCAGGTTTTGGAGCGGATTCGCGAGGAGTTTCCCGAAACCCCGGTCCTCATCCTGACGGGATTCGGAACGGTCAAGACCGCCGTGGAGGCAATGAAAAAAGGGGCTTTCGACTACATCACTAAGCCGATCGACAACGACGAGCTCAAGCTTGTGGTCCGCCGCGCCCTGGAGGTGCGCCGCCTCTACCTGCACCATCAACAAATCAATCAGGACCTGCGCAAGCGCTTCGGCCTCGATAACATCATCGGAGAATCGGAGGCGATGGAGCACCTGAAGAAGATGGTCCGGGATGTGGCGAGCACGGATTATACCGTCCTCATCACCGGGGAGAGCGGGACCGGCAAGGAGCTCCTGGCGCGGGCCATTCATTACGGAAGCCGAAGGTCCCAAGCGCCGATGGTGACGATCAACTGCGGTGCCATCCCCGAGTCCCTCCTCGAAAGCGAATTGTTCGGTTACGAAAAAGGCGCGTTTACGGACGCCAAGCAGGCCAAGCCCGGGCGGCTGAAGATCGCCGATGGAGGAACCGTTTTCCTGGACGAGCTGGCCGAGTTGAGCCCCATGACCCAGGTCAAGCTTTTGAGGGTGCTGCAGGAAAAAGAGATCGAGCCCCTCGGAAGCACGCAAAGCGTGAAGGTGGACATCCGGATCGTGGCAGCGACGAACAAAGATCTGTTCGAGCAGGTCAAGAAGGGACTCTTCAGGGAGGATCTGTTTTATCGGGTCAACGTCTTCCCGATACAGATTCCCCCGCTGCGGGACCGTGGGGAGGACTTTGAGTTGCTCCTGAATTACTTTACCCGCCGATACAACCTGGAGATCGGCAAGCAGATTCGGGGGTTCTCTCCTGCCGCCCTTTCGATCCTGAGGAGCTATCCCTGGCCGGGAAATGTCCGAGAGCTCCAGAATCTGGTGGAGCGCATGATGATCGTGTGCAAGAAGGATCGGGTCGAGGCGGAGGACCTCCCCCTGAGCTTCTCGCAGCCGGCCGGAAACGGGGGAACCCCCCCGTCAAATGGGGAGAGCTCGACGAAGACCAATGGCGCCGTCATCCAGGGGACGGGATCCGGGTCACCGGACCTTTCCACGGACGGCCTGGAGGCCCTGGACCGGATCGAGGAGCGGATGATCCGGGAGGCCCTTGAAAAGACCTCTGGAAACGTCGCAGAAGCCGCCAGAGTGCTTAAAATCACCCGGAACACCCTCAGGTACCGGATGCAGAAGTACGGGCTGGACCGCCCAAAATAACCCACCCCGGCGGTGGAGAACAGCCACCTCTATTGCATTGATTTTTCTGAGTAATTTAATCTCTTCGCCATTCCGGTGCCCCCAGTGCTCCAAATCCACCATTTCCACCTTACCATTCAACTTTCACGCATTCTTGTAACCATTTGATTTAAATAGATCTTTCTTCCTGGCCTGTCATGGTCCATCGATTGCAGTATGGGTAGGACCAACTGAAGAGGATCAATGACTCAACCAGGAGGCGTCATGATGACATGGGATTGGGGAGATTTCGCTCTGGCGATCGCTGCGTTGTTTGGACTTGTGGCTGTCGTGGTCCAGTTCGGATTCGATATGGCGGATCACGGATCGCCCGTCGGACCTGAAGAGAGCCGTAGCGAGGAGCTTCGCTCCAGGATCTATCGCAAGGCCGCCTGAGCCAAGGCAGATGCGCGTGCCTCCCCCCGGGGGGGAGGCGCGCAGAAAATGGCTTGACAACCCGGCGCGGTTTGGTTATAGTGATTTCATCCTTTAATGACTAGTCCCGTGAGACTAGGAAGGATGAGGCCATGATCAAACCCGAACTCAATCGCAGACCTTCCCGTACGCCATGCGGGAAGGTTTTTTTGTGGTCTGATCATGGTGAATCAGACGGAAGGAGACGGTCTTGACAGGCAGTGAACGGGTGGTTCTGGATCCCGTGGGAATTCGCCGGGCCCTGAATCGAATCGCACACGAAATCCTGGAGCATAACAAGGGGGCCAAGGATCTGGCGCTCGTCGGCATTCGGACCGGGGGTGTTTATCTGGCCCGGCGACTTTCGGCCAGTCTCATGGATATCGAGGGCGCGCAGGTCCAGACCGGCGAGCTCGACGTCACGTTATACCGCGACGACCTGCGAACCCGAAAGGATCCGCCTCACCTGCGGCGCACCGCGATCCCATTCGACATCACGGGAATGCGTATCATCCTGATCGACGACGTTCTTTACACGGGGCGGACGATCCGGGCGGCGATGGACAGCTTGATCGATTTCGGGAGACCCCAGCTCATCCAGCTCGCGGTCCTGATCGACCGGGGTCATCGCGAACTGCCCATCCGGGCCGATTACGTCGGCAAGAACCTGCCCACCTCGCGGGATGAGGAGGTCAAGGTCCTGTTTCAGGAAGAAGGGGGAGAGGATAAGGTGGTCATCCGGCAGGGAGACCAGGTCTGCCGCTAAGGGGGGAGTTGCGTTGGGATTTCAAAGAAAGGATCTGCTGGCCATCAAGGATCTCTCGCCGGATGAACTCACCCTGATTCTGGATACGGCGGAGTCCTTCAAAGAGGTCACCACGCGGGATATTAAAAAAGTTCCGACGCTTCGGGGCAAGACCGTGGTCAATCTGTTCTTCGAGCCCAGCACGCGAACCCGGACTTCGTTTGAGCTCGCGGCCAAGCGGCTCTCGGCGGACGTGATTAACTTTTCGGTGTCGACCAGCAGCATCGTGAAGGGGGAAAGCCTGGTGGACACGGCCCGGAACCTGCAGGCCATGCGGGCCGATATCATCATTCTGCGACACTGGGCCTGCGGGGCGTCCCATCTGCTCTCGCGGTTCGTGGACAGCTCCGTCATCAATGCGGGCGACGGCGCGCATGAGCACCCGACCCAGGCCCTGCTGGATCTTTTCACCCTCCGCGAGCGGAAGGGGCGAATCGATGGGATGAAGGTGGCCGTCGTCGGGGATATCGCGCACAGCCGGGTTGCCCGCTCCGCGCTCTACGGCCTGACGAAGATGGGTGCGGAGGTCAGGCTGGTCGGGCCGCCCACCATGATCCCGGCCGACGCCGCGGAGCTGGGGGGAACCGTCTACTACCACCTGGACGAGGCCCTCTATGAAGTTGACGTCATCATGATGCTCAGGCTGCAGACAGAGCGCCAGGGGCATGGACTCATCCCCACCTTGAGGGAATATTCCAAATTGTACTGCCTGACCTTGCCGAGACTGCACCTGGCCAAGCGCGACGCCCTGGTGATGCATCCCGGCCCGATCAACCGCGGGGTGGAAATATCCCCGGAAGTGGCCGATGGATTGTCTTCCGTCATCTTGGACCAGGTCACCAACGGGATCGCGGTCCGGATGGCCGTGCTCTATCTTGTGGCCGGAGGAAAGCCATGACCCGGGTGCTGATTACCGGCGGCAGAATCTTGGATCCGTCCAACCGGCTGGATGCCGCTTTCGACCTGCTGATCGACGACGGCCGGATCGAACGGATCGCACCCAAGCTGGCCGATGCGATCTCGCCGGAGTCGTGAGTCCAGGTGATCGAGGCATCGGGGCTCTTGGTGGTGCCCGGCTTCATCGACCTGCATACCCATCTGCGGGAGCCTGGATTCGAGTATAAGGAAACGATTCAATCCGGGACGCAGGCCGGGGCGGCCGGCGGGTTCACGACCCTTTGCGCCATGCCCAACACCAGCCCGATCAATGACAACCAGGCCGTCACCGAATTCATCATCGACCGTGCGCGCAAGCAAGGCCTGGTGAATGTCCGGCCGATCGGGGCCATCACCAAAGGTTCGAAAGGGCAGGAGCTGGCGGAGATCGCCGAGCTGAGGGCGGCCGGCTGTGTCGCCATCTCGGACGACGGAAATCCCGTGATGAGCAGCGAGGTGATGCGCCGGGCCATGGAATACGCCATGGGTTTTGACCTTCCCGTGATCGACCATTGCGAGGATCTGACATTGTCTCGGGGCGGGAGCATGCATGAAGGAAGAATTTCGACCGAGTTGGGCCTCAAAGGCATTCCGGCATCCGCCGAGGAGGTGATGGTGGCGCGGGACCTGATCCTGGCGGAGCAGACCGGCGCTCATCTTCACCTGGCACATATCAGCACGGCCGGATCGGTTCGGATGATCCGGGAGGCGAAGTCCCGGTCGGTGAGGGTGACGGCGGAGGTCTGCCCGCACCACTTTACGCTGACACATGAATCGGTTCGCGATTTCGACGGAAACAAGAAGATGAATCCGCCCTTGCGGTCCAAGGTCGATGTGGACGCCCTCATCGAAGGGCTTCGGGACGGGACGATCGACGCCATCGCCACGGATCACGCCCCCCACGCGCAGGAGGAGAAGCTTCAGGAATTCGAATCAGCGCCCTGCGGCGTGGTGGGACTGGAAACCGCCTGGTCCCT
>CAYGBP010000121.1:4416-5458 GCA_964348105.1 uncultured Nitrospirota bacterium
GGGCGCGCTGCCGCTGATGGAAGCCGTGGCGAAGCTGACGATCAACCCCGCTCGCGTGATGAGAATTGACCGGGGGACGTTGTCCGTGGGCGCCGTGGCCGACGTGACCCTCATCGATCCGAAAGAGGCTTGGACGGTGGACCCGCTCCAGCTTCAATCAAAATCCAGGAACACCCCGTTCGCGGGGTGGAAGCTGCACGCTCGGGTGGTGGGAACCCTGGTGGCGGGAAGAACCGTCTGGTCGAAGAGGAACGGCGCGTGAAAACCCTGGCCGTCATCTGCGCCTGGCTGGAGCTGCTGGGTCTCGGGATCTTGATGGGGGGGATGCTGACCATCGGCGTTCTGGTCGCCCCGGTGGTCTTCACCCTGCTTCCGCCCATGCAGGCGGGGGGCGAAGTGATGTCGGCAATCTTCTCCCGGTTTAATTCGGTCCTGGCTTATATCTGTCTGGGATTGATCCTTGCGGGATTCATCGGAAAAATGTTCTGGACATCTGCGGGTAAAATCATCCGCATCCTCGAGGCCGCCGTGATCACGCTTCTGCTCGCATTGACCCTGTACCTGGGACTGATCGTCACGCCCGAGATGAACGCCTTGCGCGATGCCCGTATCCAGCAGCCGGAAAATCAGGAAGCGGTCGAAGCCTTCGGCCGACGGCATAGTCTGTCGCAGACGATTTTCGGGATCAACCTCCTGCTGGTCCTGGTCGGACTCTATCTGAATGCAATGCAGCTCATCTCGAACCAACGGGAAGCAATCCAATGAAAAAGGCACTGCTGGCTTTGGCGGACGGACGGGTATTCGAGGGACGGTCCTTCGGCGCGGAAGGGGAGGCCGCCGGGGAGATCGTGTTCAACACCAGCCTGACCGGCTACCAGGAGATCCTTACGGATCCTTCATACAAGGGCCAGATCGTGACCATGACCTATCCGCATATCGGGAACTACGGCGTGAATGACGATGACATGGAATCCTACAAACCCCATGTGGAAGGGTTCGTGGTCCGGGATGACAGCCCCACCCTGGAGAACGGCCGCACCGA
>CAYGBP010000121.1:5468-6705 GCA_964348105.1 uncultured Nitrospirota bacterium
GGACCAGGGCGAGCAGGTCGCCTTGATCTCCACCCTCGACGTGGACTCCGAGAGGCTGATCCGCCGCGCGCGCTCCACCCCCGGGCTCGAAGGGCGGGATCTTGTCGCCGAGGTAACGGTGGGGAACGCCTATCAATGGAACGGACCGGAGACGCAAGCCGCGCCGTCCCAGAAACCCCGCATCGTCGCGCTGGATTTCGGGATCAAATACAATATCCTCAGGAGTCTCGAAGCGGCGGGCTGTGAGACCCGCGTGGTCCCTGCACGCACACCGGCCCCGGATATTCTGGGATTGTCGCCCGACGGCGTGGTCCTCTCCAATGGCCCGGGCGATCCGGCGGCCTTGTCCCATGCAGTGGAAACCGTCCGAGGCCTGCTCGGCAAGGTACCGATCATGGGAATCTGCCTGGGACACCAGCTTCTGGGTCTCGCCCTCGGGGCGAGCACATTCAAGCTGAAATTCGGCCACCATGGCGGCAATCACCCGGTCATGGACCTGCGGACGCGGGAAGTGAAGATTACGACGCAAAATCACGGCTTCTCCGTCACCTTCAAACCGCCCCCGGACCTGGATTCGATCTTCCGTGATCCGGGCGGACCCCGGCCGGTCCAGATCGAAACGCCCCGGGGAAAGGTTGAGATCACGCACGTGAGCCTCAACGACAGGACGGTGGAGGGGCTGCGCTGCCTGCAAATCCCGGCCTTCTCGATCCAATACCATCCGGAGGCCTCGCCCGGTCCCCATGACGCGGGCTATTTGTTCGACCAATTCGTGGAAATGATCAGAACGGGCCGATAATGCCGAAACGAACCGACATCAGAAAGATCATGCTGGTGGGCTCCGGCCCGATCGTGATCGGGCAGGCCTGCGAGTTCGACTATTCCGGCGCGCAGGCCTGCAAGGCCCTCAAGGAGGAGGGCTACCAGATCGTACTGGTCAACAGCAACCCGGCCACCATCATGACCGATCCCGAGTTCGCCGACCGGACCTATCTTGAGCCCCTTCTTCCCGAGGTGCTCGAAAAAATCGTGGCCCAGGAAAGGCCTGATGCGCTGCTCCCGACCATGGGGGGACAAACCGCGCTGAACATGGCGGTCGCGCTGGCCGAAAACGGCGTCTTGAAGCGATTCGGCGTGGAGCTGATCGGGGCCCGGTATGAAGCCATTCGCAAGGCGGAAAATCGGGAGGAATTCAAACGGGCCATGGCGGGCATCGGCCTGAAGCTGCCCCAGAGCG
>CAYGBP010000122.1:0-4697 GCA_964348105.1 uncultured Nitrospirota bacterium
GGCCTTCGCCCGGGTAACGGCCAGCTTGACCCAGTCCTGGATCGGGGCGTCCTTGACCTGGCACATCCGCCAGATGTCCCCCTCCTCCACCTGATGCTCCAAGAGGGTCTGCCCCGCGGAGTCGACCACCCGAATGGTTCCGTTTCCGGGCGCCTTGAAGGTCTTGTCGTGCGATCCGTACTCCTCGGCCTTCTGGGACATCAGACCGGCGTTGGGGATGCTCCCCATCGTGGCGGGATCGAAGGCCCCATTCTTCTTGCAAAACTCAACGACCTCCTGGTAGACGCCGGCGTAGCTCCCGTCCGGGATCACCGCCTTGGTATCGTAGGTCTTTCCGTCGGGGCCCCACATCTTCCCCGAGTCACGGATCACGGGGGGCATGGAGGCGTCGATGATCACGTCGCTGGGAACATGCAGATTGGTGATTCCCTTGTCGGAGTTCACCATGGCCAGCCGGGGCCGCTTCTCATAACAGGCCTTGATATCCGCCTCGATCTCGTTCCTCTGGGCATCCGGCAGGGCCTTGATCTTGGCGTAGAGATCGCCCAGGCCGTTGTCGGGGTCGACACCCAGCTTTTCGAAGACGGCGGCATGCTTCTCAAAAACATCCTTGAAGAAAACCGAGACGGCATGGCCGAAGATCTTCGGATCCGAGACCTTCATCATGGTGGCCTTCAGGTGCAGCGAAAAGAGGATATCCTTCTCCTTGGCGTCCTGTATCTGGGCCTCGAGAAATTCGCGCAAGGCCTTTCGGCTCATGAAGGTGGCATCGATCACCTCTCCCGCCTGAAGCGGCGTCTTCTCCTTGAGCACCGTGACCTTGCCGGCCTGATCCACGAACTCGATTCTGGCCGTCGTCGCCTTGTCGACCGTCATCGATTTCTCGTTGGAGCGGAAATCCCCGCCCTTCATATGGGCCACATGGGTCTTGGAATCCGCGGTCCAGGCGCCCATCTTGTGCGGATTCTTCTTGGCATAGGCCTTGACCGAGGCCGGGGCCCGGCGGTCGGAGTTCCCTTCCCTCAGGACCGGATTCACGGCGCTTCCCTTGACCTTGTCATATCGGGCCTTGATCTCCTTTTCTTCGTCGGTCTTGGGATCCTCGGGATAGTCGGGGAGCTTGTAGCCTTTGGACTGCAGTTCCTTGATGGCCGCCTTCATCTGGGGAATCGAGGCGCTGATATTGGGCAGTTTGATGATATTGGCCTGAGGGGTCTTGGCCAGCTCGCCAAGCTCGGCCAGATCGTCCGATTGTTTCTGCTGGTCGTTCAGGTATTCCGGAAAATTGGCGATGATCCGGCCCGCCAGTGAAATATCCCTCTGCTCAACCGCCACGCCGGCGGCCTGCGTGAAGGCCTTGATGATGGGGAGAAAGGAATAGGTTGCCAGGGCCGGTGCTTCGTCCACCTGGGTATAGATGATCTTTGCTTTTTCTGGTGCCATAGTTTTTCCCTCGCTCGAAAATGGATCCTAAGATTAAAGAGTGTTCTTTAGATTAATGTATCCATTGCTCCCATGTCAACTCAATTTGAAGTTCAGCCATTGCAGTTGAGGTCGGGCCGAGGCAGCGAATGATGCTCAATTCTTTCAATGAGTTATGGTCAACCGCTGGAGCACCCCGCCCTCAAGACTAGAGGTTTCATTCGGAATAAAATCCAACGCCGATGGTCTCGGTCGGTGGGACCCCTCAAGCGGGCAGCCGCCGGCCCAATGCAGCAGGACAGGATGAAATTTTCTGCTATACTTATGAATGTTGTCCGCCTCTGAATGCCCAGGACGGGTATTTCCAACTTATTGAATTTAAAAGCAAATCCGGACCACGGATACGATCCGGCGTTGGAGCCTGACATCCTGGGGCAATGGTGCTGAGCGACGACCAAAGAGGGTATGTCCGCGTAGCGGTCGATTTTCCCATCCAGTACCGGGTCGCCGACCCGAACGAGCCCGTCGTCGTCAAGCCGAAAAAGCCCACTTTTTATCAGATGGCCTCTCCGCATCAGGCCGATATCCTAGAAAACGCCTACCATTCCCGGGCCGAATCCAACGGTGAAATGCTGGAGCTGCTGATGTGGCTGGACTGGAAGGTCAATTACCTGATCAAACTCATGACCCGCCAGAATGACGATGACGCCTACCCGAAGAACGCCATCGTAGCCGATTTGAGCGCCTCGGGAATGCGTATTCTGGCCTCCGAGGCGGCAAGTCTCAAGCAGAATCTACATTTTCAGATGATTCTCCCGATCGTCCCGTTCACCGAGATGCATCTCGTCGCGGAGGTCATCCGATGCAACCCGCTGAATCCGCTGCCCGACTCGGGATTTGGCATCGAGATGGGGCTTGAATTTCAGGACATGCGGGAAAGCGACCGGGAGGTACTGATCCGATACGTCCTGAACCGCCAGATGGAGCTGCAGCGCCTGAAGAGAAAGTGACCTTTCGGAGGGGGTTATCTAAGGGGGTTTTCTGAATGGATTTCGCCACAATCGTCGGCCTCTTCTCGGCCATTTTGCTGGTCGTTTTCGGGATCCTTCAAGGCGGCAGCCTCATGATCTTCTGGAACGCCCCGTCCATGTTGATCGTCGTGGGCGGAACCCTCGGGGCCACGCTCATCAATTATCCCTTATCGGAGGTCGGGGCGAGCCGCCGTTATCCGGCATCAACGGTTTTTCACCCGTTTTATCCGCGAGGCAGAGGCTGATAGCGGAAGAAACTCGCCTCTTCGCCGGTCAAAACCAGGATCTCTTGCGCTTTATCGAGCGCGACGGGCGCTTGAGAGAGATCCTCTCAAAAACGCCGGTGCGGTCCAGGGAGGATCTGGAAGAGGTGATCATCTCCGGAGCGCTTGATAGATTAGCAGGCGATACGATGATATCCCGGAAGTTTCTAAGGGAGAACTTCGAGGTGGCGCGGATGATCTCCCAGAACATCGGCGGACTGGCCGATCTCCTCAATCAGTCGCCGGGATTGGCGGCCAGCCTGGTGCAGAACGGCCAGGTGTTGGGCGCGAGGCTTATCCAGGAGGCGGTCCGGGAGGCCGCGGCACAATTTTCCCATGACTTTCCCCTTGGTCGAGAATTTTTCGACAAGAACCCCGCCCTGACCTTTCTGGTGCTCCAATCTCCGGAGTTCACCGCGAATCTGAAGGATGAAGTTGCCCTTCTGAGCCGGTTTTTCGGACCGAACACCGCGATCGGTCCCATGAGCGCACGGCTGCCCGCCCTCGTCTCCGACGCCTTCCAGTCGAGCATCCAATTTCCGGACCGGCCTTCCCTGGACATTTACGCCTAACCGCGACCTCGGCGGTGGACAAGATCTGGAGGTGCGGCTCCGACTCACATTTTCTCGGCGCCCGTTTCCTGCATTGAGGCGGGTGATTTCTGGGGGAATAGTGGGTACCGGCAAGGATACTGGAGCGTATCGAGGAGCACGAGCTGCTTTCCCTTTCGGGCCTTCATATTCAACAGGATCGGTCCCTGCAGATTGGCTGTCGCCTTTTCGGGATGCCGGTTGGAAACGGTCAGCATGACATAGATCCGAAGGTCGGTCGGATCGGTGGCCTGCATCTCCTCCAACTCCTCGGCCTGCAGATTGAGCCGGAAGTCCGGCTTGATCAGGGTCGGATCGATCATGACAAAAGCCAGCGATGTGTCGTCCAGGGCATGCAGCCATTTAAAGGGTCCCTGACTGGGTTGCTCCAGCAGGAAGAATTCCTTTTGCTCCGGATATCCCATCAAGCCCCTCGGGAATGCCAGAGCGGTCTCCTCTTCGATCGTGAGTTCCCCAAAACGGGTGCTTTGCAGTCTCAAGGCGCCTCCATCATCTGTTGAGTCGCGCCGATCAGCCGGCGACGACGGGTGAACGAAGCTCACGCCTCCGCAGGATGCTTCCAAACCATCATCAATCCTTCTAGATCTGCCGGCATGGTCGCAGCGGCCTTGTAATTTTCCTCCACAATCCGATCGAAAACCTCGTCCCGGTGCACCGCCGTATGGGCCGGCGCATCAATCCCCAGCCTGACCTGATTGCCCTTGATACCCAGAATCACCACCCGGATCTGATTGCCGATCGTGACGCCTTCCCCCAGTCGCCTCTTCAAGATCAGCATCGTTGCACACCCCTTCTATAGAAGCCCTTGGTTAGCGCAAGAAGTTCAACAGACTCTGGCCGATCAGCAGGCCGGCCGATGTCCGGATGACCTCGAGCGAATTTTGCTGAAGCGCCATATCGGCCAACACCTTCGCCATATCGGCGTCTTCTTCGGATGACAGGATTCGGGTCATGTCGGCCTTAAAATCGAACACGGCGGCCTGCGTTGAGGAGAGACGTCTCGCCCTTCCCCCCAGGTCGGCCCGGTGGTTCTGAACCTGGTCGAGTGCCGAATCGAGATCATTGATGGCCGTATCGATTCCCGCCACATTGTCCGTGCTCAAGGCCGTCTGCAGCCCGCTCAGGATGGCGAAGAGGTCCACTCCGCCCCCCGCCCCTTTGAAAACTTCGTCCCCCGGGCTGTTAATCACCACGGTTTCATTGGGTCCGACGGCAATGGCGATGTCCCCGTTATCCCCGCTGTAGTTTCCGGCTGCGTCAAAGGGGGCTGCATTATTAATAAATCCCGCAAAGATATACCGGTCGCGGTGGCGGGTGTTGGCCAGCTGCACCGCCTGGTCGAAGATCCCCTGCACTTCCGTCGCGGCGTT
>CAYGBP010000122.1:4707-6508 GCA_964348105.1 uncultured Nitrospirota bacterium
CCCTGTGCTGGGCCGTCACGGTGCCGGTGGCCATGCTGAGAGCGATCTCCTTGGCCCTCACCAGCAGATTTCGGACCTCCCCCAGAGTAGAGTCGCTAAGGGACAGAAAAGAGACGCCCGGGTCCGAATTTCTCAAAAACTGGTCGGAGTTGGAAAGGGCGGTCCGGAAGTTCAGTGCACGGGCAAACGCGATCGGGTCTTCCGAAGGCCGGTTGATCCGTTTTCCGCTGGCCACCTGCTCCTGGCGGACCATGATATTCAGCAGCGTTTGCTGCAAATTGGTGGCGAATGTGTCGAAAATCAATCGATCGGAAACGCGCATTGCCAAATCATCTACCGCTTCAGTTCCATGAGGGTCTGGAGCAATTCATCCACAATCACCATGAACCGGGCTGACGCCTCGTACGCCTTTTGAAATTTGATCAGGTTTGCGAGTTCCTCGTCCAGGGAAATCCCGGATACCGCCTCACGCCGGTAGTTGAGCTGGTTGATCACCAGCTCCTGGGCGGCAAGGTTACGGGTCGCGGTCTGGGACTGGGCGCCGATCCCCCCCACGAAACCGGAGTAATAGCTCTGAAAGTCGACGGACCCCAGGGCGGACACGGAACGGTCCTGGAGCTGAGCCAGAAGGAGGGCATTGCGGTTGTCCCCGGGGAGCGCGGCCGCGGCGGCAATCTTGTCCGTGTCGGTAATCGCCACCGAAGAGGATCCCGCGGTGCCCGCGTGCGCGCTCAGCCTGTAGACATCCCCGTTGGCCGCCGCCCCGCTGATCGTCACCTGGATCCCCTCGAACGTAAAGGTGGTGGGATCGACATAAGCCGCGGTCGTACTGGCCCCCGTGGTTAGGTTTCTCAGCGTGTAATTTCCACCCGCGAAGCTCAGCTCATAGGGATCGGGGGTGAGGGTCGCCGGCCCCGTGACGGCGGCGGTCACGTTGGCACTGCCGGTGTTGGCCGACAGGGCGGACACTTGAGGCGAGAGGGGCCCGAAGAAATCGTTGGCCGTGGTGTCATCGAGCGCAAAGCCCAGGCGGTGCTGCTGGTTTACCTCATTGACGATGGCGGCGGCCAGCCGGTCCAGCTGATCAATTGTATTAGGCAGTACCGCGTCCCGCAGATCGATCAGGCCCTTCAACCGGCCGTTGGAGATCAGGGACGTAATATCGATCGTCGTTCCACCGCCGGAGTCAAAGACGATATTGTCATACCCCGAATTGTCGGCATTGGACACCCCGCAGAGAAGGTAGGAATTGACCCCTTCAACCAGCGGCTTGCCCTGTCCGACACGGTGGCCTTGGACAGACACACGGTCAACCCTCCACCTTACGGCCTGGACAGGGCCACCTCAGTCAGCGAAAACGACTCGGATGCCAGCAACTCCTCCGCCGACACACCGCTTAACAGGCCGGTGCGTGTCAACAACTCATGCAAACCGGTGCCCAGCACGTCGTCCGCCCGGGTTTCAACGGCCGAGCACAACAGAACCACGAAAACTGAGGCAACTGATCTCTTCATATGGCGCATCTTCTGTGAAGATCCGGTCAAGCAATATGCATGCCATCGCCCGGGTAAGGAAGATTTGGATTTTTAATGGCAAAAGAATCAAGGTGTTAAGGAGGTCATGCTGGATTGGTGGAAGGGATCAAGCCTCGCGCGCCGTCAATTATTTGACGTCCGGATGCAGGAAAACCATCACTGCTCGCCTTCTCGGCCGTCCACAATCATTTGGTTTCTTTCCTACCTATTCCTTGAGGACCTCTTTGAGGATTCTGTGAAGCTCGTTGAAGCTGTACGGCTTGGGG
>CAYGBP010000123.1:0-294 GCA_964348105.1 uncultured Nitrospirota bacterium
GGGATCGGAATGCCGTGGTCGTGGTGTGCAGTCATCTGGGCAGGCCCGAGGGCAAGCTGTAGTCCTGTAATCAGGCAATCATGAGGTTTTCAATTTCGATTAAACCCATATAGAGTGGGGAGGTAGGCGAGATGAGCGAGGGAATGGAGACCGAGCAGAAGACGAACCCACAGGGGGACGTGATCAGCACGCCGGTTCAGATCAAGGCGGAGGCCGGAACGGACCCGCACGCCGAGGCGAAAAAGCAGAGAGTGGTCTCCCCCGAGCACTTCTTTTTCGAGGCCCCACGCGAGC
>CAYGBP010000123.1:350-1796 GCA_964348105.1 uncultured Nitrospirota bacterium
TCTCGATCGCCTACCCCATTACCCCGCAGAGCGAGACGATGCAGTTGATCGGGGTTCTCTACGGCGAAGGCTATGTGAAGGAGTATTACCGCGGTGAGGAAGAGTACGGCGTGATGTCAACGATGGCGGGCGCGTCGCGCGCGGGTGTGCGCTGCTTCACCGCCACAGCCGGCCCGGGTACGCTTCGGGGAATCGAGCCGATCGCCTCCTGGCCGGGGCACCGCCTTCCGATGGTGGCCATCTTCACCTGCCGGGTGGTCAATGCCCCATTGGCGATTCAGCCGGACAATATCGAGATTACCTACCTTCTGAACTGCGGCATGATCGTCTTTCACGCCGAGAATCAGCAGGACGTATTCGACTTCATTCTCAAGGGATTCCTGATCGGGGAGGCCAATGACGTGACCCTTCCGGTCGGAATCGCTTACGACGGCTTCTTCGTGACCCACGCCCGCGGGTATGTCTGGATGCCGCCGAAGGACATCAAGCTTCCACCGCGGGAGGCGTACCACGGCGCGGTTCCGGTTCTGGATGCCGAGAATCCCCCGGCGCGCTTGTCTCGTGACGCCCCGGTCCAGAAGAGCAACTTCATGTCCTACAACATCCATAATGTCTGGCAACAGGAGGTCTGGGCAGCCACCGAGCGGGCCAGGCGCTACATCAACTACTACATGGGCGGATTGCTGGAGGCTCAGGATCCGGATGCCGAAATCCTGCTGGTGGCCTCAGGATCGGCCGCCGCACAGTCCCGCGAGGCCGTTCGCCTGCTGGCCGAGCAGGGGATTCGGGCCGGATTGGTGAAGATCCGCTCGTTACGACCCTTCCCGGTCCGCGAGCTCCTGGACGCCTGCCGCAAGGCCAAGCTTATCATCATCCCCGAATACAACTATGTGGGATGGCTGGCTCGAGAGGTGAAGGCAGCCCTTTACGGGGAGCTGGACCCGGTGCCTTATATCGTTGCAGGACCCAGGGTATTCGGCGGAATGTCGATGCCGGTGGAGCTGATCGTGGAAAGAGTGGTCGGCGGTCTGAAGAAGATCTCACGCGGGAAGGTGGCGGTGGGCGCCGGCGGCGGAAAATCCAAGGCCCCGAAGCCGGACGAGATGACCGCCGAGGATAAGTCCAACCTCGATCACTTTTACCAGAATATTTAGGAACCGTTCGAGTCGACGGGCTGCCAGACCTTCAAAAAGCTCTCCAGCGGGATGAAGCCCCCGTTCGGGTGGGCAGCCATCGCGACCTGATTCTCGGCCATATAGAAGACGTAGTCGCGGGGCCCCATCTTCTCGGTCTTCCGAACCTTGATGATCTTGGGGAATTTTACGCCAACAGTCCGTTCCCGGTAGAGCGCGCCGTTCTTGATCATGATCGGGTCGGCGCTTTTCTTGGATTTTGAAGCGGGGGCCTGCTTTTTCGCCGGCTGTTTTCCTCTTGCTATGAGCTGCT
>CAYGBP010000123.1:1806-4023 GCA_964348105.1 uncultured Nitrospirota bacterium
CTTTCGATCTTTTACGTTAACACACCCGATCGAAATATGTCAATGATAAAAGCTAGTTAGGCTATATATTTGGGGTGCGAGCGATGAAGAAAAATAAAGGCTGGACCGGGCCGGTGGTGATGCAGACCGATTTGGGCCATCTGGGGGCCAAACGGCAGGGAAAAGTGAGGGATATTTACGATCTGGGGGACCATCTGCTGCTGATCGCGAGCGATCGGATTTCGGCCTTCGATGTGGTCCTTGCAGAGGGAATTCCGGGAAAAGGGTACGTGCTGACGCAGTTATCCCGCTTCTGGTTCGACTGGATCGATCAAATGAATGATCTGGTCCCGCATCACCTGGTGACGATGGATGTCCGGAAATTTCCGGAAGCGTGCCAGGCGCATCAGGAGATCCTGGAAGGCCGCAGCATGCTGGTGGAGAAGGTGCGACCGCTCCCGGTGGAGTGCATCGTTCGCGGCTATCTCTCGGGATCGGGTTGGAAGGATTACAAAGCTAAAGGAAAGGTTTGCGGCCAGCAGCTTCCCGGTGGACTAAGGGAGTCCGACCGGCTGCCGGAGCCGCTCTTCACCCCTTCAACGAAGGCTGATGAAGGGCATGACGTGAACATCGATATTCCCACGATGAAGAAGCTCGTGGGAGACGAGATGGCCGAGCGCGCCCAGGCGGCCAGCGTGCAAATCTACGAACGGGCCGCCGCTTACGCCGAGGCGCGGGGAATCATTATCGCGGATACGAAGTTCGAGTTCGGGATCCGGCCGTCCACAGGCGAATTGATCCTGATTGACGAGGTCTTGACGCCGGATTCATCCCGCTTCTGGCCGCTGGACGAGTATCGTCCGGGCGGCGGCCAGCCCAGCTTTGACAAGCAGTTCGTGAGGGATTATCTGGATTCGGTGTCCTGGGACCACAACCCGCCTCCGCCCCACCTGCCCGATGAGATCGTTCAGAAGACAAGCGAGAAATATTTCCAGGCGCTGGAACGCTTGAGCGGCGACCGGTAAGCAGGTCGGGGACCGACCGATCAGGCCAGGATCATTTCGGTCGCGGCGCCGATCTCGGGAGATTTCACCGTGGCGCCCCAACCCGTCGAGATGCACATCCCGCCTTTGTCGAAGTGGCTGATCTTGACGGGCTGCTTGCCGATGACGACCGAAGTTCGGCCGTTATGGGGGCAGTCCCGGTAATATTTTCCCGTCGCCTTGAAAGCCAACAGCAGATCGTAGGCGTCGGCCGCCGGGGACTTGAGCTGAACCTGCTTTTCCTTCGCGAAGGCGATCTGCTCCTCGTAGGTGTGCTCCTCCGAGCCGGGCATGGGATCCAGATCTACCAGCGCCCATCCGGCCTGCAAGGGCTCGGCGGCGAAGGAAGCCGCGGGCTTCAGAAACCAGCTGGAATAAATCAGTGCCCCGAATCTTTCCTTCAGGTGGATGAGCGTGACCGGCTTGCCTTCGGCGTCACGACCGACACGGAAGATCAGTGCCTTTTTCTGCTCCTTGGCCTGCTCGAGTTTTTCCTTCGAGGGCAGCGGTGGAAGGGCCGATAACTCGTTGGCTTTGAGCAGATCGTCGGCAGAACCGAATTTGAGCTCAGGGACCTTGGCCGCGATGTCCTCCGGGCCGATCACGATATCGAGAATCTTACGGGCTTCATCAATCGTCACATTCGACATATCTTCACGCGCCTCCTGGGTATCAGTTCGGTCTAACGATATGACGGCTCAACGCGGGAAGGGGTCCCGGCGGGCTTCCGGGTCATCCGGTTCGCTGCCGAGGTCTCCCCGCGCGATGTAATCCGACCAGATCATCAGCATATTGCCGCAGTCCTTGATGGCCTTCACACCGGCCCGGACATGCTCGATCTTCGCCGCCGGCGTTCCGTTCTTCTCCATGTCGGCCAGCTCGGCTTCCAGCGCGCGATTCAGATTTTCAAGCGCCGTCGCCACATTCGTCAGGGAATCTCTCGTTTCAGTCAGCATAAGATAATTTATAGCATAATGCCGGCGGGCATGGCAACACGAAAAAAGCTTTTAAAAACAGGAGAAACGGCGGTTGAGTGTCCATCGATACGACGATGACCTGTGGGGTGAGTGACGATCCCGGGCCGGGGGGGCGACCTAAAATACAGTCGGTTGGAGGCTGCCAACCCTTTCGCCTCCGGTATCTACTCGTAGGCCTCCATGGGGGCGTTTTCGTGGAAGGGGTGATCCGGTGGCAC
>CAYGBP010000123.1:4033-6189 GCA_964348105.1 uncultured Nitrospirota bacterium
GAAATACAGGCTCTGCCGGACACTGGGGGTGCAGCGAAAATCCAGGTCGGCGCCACGCTTCGAGCAGGAGGGGCAGGAGGCGACCTTGAGCCACTCGGCCACGTCGGGGTCCACCTGCTCGATGGGGCGGGTAGGGATGTTGACCGGGAACATATAGGCGCAGTTCAGGCAGCGGGCCTTGTGAATGGACTCGGCGAAGCTCGACTCCGCCCGGGGGGTCATCGCGAATTTCGATTCCCGGCAGATCGGACATTGAATGGCCAACAGCCGGGTTTGAACCTCTTCGAGTTCCAGCATGGTTTTGCCTCTCTTCAGAGTACCTTAGCACACCTGGATTTGGGAAGGCAACCGAATCCGCCCGGGGGCCGGAAGGGCGGGCGTCTCAGGGCCAGCGGTCTTCCCCCGTCAGTTGACGATAAAGCGCGTGAAATTCCTCGGATGAGAGGGCGGGGTCCTGAAGCCTGGCCAGGTCCTCGGGGGCGATCGGAATATTGCTGGCCTCGTCGAAGGCCGAGGAGCCGATGGCCACGTAATCCGGAAAAAAACGGATCTGCGGAAGCAGAAACCGGATTCCGTCGTTGTAGCGATTGGCCAGACGGATCACCTCCCGGGCGACGGGGGCGGGGACATTCTTGCCGATGGCCAGGTTGCGGGGGGGATGTCCCATCCGGTGATACTGAATCCGCACCCGCGTGATGGAGATCGATTCCAACTCACGCCGAAGCTCGGCCTCCCGGCCTTTGATCTCCCGGGCCAGAAAGATCTCGGCCAGGATGCCTCCGTCGGCCCCGGTCGGAGGCGCGGATCTCACCGGCCCCGTCGGCGCGAGCAGAGCGCTGCCGGCGGCGAGAAGGCCGATCAGGATCAGGCGACCGGCATGAGGCTGGAATAATCGAATCATGGTCAAAAACGACTCAATCGAAATGGCAGGGTTATTATAGCAAAACGGGTGCCTTGCATCCAAGCGCCTGCCGATCGCCGGCGGCGGGCCATGCCTGTTTCATATTGACACGGCCGGTCTGCTTGGATATCCTGAACGAGTCGGCGTCTCCCCCGGTCAGTCGGAGGACGGAATGTTTTCACGCTCCATCAGGACCGCCTTTTTGATGGTGCTGGCCGTCGTCGTTTTTCTGCCCTCGATCGATCGCCTGACGGCGGCGGAGCGGCCCGAGCCCGCCATGCCCCGCACCCTGATCAACTATCAGGGGCTAGTCACCGATTCTGTGACGGGGGAGCCCGTGAACGGGCGGCGGGCAATCGTTTTTTCACTCTATGAAGCCGATCAGGGCGGCGAGCCGCTGTGGAGAGAAGTTCAAACGGTGGAGGTGACCGAAGGGCGGTTCCATGTCCTGCTCGGGGCGGTGGAGCCATTCGAGCGCCATCCGGGCGGGGCCGAGGTCCTATTCAGCCTGGACCCCTGGCTCGGGATCCGACTTGAAGCGGGGGAAGAAGTCCTGCCACGCACCAAAATCCTGGGGGGCCGGATCGAGCATCCGCCCACGGCGCTGTCCTGCCCGGGCGAGATGGTGGACATGGGGGAGTACTGCATCGATCGAAACCAGATCACCTCGGGCCTGACTTGGTACGGGTCGGCCGACTATTGCCATGCGCGCGGGAAACGCCTTTGCACGATCAGGGAATGGATGGATGCCTGCGACGGCTCCCCCATCAACGGTGTGGAGGACATGCCGGGGCGGCAGCCGCAGTGGGTGGACAGTTGGGTCTACGAGACCTCCACGCAGCCCTTCGATGCCGTGGAGCGGGGCTATTTTCGCTGCAGCAGCGTGAGCCGTCCCTGGTCGCAGTACCGGCCGCTTGAGAAAAAGTGGTTTCGGTGCTGTCGCTAAACCGATCGCTTTCTTACTTGAGCAGTTGCTTCGTTCCCGTGTGAGTCGGTTTGCACAATCCCTCCGGGGAAAGGTTGGCTTATTCTAAATTGCTGTATTCTATGGAATTATCCGCCCTGTGCCTTGACGATCAAGTTCAAAATATGTAATTTAACAATGCTCCGTTATCCTGGAAAGAAATATTCTGATTCTGGTAATATTGTTGTAAATTTTTAACAGGTGGGGCCTCCAGCCCCACACCCCGGGGAAAGGGGCCTGGTTCGAGGCCCCTTTCCAAACCCCCGAATCTAGGGGGTTCCACCCCCTAGA
>CAYGBP010000124.1:0-2370 GCA_964348105.1 uncultured Nitrospirota bacterium
CTCCCTAACTCTTTCAAACAGTTCGAAGTCGCTCCCGGCCTTGAAGGGCCGCTCGCCGGTGAGCATCTCATGCAGGACCACCCCTGTGGCGAAAACATCCGAACGACGGTCGATGGTCTTCCCCCACGCCTGCTCGGGCGACATGTAAGCCAGTTTTCCCTTCAGGACACCGGCCCGGGTTTCAGACCCGCTGGAGGCCGCCTTCGCGATCCCGAAGTCGACGATCTTCACTTCGCCCTCATATGAGATGAGGATGTTCTGGGGGCTTACGTCGCGATGCACGATATGCAGATCATTGCCCGAAAGGTCGTTTTTTCGGTGGGCGTAGTCCAACCCGCTGCAGACCCGCGCCGTGATCATCACGGCCAGATCGATGGGGATCAGGGTTCCGGTCTCGCGGCGCTTGCGCAGGACCGTCCTCAGATCCTTGCCCATCAGGTATTCCATGGCGATGTAGTAAACTCCGTCTACGTGACCCAGGTCGAAGATCTGGACGATGTTCTGGTGGCTGAGGAGGGCGGCCAGCTTGGCCTCGTTGATGAACATGTTGACGAACTCGTTGTCCTGCGTCAGGTGCGGAAGGATGCGCTTGATGGCGATGACTTTTTCGAAGCCCTGAAGCCCCGTCTGCTTGGCCAGGTACAACTCGGCCATGCCGCCGGTGCCGATCTTGTCGATGAGCAGGTATTTTCCGAAGCTTAGGGGGGATCCCATGAAAATTCCCTTATCTTCCAATAACTTTACCACCGACCCCGGGAACTGTCAAAAACGGGTCTAGACCATGGCGCGGAAGATTTTGCGGGAATTTTCGACGGTCTGCCGGGCCACGTCATTCAGCGGAAGGCCGCGCAGCTGGGCCACTTTTTCGGCAGTCAGCCGGACAAAGGCGGGCTCATTGCGCTTTCCGCGATGCGGGACAGGCGCCAGGTAGGGGCAGTCCGTTTCAATCAGAAGGCGCTCCATGGGGATTTCACGGGCCACGGCATGAAGGCCGGTTGCGTTATTGAACGTCAGAATTCCTGAAAAGGAGATGAAAAAATTGAGATCGATGGCCTGCCGGGCCATCTTCAAATCGCCGGCGAAGCAGTGAAGGATTCCCCCGACCTCTTCCGCCCCCTCCTCGCGCAGGATCGCAAGGGTCTCGTCCGGAGCCTCCCGGGAGTGGATCACCATGGGCAGTCCGATGCTTTTGGCCAAGCGGATCTGGCCGCGAAAGTACTGGATCTGCAGCGCCTTGGGCGAGTGCATGTAGTAGAAGTCCAGGCCGATTTCGCCATAGGCGACCACCCGGGGATTTCCGGCCAGTTCCTGTAGCTTCGCCAGGGTGTCGGCCTGGATGGTTTTCACATCGTGCGGGTGTATGCCGACGGTGGCATACACGGCCGGGTGGCGAGAAGCCGTTGCCACGGCCTGGCGGCTGGTCTCAAGATCCGTGCCGATGGTCACCAGCCGCTCGACGCCGGCCTGTCGGGCGCGGTCTAAGACCTGCTCCCGATCGGGATCAAACTGGGGATCATGCAGGTGGGCATGCGTATCGATCATTGGAACCATGGGGTTCAAATACTCCGGATGGGAAAAAGGGCCTGGTTTTTCCTGCAGTTGCCGCCTTCGCCTGTTTCTGCTTGACACCAAATAATGTGTGTGTTATCTTTATTTTTATAGTAACACGACCTATCAATGAATGATAAAAAAATAGCACGAACCGTTGGCTGCAGCAGCATGATACGTAAACCTATCCCAAAATTCAACCATCGGCTGAATCGGCGGGTAAAGCCAGTTAATGGGGCAACGGGACAAGCGAAAAGGAGCAGGGGATGAACGTTATTGCCAGAATCGTTCAGTCACTATTCCTGATCTTATCGATCGGGACGGGATCGGCGCTCTGGGCCGCGGAAGTCGACGAGCTGCGACGCGAGATCGAGCAGCTTAAGGAAAGGGTGAAGGAGATTGAGGAACGGGAGGCCGAGGTGCGGGATGAGAAGGGCCATCTTTTGCACCCGGTCCGGGGGCTGCATAAAGCCACCATCAGCGGGGGGTTCACGGGCATTCTGCAGGGAAGCCTGAATAACGAAGACCGCTTCGGAGGGGATCGGGGCGAGGGGTCCATGTCGGCCGACCTCTTCCTGGAATTCCCGGCGCATGAGCGCGGCTCGTTTCTCTTTCGACTGGACGTGGTCCAGGGGGCCGGGCTGTCGGCCATCCCCCCCGTCTTTACGGCCCCGAACGGCAATACGACCGGGACCAACAACGACGTGGAGGATTTCGACAACAAGCCCCATCTAAACCTCAACGAGGCCCGCTACGAGCACGAAGTCCTGGAAGACCGACTTCGCGTGGTGTTCGGGTGACCTTCGTCTACGTCTCCGGCCA